>DATGJB010000225.1:0-3183 GCA_035295425.1 Chloroflexota bacterium | reverse complement strand
GCGCCGCCCTGGTTGCTGGACATCGCGCAGTCGATCCCGGTACTCGGCCAGATCCACCGCCTGCCGCGCCACGCCGCTCTCCATGGCAGCCTCGGCGACGGCGGATGCCACCCATTCCAGAGCCCGTGAGTCGTTGGGCTTCGGGATGATGTAGTCCCGGCCGAATCGCAACTGGGTGAGTCCGTAGGCACGAAGCACGCTGTCAGGAACAGGTTCGCGCGCCAGGCGCGCCAGTGCCGTGGCAGCGGCCTGTTTCATCTCCTCGTTGACGGTGGTTGCTCGCACGTCGAGCGCGCCGCGAAAGATGAACGGAAAGCCGAGAACATTGTTCACCTGGTTGGGATAGTCCGACCGCCCCGTGGCCACGATGGCATCCGGCCGGGTCTCGATCGCCAGCTCGTACCGAATCTCCGGATCCGGATTTGCCAGGAGGAGGAGGATTGGATTCGGCGCCATGCCCAGCAGCATCTCCGGCGTGACACTGTTGGCGGCAGACAGTCCAAGCAGCACGTCCGCACCGGCCAGCGCTTCCTGGAGTGTCAGAGCCGGACCGGGCCGGGCGAATTCCGCCTTGTACGGGTTCATGTGATCGCTTCGGTCGCGGCAGATCATACCGGCACTATCGAACATCGTGATGTGATCGACCGGCACGCCCAGCGACACGAACATCTGGGCGCAGGCAATGCCGGCGGCGCCGGCGCCGATGATGACGATCCTGGCATCCTTCGTGGCGCGCGAGGTAAGGCTGAGCGCGTTGACCAGTGCGGCCGCGGCAATGATCGCCGTTCCGTGCTGGTCGTCGTGAAAGACGGGAATGTCCAGCATGGCACGCAAGCGCTTCTCCACCTCGAAGCAGACCGGCGCGGCGATATCCTCCAGGTTGATTCCGCCGAAGCCGGGGGCGATCGCTTTTACCACCGCCACGATCTCGTCCGGCGTCGCCGCATCCAGCTCGATATCGAACACGTCGACATCGGCGAATTGCTTGAAGAGCAGGGCCTTGCCCTCCATCACCGGCTTGGCGGCGATCGGACCCCGGTTACCGAGCCCAAGAATCGCCGTTCCATTGGACACCACTGCCACCAGGTTGCCCTTGGCAGTGTAGTCATAGGCGCGAACCGGCTCCTCGTCTACGGCAAGAACCGCGTGTGCGACACCCGGCGTGTAGGCCAGGGATAGGTCGCGCTGGCTCAAGAGCGGTTTCGTCGCCTGGATCTGAAGCTTTCCGCAGCGCTCGCCGTGATGGTAGGCAAGCACTTCATCTCTGGTGATCTCCCTGGTGTCGGACATGGCATTCTCCCCCTGTATCGACAGCGTTGACAGCCGCCTTCAGCGTCACCGTACTCCCGTTGGGCAGCCGGCTCTATCGGTCGAGTACCCGATATTGGCACCCTCTCAGGCCTGACTCTCCTCCCTGCCCCGGCGGAATGCCCCCACTCGTACCTGGAGAAGAGAAATATCGGGTGGAGAACCGATGGAAACCACGAGGTTCAAGTCCTATTGTGCGGGTGAGAAGTCGATCGAACGTCGATTGATCCACTACCGGATGCTCACTCTGCACGGGGTGGACGTTTGGCTGGACGAAGTCCCGGCAACGAGGACAACGTCCTGGAAACGGTAGCCAGGATTGGCGACGTCTGACCGGCTTCTTTTCTTGCAACGCCATCGTGGAAGTGTGGAGAACGTCAAGGATGTCCGCTCATACGATCATCGAACCGTTCCGGATCCACTCCGTCGAGCCACTGCGCATCACTACCGAGGCGGAGCGGCGTCAGGCCATCCGGGAGGCCGGCTACAATCTGTTCAACCTGCACGCCGACGACGTCCTGATCGATCTGCTCACCGATTCCGGCACCGGCGCCATGTCGCGCGATCAGTGGTCTGCGATCCAGCACGGCGATGAGAGCTATGCGGGCTCCCCATCCTGGTACGTGTTTGTCGAGAGCGTACGCGAGCTTTTCCCGTTCAAGCACGTGATCCCGACGCACCAGGGTCGGGCTGCCGAGAAGATCCTGTTTACCGTGATCGGTGGGCCGGGCAAGATCATCCCCAACAACACGCACTTCGACACGACCCGGGCGAACGTGGAATACACCGGCGCCCGTGCCGTCGACCTGGTGATCCCCGAGGGCCGTGAACCGTCAACCCTTCATCCCTTCAAGGGCAACATGGACCTGGATGCGCTGACCGTCCTCCTGGCGGAGTACGGGGCAGCCGCGATTCCAGCCGTCTTTGTCACGATCACCAACAACTCCGGCGGGGGGCAACCGGTTTCGATGGAGAATCTCCGCGGCGTTCGCGCCATCTGCGATCGCTTCGGCGTGCCCCTCTTCCTCGACGCCTGCCGCTTCGCGGAGAACGCCTGGTTCATCCACACCCGGGAGCACGGGTACGGGGCACGCACCATCCCCGATATCGTGCGCGAGATGGCATCGCTCGCCGACGGCATGACCATGAGCGCCAAGAAGGACCCACTGGCAAACATCGGCGGCTGGCTGGCACTCGACGATGATGATCTGGCGGACCGCTGCCGCAATCTCCTCATCCTCACCGAGGGCTTTCCCACCTACGGCGGCCTTGCCGGGCGGGATCTCGAGGCGATCGCGCAGGGCCTGCGCGAGTGCGTTGACCCGCACTATCTGCGCTATCGCATACGCTCCACCGAATATCTGGGCGATGCCCTGATTCACGCCGGAGTTCCTATCGTCCGGCCGGTCGGGGGACATGCCGTGTACCTCGACGCGCGTGCGCTGCTACCCCACATTCCGCCGCTGCAGTACCCGGCGCAGGCGCTGGCAGTCGCCCTCTACGAAGCTGGAGGGATTCGCGGGTGCGAGATCGGCACGGTGATGTTCGGCCGGCACCCGGATGGAACGGAATCGCCGGCGACGATGGACCTGGTCCGTCTCGCTATTCCTCGCCGCACCTACACGCAGAGCCACATCGAATACGTCATCGAGGTGATCCTCGACGTGGCGGCGCGCGCCGGCGAGCTGCGCGGCTACCAGATCGTGTCTGAGCCGCCAACTCTCCGCCACTTCATGGCGCGTTTCGAGCCCCTCAGCGCGGTACCCGTTCTGGCCTGAGCGGTCCCCCTCCACCGGTTGGGGCGCAGTCCGTGTCGTTCACTGCGCGACTGAAGGCGACTCTCCGCGTTCTCGCGTGTCGCCCGACACCGCGCGC
>DATGJB010000224.1:0-22752 GCA_035295425.1 Chloroflexota bacterium | reverse complement strand
TCGGGCTGCGTCGCCGGTGCGCTCCATTGGAATGGGCCCGCGCACGATTCCGACGTACCGGTAGTCGTCAGCCCGCAAGCCAATGCCGAGGAGGACAGGGGCGCCGGTGTGGCGCGCCAGTGCAGCGGGCCCGGCCGGCAGCTCCGTAGCCCGGCCGAACAGCTCAACCTGCACGCTCCTGCCCTGAATGTTGCGGTCGGCCGCCAGCCCGACGATCTCACCGCGCCGCAGAGCGGCGAGCAGCAGTCTCGCGGCGCCGTCCATGGGCACGATACTGATGCCCTTGCTGGCACGCTGGGCCACCAGAAAGCGGAACAGTCGCTCCGGCCTCATACGTTCCACCGGAACGGTCACGCGGTGACCGGTGGCGCTTAACAGCTGTCCGACCAGGTCGAAGTTGCCCAGGTGCATCGTGAGCATGATCAATCCACGGTTGTGACTCAGGCTGCGGTCCACGAGGTCCCAGTCTCTAACCGAGGCCATCCGAGCGATGTCCTCGTCTGCCAGTGATGGGATACGCAGTGTATCGACCCAGTTGAGCGCATCGGTGCGGAAAGCCGACCGAGCCAGCGCGGCGCGGCGGCGCCGCCCAGCCTCGGGAAGCGCCACTCGCAGATTCGCGTCGATTGCCCGCCGGGGCAACGGAAAGAGGCAATACGCGAGGAGACCGACGACGGATGCGAGGGCATAGCTCACCCGCACCGGCACCCTCCGCACGAATACGGACGCTGCCCGCAGTGCGCCGTACAGGGCGAGCGTCCCGGCGTTCACAAGGGCGGGCCGTCCGCGGCCGCGCGCCGTCCGGTTGAGCGACGGGGGCGAATCGCGTCCGGCCACATGGGCCGGAACATATACCACTGATCGGGATGCTCGCGGACCATCGTCTGGAGCGCGTCCATGAGCTTCTGCATAATGGACACCGAGTCCCGGTCGCGATCGCCGGTCTCGGGGTGCGGGATCGGCGGAAACACCACGCATTCGAACGTGAGGTCGGGCCGCCGGAAGGTAAAGACCGGCACGATGGCGGCGCCGGTCTTCATGGCCAGGACCGCTGGACCGGCCGGCACAGCGGCTTCCCGCCCAAAGAAGCGGACCGGGACGCCCCGACCGGCACCAACCGGCTTGTCGAACAGCATCGCCAGCACGCCGCCCTGTCGCAACACGCGCAGCATCTCGCGCACATTTGAGACAGGAACTGGGATGATGCGCTTCTCGCGCCGTTTGCGTCGTATCAGATCGTCGAGATACTTGGGCTTGAACGAGTCATATACGGCGTGGAACGCGTCGGTAAAGTGCAGGAGCCGGAGCCCCGGTACTTCGATCGTGCCGAAATGGGCGGTGGCGACGATGACTCCCTTGCCGCGCTCCAGGGCGGCCACGAAGTGTTCCAGTCCGTGGATCTTCATGCCGGCTACCGCTTCGTGGTCAGGCGACAGGGTGGGAAGCTCGAGGAACTCGATGAGGTATTTGCAGTAGTTGCGCATCGACTTGCGGGCGTGGATCGCCACCTGGCGGGCGCGCACGTCGAGGCCCAAGACTGTCGCGGTGTTCTGCTTGAGAATGCGCCGCTTGCGCGCCCAGACCATGTACACCGTGTCGCCCACCGCGGTGCCCACGAGATACCGCCAGCGCCGCGGAACGATTCGGGAGAGAAAGGCCCCGATATGAATGACCAGATACAGCGCCATAGAGTCAGCGCAACGCCTCGGCACCGACCGGCTCATCGAGGCGAGCCGTGGCACGGATGTATGCCTCGGTCAGCTCTCTCGCCTGCTCGTCCTTGTGCTGGACCGGGGGTGACTTCATGAAGTAAGCGGATGGTCCCTCGAGGGCGCCCGCGATGCCGTGGTCGAGTCCGAGTTTGGCGCAGCGCACAGCGTCGATCACCACACCCGCTGAATTGGGTGAGTCCCAGACCTCAAGCTTCATCTCCATGTTGAGCGGCACGTCCCCAAATGAGCGGCCCTCCATCCGGATATATGCCCACTTGCGATCGGTGAGCCAGGCGACGTAGTCACTCGGTCCGATATGCACATTCTCCGGCTCGAGCTCGTAGCCCAATTGCGAGGTGACGGCGTTGGTCTTCGAGATCTTCTTCGACTCGAGGCGCTCGCGCTCCAGCATGTTCAAAAAATCGGTGTTCCCGCCCACGTTGAGCTGGCTCGTCCGCTCGACTCGCACGCCGCGATCACGGAAGAGGCTCGTGAGGACTCGGTGCACGATGGTGGCACCGACCTGGGACTTGATGTCGTCGCCGATGATGGGCAGGCCGGCCTTCTCGAATCGACCTCGCCAGTAGGGCTCTCTGGCTATGAACACCGGAATGCAATTCACGAACGCGCATCCGGCCTGGAGGATCTGTTCCACGTACCACTTGGTCGCCTCTTCGCTCCCGACCGGCAGATAGCTGACGACTACGTCCGTGCCGGTCTCACGGAGAATCTGGGTGACATCGGCGGTGGGTCCCGGAGCCTTGGTGATCACTTCTGAGAGGTACTTGCCGATGCCGTCGTGCGTCATCCCTCGTTCGACCCGCACCCCGAGGTGAGGGACGTCGGAAAATTTGTACGTGTTGTTCTGGCCAGAGAAAACTGCCTCAGAGAGATCCTTCCCCACTTTGTCGGCATCCACGTCGAAGGCGCAGCTGAACTCGATATCGCGAATGTGGTAGCCGCCCAGGTTGACGTGCATGAGGCCGGGGACGAAATCGTCGTCGGCTGCATTCCGGTAGTACTCGATTCCTTGAACGAGCGACGAAGCGCAATTGCCCACTCCGATGATGCCGACCCGTACTGTCGCCAAAGCTATGCTCCTTTCGATAGCGCCGATGTGGCCGCGCGCGAGGCGCCGGCGACCGGCTCCTCCTCGACGGCGGGTAGAACCTGAAGGGAAAGCGATTGATCAAGACGCCGCTGATATGAGACGATCGCCGCTCTATTCAGCGAGCACAGGACCTGCCGACCGGATCGACGAGTCTTCACCAGCCCGGCGCGGCGAAGGATTCGGAGGTGCCAAGAGATAAGTGGCTGACTCATTCGTAGCGCGAGCCCGAGGTCGGAGACCGGGACGTGCTCGTGCTGCGCCAGATACTCCAGCATGCGCAGCCGCTTGCGGTCTGCCAGCGCCCGGAAGAACGTCGAGAGATCGTGCACCACATTTGTCCCATAAAGCATAATTGATTAAATAACCGCTTATACATATCGGTTCTCGCCCCGACGTGTCAATGCCGCCGCCTAATCCTGTGGTCGATCCCGCTACCCGGCGACGGCGAGTGTTCCGCGCTCGTCCGGATCTATCGGTCCGTCCTGCGAAGGACGTGTTCGCCCGGTGGCCTGATACCGGTTTGCAAACAGAAGATTCAGCTGCGTGGCGTCGGTGACCTGGCAGAACTCGAGCCCCGCCGAGATCGGCGCCACCATGAACGGGAACATCTGAACGCCTCCGAGGCCGCCGTGCGCGCCGCCATGATCCTCGAAATTCACGACGCGGTGCCCGTCATAGGCGCCGAATACGAGCAGATCGCCGGCGCTCGGCATTCGCGCCAGGGCAAGCAGCTGCTCCCGGACCAGCTCAGGCTCGTCGTACAGCCGGAGGAACTCGACGTCCTCCGGCGCGGCCTCGTCGAGTACGACGCTCTCCGTGCCGTGAAACGCCCGAATTGTGTCGCCCTCGCGAACCAGCACCAGCCCGACGCCTGGGTGCTGCGTCAGGGCCGGAAGCAATCCGGGGGCGACCGTATCGATATCGTCAATGTCCGCTCGCCGCTGAAGCGATGTGAAGTACACGTTTGCCAGTGCGCTCGAGTAGATAGCGAGCACTGGACTATCCGACCGCTCGGCGAGACCTGCCTGCAGCGGGCCCGTGCCGATTCGCATGGCGAGGCGCATGGCGCGGTCTACCGCGAACTGCGTCACGGAGCTCGTGCGCGGACCGATCTCGGCTGAGAGCTCCTCGATTTGCTGCAGAGTGGCGAGGTCGCGATACGATCTCGACTCGAGCTCGCTGGCGGCGGGAGGATCGACGCCGTGCTCGGCGATGAACTGACCGAGCGTCTGGCCGTAGAGGTGGTGAAACGGCAGTGATTCCGTCATTCCGTGGTCGCTCATCACGAACAGGTCGTACGGGCGCAGAGCGATCCGTTCGATCGCCCGCTGCACGTCCCGAATTTGCCGGTCCAGGGCGCGGAGAGCCCGATAGGCGGGGGTGCTGCGCGGCCCCAAATGGTGCGCAACCTCGTCGTAGCCGATGTAATTGGCATAGATGGCCGGCACGCCGCGGAAGATATCGAGGCGGATGCCGAGGGTTGTCAGCTCCCGAAAAAGGACGTGCGTGAAGGCGCGAGTCAAGGGAAAGATTCCCTCCGGCGCCACATACCGGTGGTGCAGGCGCGCCGAAAGCTGTTCGTATAGCTCGATGAACACCTCGGCTATCGTGAGCGCGGCTGCTCGGGCCAGGCGCCACGGATTGAGCACCAGCAGCAGAAACACGTCGATGCCGGTCAGGCGTGGCGGGAATCGGGTGCGGCCCAACGCGCTGGTCGTAAGCACCGCTCGTTGCGCCCCTCCGGCGGCCATGCCCATGTACACGCTGCCGTGTCGCAGGAGTCCGGGCCTACCCGCGGCGTTATCGGCCTCGACGCCTGCCATGTCGAGCGGCCAGCTGCAGATGACCGGCCGGTTGCGACGTCGGTCGTACCAGTAGAAGCCTGGGATATCGAGCTTATTGCCGTACATCAATCCGCACTGAATGGCGGCCGTGTCGCTCGGGGCGCCGCACCGCCAGGTCGAGAGCCGGTATCCGCTCTCGAGCATTTTCCGGAGGTGTGGCATGTGCCCCAGGGCGACGGCCCGCTGCAGGTCATCCGCCGAGAGGGCGTCGATCTGCAGGATGACGAATCCGCGCCGTCGCTGTTCTATCTGGCTAAACGGCAGTTGCAGACGTCGCAGGGTGGCCGCGGCCTTTAGCGCGGCCAGCGTGCCGCGCAGGGAAAATCGCACGGTATACTCCGTCGAGGCGTGAATTGGGCAAAGCCGCAGAATTCTATCGGGTGCCTAGCGTACCCCACAATGCCTGCTTGGCAAGTGCCGGCCGGAATCCGTCGGTGCACAGCGGTGTAGCCGCCCGACTCCGGGCGCGATAGCCATATGGATGCAGACGGCGGACGGTTGACCCATGTCGACGAGGCCGGTGCGGCACGAATGGTTGACGTCTCGAAGAAGTCGGCGACCGCGCGCCAGGCAGTGGCCCGAGGGCGACTCGCCGTGGAAGCGGCTACGCTCGATCTGATCGAGGCAGGCCGCACTCCGAAGGGAGACGTGCTGAGTGTGGCCCGCGTCGCCGGCATCATGGCTGCCAAGAAGACCAGCGACCTGATTCCCCTTTGTCACCAGGTGCCTCTTGCTCAGGTGACAGTGGACTTCGAGATTTGTCGGCAGGAACCGGGAATCGAAGTGATCGCCCAAGCCCGCACGACAGCCTCTACCGGCGTCGAGATGGAAGCGCTGGTCGCGGTGACCGTTGCGGCCCTCACCCTGTACGACATGGTGAAAGCCGTGGACCGGTCCGCGTCTCTGCATGACGTGCGGGTAACACACAAGAGTGGCGGCCGGAGTGGCAGCTACTCGGCGGAGTGACCTGGTACGTGCGACGCGCCGGCCCCATGCTCATGCCGGCGCCATCTCATGCTCCCGCATCTTGGCGTAGAGCATACCTCGATTGATTCCGAGGCGCTTTGCCGCCTGCGACCGATTGCCGCCCGTCTGCTGCAGCGCCGCCTCGATCGCCTCGCGCTCCACCTGGGCCACGATGTCCTTGAGCGGTGTTCCCGCCGCGACCTTGTCGGAAATCTCCTCGTCGCTCTCCGGGCCCCGGCGACCGGGAGCCCCGGTAAAAACGATGTGCTGGGGGGTGATGACTGATCCCCGCGCCAGGATGATGGCTCGGTGAACCGTGTTCTCGAGTTCCCGCACATTACCCGGCCAGTCATAGCCCATGAGCCGCTCCAGCGCCTCCTCCGAGATGCGAGGCGTGTTGTCCGGAGAGTCGGACCGGTACTTCTGCAGGAAATGCTCGGTCAGCAATGGGACATCATCCATGCGCTCACGAAGCGGCGGCAACTCGAGTGCGATGACGTTGAGCCGGTAGTAGAGGTCTTCGCGGAATCTCCCGGCGGCAACCTCCTCCGCCAGGTCGCGGTTGGTGGCGGCAATCACGCGGGTGTCCACCTTGATGGGCGTGTTACTGCCGACCCGCTCGAACTCCTTTTCCTGGAGCACGCGCAGCAGCTTCTTCTGCGTGTTGAGCGACATTTCGCCAATCTCGTCAAGGAAGATCGTGCCCTTATCGGCCATCTCGAAACGACCCTTGCGGGTCTTCACCGCGCTCGTGAAGCTGCCAGCTTCATGGCCGAACAGCTCGCTCTCCAGCAGCGTCTCGGTCAACGAGGCGCACGGCACCTTGACGTATGGACCGGTACGGCGATGGGAGTTGAAGTGGAGCGCGCCCGCCACCAATTCCTTGCCGGTTCCGCTCTCGCCCGTCACCAGGATCGTGGCGTCGGAGCGCGCCACGCGGCCGATCGTCTTGTACACGTGCTGCATGGCCGTCGTATTGCCAATGATGTTGTCGAGCGGATCGCGAATCGTCTCGTCCACGGCACGCACGCGCCGGGCGAGATCCTGATGGTCCAGTGTGCGCCGAACCGTCATCAGCAGGTCGTCCAGCTCGAATGGCTTGGTGACGTAGTCGTACGCACCTCGCTGGATGGCTTCGATTGCGATGTTTGATGTGCCGTAGGCAGTCATCGTGAGAACCGGCACGTCGTCGACACGCATCCGTTTCAATTGATCGAGCACTTCCAACCCGGTCATGCCGGGCATCCGCACATCCATGATCAGGAGGTCCGGCCGCTGTTTGGTGATCATCTGGATCACGTCACGCCCTGACTTCGCCTCGATCGTGCGGAAGCCCTCGCCTTCCAGGAAGTTTTGAAGCAGGCCGCGGATCGACTGGTCGTCGTCTGCGACCAGAATGAGCTTCTTCTCGTCCAACGTCTGTCCTTTCGCCGCGCGACGGAACTGTTCGCGGTTCCCTGGAACCCCCTTTGGCGAGCATGCGAACCAGCCTGCTGGCAGGGATGTCGCAGTTCCGGGAAGCCCTCCAAGTGTACTAAAAATCGAACAATTCGATAACCACTCGGCTCGTACGTACCATAACTCTGTACGGAATCCGGACAGGCGCCGGGCTTGCGTGGTAGGATGCCAGAGCGAAACGCATGAAAGTCATCGGGACTGCCGGCCATATCGATCACGGTAAGTCCGCCCTGGTGCGCCGTCTGACGGGAATCGACCCGGATCGGCTGGCCGAGGAGAAGGCGCGGGGCATGACTATCGATCTCGGATTCGCCTGGTTGCGACTCCCCTCGGGTCGAGAGGCAAGCATCGTAGACGTGCCCGGCCACGAGCGGTTCATCAAGAACATGCTAGCGGGAGCCGGCGGCGTGGACGTGGCGCTACTCGTCGTAGCCGCCGACGAGGGAGTGATGCCGCAGACCCGCGAGCACGTCGACATTCTCGAACTGCTGGGCATCGACTCGGCGGTCGTCGCATTGACCAAATCGGACCTGGTCGACGATGATATGCTGCAGCTGGTCGACGAGGAGGTTCGCGAGCTCCTGGCGGGTCGCACGCTCGCCGCCAGCCCTCGGATTCCGGTGAGCGCGGTAAGCGGCGCGGGAATCGGTCGCCTGTTGGCGGCGCTAGACAGCGCGGTGGCAGCTCCCACTTCCCGGGCGGAGCTCGGGCAGCCATACCTCCCGGTCGATCGGGTCTTTGTCCGTCGAGGCTTCGGCCCGGTCGTCACCGGTACGTTGCACGCCGGCCCCTTGACCGTCGGGGACGACGTCGAGTTGACGCCCGCGCGATTGTCGGCACGCATACGGGGTCTTCAGACGCATGGTCGGACTGTCGAGGTTGCCATCCCGGGCAGTCGGGTTGCCGTCAATCTGGCGGGCGTCGCGCATGACCGGATCTCGCGCGGTGATGTCCTCGCGCCGCCGCGGCGCGTCACTCCGACACGTCGATTCGATGCTCGGATTCGGGTGGTGGACAGTGCGCAGCAGCCGCTGGCGCATGGCACTCGCGCAACGATTCACGTCGGAGCTGCCGAGGCACCCAGCGTCGTGACAGTGCTTGGCGAACCGGAAATTCGCCCCGGAGTAGAGGCGTGGGTGCAGATTCGAGCGGGCAGGCCGCTGGCGGTGGTTCGCGGCCAGAAATTCGTGCTTCGATTGCCTTCACCGGCGCGCACCGTGGCGGGGGGCACGGTGGTGGACGTCTCACCGCACCACCGGCGTTTCGATTCAGCTGCGCTGGAACGTCTGCGGCTGCTGTCTTCAAAGGACACGACGGCCCTTGTTATGGCTCTCCTGGTTCCCGGCCGGCTGATGCGTCGCGACGAAATCGGCTCCACGCTTGGTGCCGATGAGTCGCTGGTGGACGCCGCGTTGAGCCGGTTGGTGGCGCAAGGGGAGGTTGCGGTGGTAGGAGACGGCTACCTGAGCGGACGCCAGTGGTCCCGTCTGGTTGGTTCCACTGCCACCGTCCTGAAACAGTTTCACGAGGAGAACCCGCTCAAAAGTGGCATTCAATCCGCTGAGCTGAGACGACGCGTCGGCTGGCGCGGCCGCAACTGGCAAGCGGCGTTGCTGCGACTTCAGGACGAGAGCGTGGTCCGGTCAAGCGGAGCGTTCGTCTCCGCCGCCGAATACGATCCGGGCGATGCGCTCCAGGGAGACGTCGCTGCACGCGTGGTAGAGGTCCTTCGCGCCGCCGGCTTCTCTCCGCCGCGGGAAGCGGAGCTCCGTTCGGAGCTCGGCGTCGAATCTCGCCTGCTAGCGGCGCTCGCGGAGTCCGGACAGATCGTCTATCTCGGCAATGGCCTGTATCTGGCGCGTGAAGCCTACGAAGCACTGCTGAAACTGACTCTTGACCTGATCGACAGAGGCGGTTCGGTGAGCGTGTCGGAGCTACGGGACGCGGCGCAAACCTCGCGGAAATACGCGCTGGCGTTCCTCGAACACCTGGACGATGAACGCATCACACGACGCCAGGGCGACGTTCGCATTCTGGGGCACCGGCGTCCTTCGTGCGTGTAGGCATCATCGCCTACCTCGCGCACGCGGGGACCGGGTACCGAGCCGCAGGGGTCAGCGTGTATGTGAAACAGCTGCTCAACTGGCTGCCACGGCTCGGTCCGGAAAATTCGTACTCGGCATTCGTCGCGAGCGATCTGCCGGTGCCGCGCGGTGTGCAGGCCGTACGGGCACGACTCACCGTAACGAATCCGCTCACGCGTACTGCGCTCGAACAGATTTACGTTCCGATCGTCGCTCGTCAGTCACAGCTTGACCTTGTCCATGCGCCGGTGAACGTGCTGCCGGCGGCAGTGGTCAGGCGCGCCAGCGTTGTCACCGTCCACGATCTGGCCTTCCTTGCCCATCCCCAGCGCTTCCGTCGCGGGCGCCCTGGGTACCTCAGGCGGGCGATACGCGCGAGTGCTGAGCGGGCCACCCTCGTCGTCGCCGTGTCGAACAGCACCCGGAGCGATCTTGTTCGCCTGCTGGGCGTGCCCGAGGAGAAGATCAGGGTCGTGTATCAAGGCGTGGACGGTGCCTTCCGCGTTCTCTCGAAACCGGACCGAGACACGTTCAAGACTCGGGTTCTCGCCGGCCGGCCGTACATCCTGCATGTCGGCACGCTCGAGCCGCGCAAGAACCTTGACGTCCTGATTCGAGCCTACGCCGCTCTGCGGAAATCGATAGGGATACCTCATGCGCTGGTGCTGGCGGGCGGTTCCGGCTGGGCCAGGCAGCATCTTGCCGAGCTGGTGCGTGACCTGGGGGCTGAGGCAGACGTGGTGTTCCAGGGCTTCGTCCCGGATGAGGATTTGCCTGGCTGGTATAATTGCGCCGATCTTTTCGTCTACCCTTCAGCCTATGAGGGCTTCGGTCTACCTGTGCTGGAGGCCATGGCGTGTGGCGTTCCCACGATCACCTCGGCTTCGAGCTCGCTGCTGGAGCTGGCGGCGGACGCGTGTATTTCGGTTGAACCGGGCTCCGAGGAGGCGCTGCGGGTGGCCCTGGCAAAAGCGCTGCAGGACGACGCGGAACGTACCCGGTTGATGCGCGCTGGACTTAAACGCGCGGCTCTCTTCTCCTGGGAGCGTACGGCTGCCGCAACCTTGCGGGTGTATGAGGAAGCGGCCGGCGGACCTCGATCATGATTGAACGCGCCCGAAGGAACGCCGGGACGGAAGCGTCGCGCCGGACGCGGAGCCACCTGCGATATCTCCCGGTTCTCCTGGCGCTCTGGGACGGCGGGTTGACATATGGCTCGTTCGCACTTGCCTACTGGATCAGGTACACGCTCAAGATCGGCCCGGCTATTCAAAGTCAGGTGTCGTTCGCGGATTACCAGCCGGTCGGACTGATTCTTCTCGTCGTAACTATCCTCGTGCTCTTGCTCAAAGGCGCTTACCGATTCCGCCTGAGCCGGGACACCGTCGATGAGGTGTCGACCATGTTCAGCACCGTCACGATCGCAGTGTCGATTGTGGTCGTCATCAGCGCCCTTCTCCACAGCTGGGAGTACTCACGTGCTGTGATCGCCTACGTGTGGCTCCTGTCGATCGTTGCCCTCACGTCGGGGCGCGTCGTTTTCCGAGGCGTTCAGGGTTGGCTCCACCGTAAGGGATGGGGCGTGAGCCGGGTTCTGGTTGTGGGTGGCAGTGATATCGGAAAGATGGTCATGCAGAGCATGATGAGTCGGCGGGATCTCGGCTACCAGCCCGCCGGCTTCGTTTACGAGGACGGCGCCGGCCAGCAACGTGATTTTGGCCGTTTTCCCGCTCTCGGCAGCGTGGCCGATGTCCCACACCTCCTGGATTCCGGGAGTGTCGACGAGGTAGTCGTAGCGCTCCCTGCTTCCGAACACGACCAGGTGCTGACCATTTTGCAGCTCTGCGAGCACCACGGCATCGGCCTGAAGCTCATTCCCGATCTCTTCGAGATGAGCCTCAGCCGGGTGAATGTCGACGGTATCGCCGGGGTCCCGCTCCTCGACGTCCGCGAGAGCGCTCTGAGGCCGTTTTCCCGCGCTGTAAAGCGGGCCATGGACATTGTCGTGGCCACCTTGGGACTGCTGGCCACTCTCCCGATTGTTCTTGTCGTGGGCCTGCTGATCCGACTCGAATCACCCGGGCCGGCCTTCGTGTTGCAGGAACGAGTGGGTCTGAGCGGGAAGCGGTTCCGCTGCGTTAAGCTCCGCTCCATGGCGGTGGATGCCGAGTCCATGCGTCCATCTCTCGCCAAGCTCAATGAAATGGACGGCCCGGTATTCAAGATTCGCGCCGATCCCCGCCGCACGAAGGTCGGAAGACGCATCCGACGCTGGTCCGTGGACGAGCTGCCCAACTTCTGGAACGTCCTGCGCGGAGACATGAGCATCGTAGGGCCGAGGCCCGCGCTGCCGCAGGAAGTCGACGCCTATGACGACTGGCATCGTCGCCGGCTGGAAGTGAAGCCTGGCATGACCGGCGTCTGGCAGGTAAGTGGGCGGAGCGATCTGCCGTTCGACGAAATGCTTCTGATGGACATCTACTACGTGGACAATTGGTCAATTTCGCTTGACATTCGGATCATGTTGCGTACGGTTCTCGCGGTACTGGGCAGAAAGGGCGCGTACTGATGGTGGGTCTCGCTCCGTACATCGCGATCCTGCGCCGGCGCTGGCCCATTCTCGTCGCGATCATCGCCCTCGACGTACTGGTCAGCGGCTACCTCTACCGGAAGGCGCATAATGCAGCCGGTTTCCAGGCTTGCACGACGCTGTACGTGGCTGACGTTACGGCGCCCGGCATGGTCAGTGCGGCGGACACGAATGCAACGGCGCAATTACTTGCCGGGGAGTCGGCGGCGAACTTCTTCGGCGACGACATCAATGATGTGGCTCAGTCTCAGCACGTCGCGGCGTACGTGAGCGCACGGCTCGCTCCGCGTCATCTGCCGAACACCTCGCCGTCGGATATCGATGGGGCGGTGAGCGCATCGAGACTGGATCGAACTCTTCACCTCTGTGTGTCGAATGCATATTCAACGTCGGCCCTGGCTGCCGCCCAGGTACTCGGCACTGCGATGACGTCGGACCGAGCCCTGTTTGTGGGTAAAGCCATGGCAAAGCGCACGTTCGTGAATGTCATCTCCGACGCCTCGGTGGGCCCGGCGTCGAGCTCCCACGCCCTGTTGAACTTTGGTTTGCGGGTCATTCTCGGCGTGCTCCTGGCCATCGGACTGGGCCTGATGTGGGACGCGCTGGATCCACGGGTCCGCGACAAGCGTGACCTCGAACGCACGCTCGGCGTGCCGGTACTCGCCACGCTGCACTGAGTAGTACTATCCTCCGTCGTGGCGAAGTCGACCGGTGCTCCGATGCTGCTGGCGAGGCTCCAGATTCTGGCGCCCGAGGCGCGGTCAGTGCTCCTGGCGCGGGCGCAGCCTGAAGGGACGGTCGAGCCTCTGGCTCGCGAGGTGGCGGCGGCCGCGGCTCAAGCCGGTTTCGCCGGACGCCTGGCTCGCGTACCAGGATCTGACGACTCCCGATACGGAAGCGCGCCATCGCGCCTGTCCGGTTTGCCGGATGCAGAGCTGACGGAACTGCAAATTGACATGAAGGAGCTGCGCGAGACCGAGCGGGCGCGCGCAGCCCTCCACGCGGGTGGTGGCTACACCGTCGTGGCCGGCGGGTCGATCCTCGACAGCCCGGAGACCCTCCTCCTATGCCGGGCGGTCGATGTGGTGGTCTTGGTCGGCTACCGGGCGAAGACGTTGCGATCAGACCTCGAGGCTGCCCGCGACGCGGTAGAGAGAGCAGGCGGCCGGCTGGCAGGCGCCGTGTTCGTGGATTGATTCCGGCTGAGGCCGCGCCCTAACCGAACCGAACTGTTTTCAAGAGCTGCATAACTTGCGCTTCGCGCGAACCGACGTTGGGGCCACAGATTCCCGCAGCCAGCTGGAACCACGCGTGGCGCGATCGGAGGTCCACCGTGACGACCAGCCGAGTCGCAGCGCCGATCCCGATGCAGGCGCCGAAGTCCGAAATGCCCCGGGCGATAGATACGTGGTATCCGCCGACCGTCAGATCAGGTATCAAGGATGACTGTCGCGGTGCCGGGTCACTGGAGAAGAACGCCAGGGCCAGGCGCATGCTGTCCCTGGGCAGATGTCGGTACGGCGAGAAGCTGACGCATGCGTCGCGCAGAGGGCGGGTGCTGAGGCACGCGGCGACGCTGCGATGCGGCAGCGTGACGCCGGAGTAAGGGTACAGACTCCACTCGGCCGGGTAGTCAAAGGATAGGTTGGAGTCTGCGAAGTGACCGGAACGGGACTGCGCGCTCACGATTCCGATCGCCGAGGCGCAGGAGAGGAGAATGAGCACTCGCGCCAGATGCGATCTGCGTATCACGGCCGCGTCCCGGACGCGCGCCCGCAGCGGTTCACCTCCTGGCGGACGGAGCGATGACAGTTGCCCGCCCTAGCGCCGAGCACGTTTCACGACTTCATCCCAGAGCAGGTCGGCGATCTTCTCCTTTGGTAGCTCGGGCAGCTCACGTACCTCTTCCTCCGAGACGAAGACAACGCGATTGCGGTCTGCGCCGAACGGGCTGAACTCGTCCGAGATGGAATTTCCGACCACGAGATCCTGGCCTTTCCGCCTGCGCTTTTCCTGGGCCCGGGCGATCAGGTCCTCGGTCTCGAGCGCAAACCCAATATGAATGGCTTCGGGCGCTGCCGCCTTCGCCGCCGCGGCAATGTCCTCGGTCGGTACCAGATCGAGCGACACCTGTCCCTCGCGCTTGACTTTCGCGTCGCTGAATCTCGATGGCCGGAAGTCTGCCACGGCCGCCGACATCACGACCGCGTCCGCTTCGCCGACGTGATCGAGGACACTTCGGAGCATTTCCGCTGCCGATTCGACCCGGAGGACGCGCACGCCGGACGGGTCGGTAAGCTCGTTCGGTCCCGCGATCAAGCACACGTCAGCACCTCGCCGCGAGGCGGCGTTCGCGATCGCCCAACCCATCCGTCCCGAGCTCCGGTTGCCGATATAGCGAACCGGATCTATCGCTTCACGAGTCGGTCCCGCTGTGACGAGCACCCGCATCCCGGTCATGTCCGATCTTCTAACCACCGTGCTCGCCACCGCATCAAGGATGCTCGCGGGCTCTGCCATGCGTCCGATACCCTCTGAGCCGGACGCCAGCCGGCCGCGCTCCGGGCCCACGATCCGGGCGCCTCGCTCCACCAGAGTTGCCAGGTGGCGCTGCGTGGCAGGATGCGTGAACATCGCACTTTCCATTGCCGGCGCGAGGACTATGGGCGCGCGGGTCGACAGGGCAACGGCGCCGAGGAGGTCGTCCGCCAGACCGAGCGCCAGGCGCGCGATAGCGACGGCGGTGGCGGGCGCGACGACCAGCACGCCCGCCCAGTGCGCCAACTCCAGGTGCCCCATTCGGGAGGTTCCCGGCTGCTCGTCCCACACCTCGGTTCCGACCGGGTGGCCGGTTAGGGCCTCGAACGTCAGAGGCGCCACGAATCGTGCGGCGGACCGCGTCAAGATCGCTCGCACGTCCCACCCTCGCTTCGCCATCTCGCTGGCAAGCGCAGCGGCCTTGAACGCTGCGATGCTTCCGGTGACCGCAAGGACGATTCGAGGTTGAGCGCTAACTGTCTTCGCTCCTTGACCAATCCTAGGGAATATGAATACAATTACGGTAGTTTGTGGGCGAATCGAGTGCCGAAACCGGGGGCCGACGCTCCCGGCTTTGTTGTCTGGAGGAGTGAATGAGCGACTCAAACGCCATCGGGGACGTCTCGATCCCGGGAGAGCCGCGACCGACCGACTCGTCAATCATACGCACGCTCACTATCATCGCCAGCGCCCTCACGGCCGCGAGTATCGCCGTGAACCTTTTACTACAGATCGCCCACTTTCTCAAGAAGCGCCCAGTCCAGCCGGACCAGCGCGACCGGCTGCAGACGGCAGCTCTCGGTCTGACCGTGATGAAGCAGCTGCCGGGTCTGGTGAAGCAGATACGACTGCTGGCGAGCCAGATCAAGAAACCTGCCTAAACCAGAACACCAGAGGTACCAGGAATTGAAACAGGGAATCCATCCGGATTACGACGAGGCCACCGTCCATTGCTCTTGTGGCAACTCGTTCAAGACGCGCTCGACCAAGAGCGTGCTCAGGGTAGACGTTTGCTCGAATTGCCACCCTTTCTACACGGGCACCCAGCGTATCGTGGACTCCGCCGGCCAGGTCGAGCGCTTCCGGAAGCGTTTCAACATCGACAAGTAGGAAGTTGTCAGGCGACTTCTAGCTCTCCTGACCATGGGGCCGAAGTTCTCTCACGCGGTCCCCGCTCCTTCCCTGAGTGCCGGCGTACGGGTACTATAGGCGAATGAAACCGTTCTACTACGGTGGCCAGGCGGTCATCGAGGGCGTGATGATGCGTGGCCGGCGCCAGGCGACTGTCGTCGTGCGCCGCGCCGACGGCTCGCTGCTCGAGCATACTGAGACCTTGCCCGCGACCCTTTACCGAGGTAGGCTCGCCCGCCTACCACTCGCGCGTGGACTCGTAGCTCTCTGGGAGATGCTCATCCTCGGCACGCGGATGATGCTCTTCTCGGCGCGCATCCATGCTCGCCTCGAGGAGAGCCAGGAGATTCCGCGGTCGGTGGTTGGCGGCATGCTGGCCGTTTCGATGACCTTCGCGATCGGCGTTTTCTTCGTACTCCCGCTGCTCCTGGCGAGGGCCGGGAGCGCAGCCGTTCATGGCTCCGTGTGGGCGACGGTGCTGGAGGGTGCCGTGCGTCTCGCGCTGTTCATTCTGTACCTGGCGCTCATCGGCCGACTCCGCCAGATGAATCGTGTCTTCCAGTACCACGGCGCGGAACACAAGACGGTCAATGCGTACGAGCACGGCGCCGAGCTAACTGTGCCGTCGGTGCAGCGCTTCAGCACCATCCATGTGCGCTGCGGGACTGCTTTCCTGCTCTGGGTCGTTGTCATCTCGATCTTCGTCTTCGGTCTGCTGGGCCATCCCCCAATTCTGGTCGGTATTGTGGAGCGGATCGTGCTGGTTCCGCTGATTGCGGCACTGAGCTACGAGCTACTGCGAGTAGGGGCGGCATTCTACCGGGTTTCAATCGTCCGCTTCTTGCTTCAGCCCGGGCTCTGGCTGCAACGCCTGACCACCCGAGAGCCATCTGACGATCAGGTCGAAGTGGCTATTGCCGCCTTGCGGCCCGTCCTGCTGGCGGATGGAGTGGAGTCGGCGGCGATTGCCGGGGTAGATCCGGTGTACCGCCGCGCACAGGTAGCCACCTAACGAGGGTGTCGTGATAGAGCGCCTCGCCGAGCTCGAATCCCGCTACGAGGAACTGGAGCGCCTTATGGCCGATCCCGAGCTCATGTCCGACATTCAACGCCTGCAATCGTACGCGCGCGAACATTCCGAGCTCGAGCACGTCGTGTCGCTGTACCGGAGCCTCAAAGGCACCGAGCAGGGAATCGATGCCGCGCGGAGCGAGCTGAACAACGGCGCGGATGAGGAGCTTCGAGCGCTGGCGCGCGACATGCTTCGGGAGCTGGAGGCAGAGCGTGACGGGCTGCTGGACCAGTTGCGGATGGAGCTGACGCCGCGCGACCCGAACGATCGGAAGAACGCCATTGTCGAGATTCGGGCGAGCGCCGGCGGCGATGAGGCGGCCCTCTTCGCCCGGGAGCTGCTTCGCATGTACACCCTCTACGCCGAGGAACAGAGGTGGCGGGTGCAGGTCCTCGATCTCAATGAGATCGGCATCGGCGGTGTGAAAGAGGCGATCGTCGAGGTTCAGGGTGACGGCGCGTACGGCAAGCTCAAATTCGAGAGTGGCGTGCACCGCGTACAGCGGGTACCTGTGACCGAGTCAAGCGGCCGGATTCACACGTCGACCGCGTCGGTGATAGTCCTTCCTGAAGCGGAAGACGTGGATGTCGAAATTCGACCCGAGGATCTTCGCATCGACGTGTATCGCTCGTCCGGCCACGGCGGACAGGGAGTCAATACCACCGACAGCGCCGTGCGAATCACGCACCTGCCGACTGGCCTGGTCGTCACGTGTCAAAACGAACGGTCGCAGATTCAGAACCGAGCCAGTGCCCTCGCAGTGCTGCGATCCCGGTTGTTCGAGCAGGAGGAGGAGCGGCGCATGCGCGAGCTCGGCCAGACACGACGCTCGATGGTGCAAAGCGGGGACCGAAGTGAGAAGATCCGGACCTACAACTACCCGCAGGACCGGGTCACCGACCACCGTATCAACTTCACGATGCACAACCTGCCCTCGGTTCTCGGCGGCCACATCGAGCCCATCCTCGAGCAGCTCGCCATGCACGAGACCACCGAATCGGAGTAACCGTGACGGTGTGGCCGCTCACCCGGCCGAGCGGCGACGCGCGCGGAGGATCCAGCTGATGGCATCCCGTGTTGTCGCGACGGGGCCCGAGAGCTCGGTGGCAGATGCCCTGCGGAGCGGCCGGAGCAGGCTGGGTCTCAGCCGCACACCGACCCTCGACGTGGAGGTCCTGCTGGCTCATGTGTTGGGACGGGATCGCGCCTGGCTGATAGCCCACGCGGAGGACCGAGTTCCCCGCGATGCTCTTGCGAGGTTCGAGGATTTGGTGTCGAGGCGCGCCCGCGGCGAACCGGTCGCCTATCTGCGGGGTTTCGTCGAGTGGTTCGGCCTGAGGCTCAACGTCGATCCGCGCGTCCTCATCCCGCGACCCGAAACCGAGCTACTGACCGAGAAGGCGATAGCCGCTGCCCGGCAGATGGGAGCCGGGCGCGCTGTCGACGTGGGCACCGGTTCCGGCGCCATCGCGATCGCGATGGCAGCGGCACTTCCCGATATGAGGGTCGACGCCGTTGACGCGAGCGCCGATGCGCTCGCCATGGCGAAGGAGAACGCGGAGCGCTCCGGCGTTGCCGAACAAATCTCCTTTCTGCACGGATCCTTACTCGAGCCGGTGACCAGCGAGCCGCAGCTCATCGTCGCCAATTTGCCGTATCTTTCCGATGAGATGATGGAACAGCTGGACCGCGATGTTCGGTACGAGCCCGGGGGCGCGTTGCACGGCGGAGTCAGCGGCCTCGAAGTTTACGGAGCATTGCTTCGCCAGATAGGAGCTCTCGGCATCGTCGTCCCGGTCTTCGTCGAGATCGACCCCAGGCAGTCGACGGGCGTTCGGGCTCTCGTCTCTTCCCTCCTGCCCGGTTGGGACTCCGCGGTGGAGCAAGACTACGCCGGACACGACCGGATAGTCCGGCTGTGGCCGATCGAACGCCCCGAGTACCCGGCGAAGACAGCGAAGGATTCCCTGCATGGTGAATGATCGCGTTGCGTCCGCCGCCGACCCAGCGAATATCCTTCGCGCCGCCGCGCTGCTTCGGGAGAGCAAGGTCGTGGTGGTGCCGACCGATACCGTGTACGGCCTAGCGGCACGCGTGTTCGACGAGGAGGCTGTGGCGCGCGTGTACCGAATCAAGGGCCGAGAGCCCGAAGCCCGCGTTCCGGTATTGCTCGGCTCGGGCGCGGACCTGAGCATGGTTGTTTCGGACGTACCGCGCAATGCCTGGAAACTGATCCAGGCGTTCTGGCCCGGCGCGCTCACGCTGGTGCTGCCCGCCAGTCCGACCGTCCCGCGGGTCATCACCGGCGGCGGGCCGACCATCGGCGTGCGCGTTCCGGCGAACGTGTACGCCCTGCAGCTCCTCGAGTCGCTGGGCGAGCCGATCGTCGGTACGAGTGCGAATCCGTCGGGTGCCGCGCCGGCTCTCACCGCCCAGGAGGCGGCGACAACACTGCCAGACGTGGATCTGGTGCTGGAAGCGGACGCGTCCGTGGCAGGTGGCCCGGCATCCACGGTTGTCCAGGTCGGAAATGACGCGTGGCGCCTGATACGCCAGGGAGGGATCGCGGTGGAGGACATCCGGCTCGCCCTGGGCCCACGGGTGGCCCGCGTTGATTGACAGGAGCGTCATTTCCTGCGTATCATGTGGCGTGCTTTGACGGTCGCATGGCCCCTGTTGCCGGTGGCGCAGCAGGGGACTTTTTATTGAGGCATTCGAGTTGGCAGCAGAGACGTCGCCCCGCGGTGAGATGACGTCGCGCTACGAGCCGCGCGAGGTCGAACGTTCGTGGTACGAGAGGTGGGAGGCCGCGGGTCTGTTTCGTCCCGACCCGGGCTCGAGTGCGCCTCCGTTCGTCATCACGATTCCTCCGCCCAACGTGACCGGGGAGCTTCACATGGGTCACGCTCTGACCTATGGAATCGAGGATGTGATCGGGCGCTTTAAGCGCATGCAGGGCTTCAATACGCTGATCCTGCCTGGTACCGATCACGCCGGGATTGCCACGCAAAACGTCGTCGAGAAACAGCTTGCAAAGGAAGGGCTGTCGCGCCAGGATCTCGGCCGCGAGCGCTTTGTCGAACGAGTATGGCAGTGGAAGGAGAAGTACGCGGCAAGCATTCGCGAACAGTTTCGGGCAATGGGATGCGCGTTCGACTGGAGCCGCGAGCGCTTCACCATGGACCCCGGTTATGCCGACGCCGTACTGGAATTCTTTATTCGCCTTTTCGATGAGGGTCAGATCTACCGGGGCTGGCGGGTCATCAACTGGTGTGTCCGCTGCCAGTCGGCGATCTCCGACATAGAAGTCGACCCGGTAGAGCGAGATGACACGCTCTACTACATCCGGTATCCGTTTGCAGACGCATCAGGGGACATCGTGGTCGCCACCGTGAGACCCGAAACGATCCTCGGCGATGTTGCCGTGGCAGTCAATCCCGAGGACGAGCGGTATCGAGACCTCGTCGGAAGGACCGCCCGTCTGCCGCTGCTCGATCGCGAGCTGCCGATCATCGCCGATGCCATGGTGGACATGAATTTTGGGACAGGCGCCGTCAAGATCACTCCCGCGCACGATTTCGACGACTACGAGGTTGGCGTGCGGCACGATCTCCCGAAGCCGATCGCCATTGACCAGTCGGCGAACATCACTGACATTGGCGGTCCATACGCGGGTGAGACCGCCGCGGAAGCCCGTGAACACGTACTGCGAGACTTACGAGCCGGCGGGTATCTGGTACGCACCGAGGCTCATCGTCACAGTGTCCCGACGTGCGAGAGGTGCGGGACCGTACTCGAGCCGCTGCTTTCCGAACAGTGGTTCATGCGAATGGAGGACCTGGCTCGTCCTGCCATTGAGGTTGTGCGCGTTGGTAGGGTTCGATTCGTTCCCGATCGGTGGAGCGAGGTGTATCTCGCCTGGATGGAGAGCATCCGCCCATGGACTCTGTCCCGACAACTCTGGTGGGGTCACCGCATACCGGTTTACTACTGTGCCAACGAGCACACAGTGGCCGCGAAGGAGCAGCCGGAAACCTGCGATCGGTGCGGCGCGCCCATAGTGCGACAGGACCCCGACGTGCTCGACACCTGGTTCAGTTCCGCGCTATGGCCGTTCGCCACACTCGGCTGGCCGGAGCAGACCGATGACCTCGGATCGTTCTATCCCACGTCGTTCATGAACACCTCGAGCCAGATTCTGTACCTCTGGATCGCGCGCATGATTATGACCGGGGTCAAATTCATGGGCGACGTGCCGTTTCCGGTGACGCTGATCAATCCGACGATCCTCAATGAGCGCGGCCAGCGCATGAGTAAATCGCTGGGCACGGGAGTCGATCCACTCGAGCTCGTCGAGAGGTACGGGGCCGATGCCCTCCGTTTTGGACTGCTGACATCGGGGAGCACACATCAGCAGGAGATTCGCTTCTCGCCGGACCGTGTCGAACTCGCGCGAAACTTCGCCAACAAGCTCTGGAACCTGGGACGCGCAACGGTGGCTGCCCGGTCAGGACTGGAAGACGGTGAGCTCCAGCTGACACGAGCCGATCGCTGGATCCTGAGCCGACTCGCCGCCGTCACCGAGCAGGCAACCGCCGACCTGGAGCGATTCGAGCTGTCAGGGGCGGGGCAGGACCTGCACGATTTCGTCTGGAGCGAGCTGGCCGATTGGTACCTCGAGATCGCTAAGATTCGGCTCTACGACGGGAACAACATGGCAGGTCGCCGCACGGCGGCGGCAGTCCTGTGGTCGGTGCTTGAACGGTCGCTGCGCCTCCTGCATCCCTACATGCCGTTTGTCACCGAGGAAATCTGGCAGCAGCTACGCCAGATCGCGTGGCCGGCCGGGCTGGTGCTTTCGGGCTGGCAGACCGCCCCCCCTGAGAGCATCATGGTCGCTCCATGGCCGCGCGCCGACGCGCGTGACCTATCAGCAGAAGGTGACATGGCGCTCATAATGGACGCTATCCGCAAGGTCCGCGCGATCCGGTCGGAGTACCGGGTGGATCCAGGGCGCTACCTCGCGGCGCAGATCTCGGCGGGTCCGTCCATGCAGGCGCTGCGCGGCGACTTTAACGTGATCAGCCGGCTGGCCCGGCTCGAGCCGCTTACCGTCTACGAGGTCATGCCGCAGAAGCCGGTCGACGCGGTGACGATTCTCGTCGCCGACGCCACGTTGTACCTTCCCCTGCAAGAGCTAACCGACGTAGCCTCGGAGCGGCAGCGCCTGACGCGAGAGCTGCAAGCCGCGGAATCGGCATGCGCCACAGCGGAAAAGCGGCTTGGCGATCATTCATTCCTGGAGCGTGCGCCTGCTCACATCGTTGAGCGGGAGCGCGAGCGGGCCCGCACCCTCGTGGAGCGAGTGCGGCGCCTCCAGGACCGGCTGGACGCCCTCGCGTGATTCTCACGTCGATGGACTACGAGGAGCTCCTGCGTCGCTCCCAGGCCGTTCTCGATGCCGAGGGCGCGCAGCCTCTGGACCTCCCACCGCTGGCCGGAGGCAGTCCACACGATGCGGCATGGGACCTGCTCCTGCTCCACAACGCGCCGGGTGCGGGCACGATCTACGCATTCACGAGCCGGCAGCAGCCCGACGAAGTGCGACGGATGGAGGACGGGCTGGCACGGGCTCTGTCCGGGAGCGGGATCCTGCGGGGCGTACCGGTACATCTTGTCACCGTCGTGGCGGTATCCGGTGCAGATTCCGAGGGAGCGAGGCGCTCGCTCGTCCGTGTCACTCCATCCACGTTTTACCAGGGCTTGCGACCGGCCACGTGGGTTGCCGACCTTGACGACCGGCACGTTCACACGCCCGGGTTTCGGAGACCTGCCGAGGCCGAGGCCTTGCAGCGCGCCTGGAGCTCCCCTGGCGTTCTGTCGCACGACGAAGCCACCGCCATGCAGCGCGCCTCGATCTCCCGCCAGCAGGCATTCTTCCAGCTCATTCAGGGCCGGCAGCCGGTCGTCACCTATGCGCTCATCGTCGTGAACGTTGCCATCTTCGCATTGATGTACGCCAACAACATCAACAGTGAGTCGACGCTCCGCGACTTCGGTGCTCTCTCGCCCGTTCTCGTTGAACGCGGACAGTGGTGGCGGCTCTTCGCGTCCATGTTTCTGCATGCCAGCGTCGCCCACATTCTGTTCAACATGATGTCGCTCTTTGCCGTGGGTACGCTCGCGGAGCGCCTGTACGGCAGCGCAAAGTATATGGGGATCTACCTCGGAGCAGGGCTGATCGGG
>DATGJB010000223.1:0-19750 GCA_035295425.1 Chloroflexota bacterium | reverse complement strand
ACCCTGTGTCCACCCACACCCTGTCTCACTCCCACGCCATGGCCGCCACGCCGTACATCCCGACTACACCGTACATCCCAACCACGCCACGGCCACCACGGTGCGTGTGCCCACCGGCTGCGTCCACGACACGGCGTACCCCTCCCCCGCCGTGGCCACCAACCTCTGAAGCCCCGGACGGCCGTGTCCGGATCGCCCCGCAGGGTGACGGTCGGATGCTCAACACGCCGTGGAAAGCACGTCATGAACGCATGTCGTCCGGACGCCACGCAGATGGTGGAGACGGTGTGGATGGCGGGTATGGTTATGCCGGCGTTGGAGTCGGTTCGACGGCGGCATGGGCGTCATCCGACATGTCGCCCTGCGGGGCGACCCGGACAGGGCCGTCCGGGGCTTCAGGAATGGGACACCCATGGGCACGGGGATCGGCACACGCCCTGAAGCCTCGGTCCGCCGTGACCGAGACCGGGCCGCAGCCCGGCATGTCGGATGTAGCGTGTATCGCAGGCGTCGCGCCGTGAACGCATGTTGTCCGAACCGCGCGGGAATGGTGGTGCTGGATCGGAAATGTCGGAGTCGAAGGCGGGATGGCAGTGGTGTTCGTGACATCCGACATGCCGGGCTGCGGCCCGGCCTCGGTCCGCCGTGACCGAGGCTTCAGAGTACTGTGACCACGGCGTCGCAGGGAGATACCGTGGGATGGCCGCGGCGGGCTGACGATGCGCGGCGACCGCGACAGCGGCGCAACCACGCGCCGGTCCATCGACACGCGGGTGGACAGAGCAAACTCCGCCTTCTAGTCGTTGGGGATGTGGCGCTCCTGGAGCATTTGCGTCAGCCATGCTTCGTCTTTTATCGGCGTGCCCAGCTTTCGCGCCTTGTCGAGCTTGGACCCGGGGTCGGCGCCGACGATCAGATAGTCCACACCCTTGCTCATGCCGGGTGCAATCTCGCCGCCCAGCTCGCGGATTTGGGTCTCGGCCTGGCCGCGTGTGAGCCCCTCCAGCTTGCCGGTTATCAGGAAGCAGGATCCGGAAAGCGGCCCGGCCGGCGCTGCAGACGGCTCATCGCGTGCCGTGACGCCGGCGGAGATCAAACGGCGGACGAACTCTCGATTCTCCGCTCGCTCCGTCCACTCCACGATACTCCGCGCGGTCTTCGTTCCGATCCCCTCCACGGACTCGAGCTGTTCCTGTGAGGCGTCGAGCAGCGCGTCGAGCGTGGGGAAGGCCCGTACCAACAGGTGGGCAGTCTGCGCCCCGACGAAGCGGATTCCGAGAGCGAACACCACGTCCGACAGCGGTCGCGACTTGCTCCGCTCGATTGCGCGCAACAGGTTGTCGGCACTCTTCTCCTTGATTCCGGGCAACTCGAGCAGCTGCTCGCGGGTGAGCGAGTAGATATCGGCCGGGCTGTGAATGAGGCCCTGTTCGAACAGCATCCGGGTTAGCGCCTCGCCCAGTCCGCGTATGTCCATCGCCGGCTCCGAGACGAAGTGCTCGAGCCAGCGGTAGCGCTGTGCCGGACAGGCTGCGTTCGGGCAGCGGGTCATCGCCTCGTCCTCGGGCCGTACCAGCGCGGTGCCGCACGCGGGGCACGCGGCGGGCAGATAGTAGACCTGCTGGCTCCCGTCGCGCTCCTCCGGGATCGGCTTGACGACCTGCGGTATGACATCACCCGCGCGATGCACGATGACGCGGTCGCCGATACGGATGTCCTTCCTCTGGATGTCCAGCTCGTTGTGGAGCGTCGCCAAGGCGACCGTCACACCGCCCACCGTCACGGGCTCGAGTATTGCGAATGGATTGATCGAGCCGGTGCGTCCGACGTTGACGCCGATATCAAGCAGACGTGTGGTTGCCTGACGCGGTGGAAACTTGTAGGCGATAGCCCAGCGAGGCTCGCGGCCCACCACCCCGAGCTCCTCCTGCTGCGCCACCGCGTCGACCTTGATCACTACACCGTCGATCTCGTAGTCGAGACGCTCGCGCTCGGAGGTGAGCCGGTCGCAGTAGGCGTGTACCTCGTCGATCGACTCAGCACCACGTGCCAGCGGATTGACGGGAAAGCCCCAGTCGCGGAGGAGATCGAGCGCCTCTGACTGGCTCTCCACGGTTAGCCCCTCCACGTAGCCAATCGCATACGCCCACAGGTGGAGCGGGCGGTCACGCGTGACCGCCGGGTCGAGTTGCCGCAGCGAGCCGGCCGCCGAGTTTCGTGGATTGGCGAAGAGCGGCTCACCCTGGTCGGCACGCCGCTCGTTCAACCGGGTGAACCCGTCGAGTGACATGTAGATTTCTCCCCGCACCTCGACCTGGTCGGGAATACTCTGCCCGGCCAGCCCGGCCGGCACATCCCGCACCGTGCGCAGGTTGGCGGTAACATCCTCACCCTCGATGCCATTGCCGCGCGTGGCCCCGGTGCGGAATCTACCCGCTCCATAGGTCAATGCGATTGCCAGACCGTCGATCTTGGGCTCGACGACGAACCGCACTTCGGCGCCCGCCAATAAGGCGCCAACCCGTCGAAACCAGGCATCGAGCTGCTCGTGCGAGAACGCATTCGCCAGGCTGAGCATTGGTCGAGGGTGGCGATGAAGCCTGAAGCCGGACGCCACCGCTCCGCCCACACGCTGCGTGGGAGACTCCGGGTCCCGCAGCTCCGGGTACTGCGCCTCGAGCCCGCGTAGTTCCTGCATGAGCGCGTCATACTCGCCGTCGGAGATTACCGGCGAGTCGAGAACGTAGTAGTTGTAATTGTGCTGCTCCAGCTCGTGTCTGAGCTGATCGGCGCGCGCCGCGGGATCGATGCCTTCCGCGACTTCCCAGGAGAGTGCCAAGCCGATTCCTCCGAATGTTATGTCAACACAATGAGGGTCGGCGGTCCGGCCTCGGCGCTTCGCCGGCCACGTGTCCCGGAAGGACGATTGCGGCCGATTCGGTGCCGCCAGGCCCCGACTGTGCCAGCATAGAGGCCGGGCCGGCCCCGGTCAAGCGATGTACCCTGCCATTCCCGGTAGCACCGATGATGCCTGAAATCCGAAGTTGCGCTCGATGATACCGGGCGACGCGACGACGCCGGCCCGGAACAGGGCGGTTCGCGGCTCGGCGTACAGGCGTCGGGCAGGAGCGGGTAGAAACGACGTCACCGCCGGTATCAAGCGCCAGGGCACGAGCAGTTTCGGCTTTACTGCACCTACCTCGCCGGCCACAAGATCGACGAGTTGACGGAACGTCAGGTACATGGGCCCACCCACGGGAACGACCTCTCCCTCCAGGTTGTCATCGCCGAGGGCGCTCGCCAGGCAGCGGACGACGTCGGCAACGTCTATCGGTTGCACCCGACCACGGCCGTCGCCCGGCACCGGAATCGCCGGAGCGCTCCTCGCCATATCGGCCAGCGGTCGCAGCGAGCCCCGTCCGAGAATCGTCGACGCACGAAGTATCGTGTGCGGCACATCAGATCCGCGGATGAGAGTCTCGGCCTTCCACTTCGCCTGAAGGAATGCGGAGTGCGCGCCCGCGTCCGCGCCGAGGCAGCTGAGGTACACCAGGCGCTTGATAGTTGTCTCATGGCACACCGCAAGCACCTGCGCCGTTCCCCGTAGCACGATATCCGCGATCTGGTCGTCCGGCGAGAAGCTTGCCGCCAGGTGGATCACGGACGCAGCCCCGTTCAGGGCTCGCCGCACCGCCTCACCGTCCCGAACGTCGCCGGCGATCAGCTGGAAGCCGTCCGCCGTTCCTCCAGAGGTGTTCTGGGGAGCCGACCGGGACAGTCCTCGAACCGTATGGCCCTCTCGCAGGAGCTCCGGGATGAGGTGACGTGCCACCAGGCCCGAGGCGCCGGTTACCGCGATCGCTGCCATCATCCTCCCTCCACCGTCAGTGTAGACGCCGGCAGTCAGGCTCGAGATCTCAGCTCGAACCGGGCCAGTACCGAGTACCGAGGACCGACGCGACTGAGGTCGCTGCGGAACAGAACGAGCTCCTGCACGGGTACGTCCAGCTGCAGTCTGGTCTCCGCGATCAGTCGATCGAGCTCTTCAGCGAGCGAGGCGAGCTCCGCCCGGGGCCGGTCATCTCGCACGCGAGCCAGCGTCAGGTGCGGAGAGAAGGGGCGATCCTGCCTGGCGAATCCGTGCTGCTCCAGCGTTCGCTCCACCAATCCGTGAAGCCGCTGAAGCGACTCATAACCCGCGTCTCGAGTGAGGCCCGCCCAGACCACACGCCGAATCGTTCCGCGCGGCGGGAATGTTCCAAGGGAAGAGATCTCCAGGACGAAGGGGGAGATCGAGCCCACGGCGCTCGCGGCCCGCGCCACGTCGGCGATACGACTCGCCGGAACCTGTCCGAGAAAGCGCACTGTAAGATGTACTGATTCCGGCGCCACGATCCTCAGCGCGGCACGGTGCCCCGACAGGCGACGCTGGACGCCGGCAAGACGCTCGCGCACCACGTCGGGCAAGTCCACGGCGAGAAACGCGCGCACCGATTCGGGGGCGGGCTCATTGGTAGGCACAAACTTCAATGCGGTACCCTTACGTGTACGTCTCCGCCACAAGAGGATAGCCATTTACCGATGTCGACCCTGAAAGAAATCGGCCCGCTCGTCATCGCCGGTTTCGCCGCCTTCGGTCTGGCCGTCTGGTTCAGCATCATCGTCTGGACGTTCCTGGACATCCGGGCGCGCTCACGCGACTGGATGATCTGGATCTTCGCGGTCGCCCTGGTAGCGATCTTCAATGTCTTCGGCCTCGTCGTCTACCTCATTCTGCGCCCGCACGAGACGCTGATGCAGGCCTACGAGCGCTCGCTCGAGGAGGAGGCGCTGCTCCAGGAGATCGAGGAGCGTCCGATCTGTCCCAATTGCCGGCATCGGGTGGAGCGGGACTATCGTGTGTGCCCCAACTGCCTACAACGTTTGAAAGATGTGTGCGCGCGCTGCGAGAAGCTGGTCGAGCTCGACTGGCCGGTCTGTCCGTATTGCGAGCTCGAGCGCAAGCACCCGGTCGTCCTACCGGAGCCCGCGGCTACAAGGCAGGTCGTGCAGACCGCTCCGGAGACAACCACCGAGCCTCTCCGCGAGAAGCTCGGCAGCAGCTAGCCCGACGATCACCGTGTCCGAGCCGGCCGTCGGCTACACCTGCAGCGTGGTCGTCCCCTGCCGAAATGAAGTCGGCAATGTCGCAGCCCTGGTCGATCGCCTCCCGCCCCTGGGGACACACACCGAGCTCATCTTCGTCGACGGTGCTTCGACCGACGGCACACCAGGGCGCATCCGGCAGCTCATCGACGAACACCCCGACCTCGACATCAAGCTCCTGGAGCAGCGGGCGAGCACCGGCAAGGCGGGCGCCGTCTTTCAGGGTTTCGACGCTGCTGCCGGCGACATCCTGATGATCCTCGACGCGGATATGACCGTGGCGCCGGAAGACCTCCCGCAGTTTTACGACGTCCTCGCCTCGGGCCAGGCCGACTTCGCCAACGGAACGCGTTTCGTGTACCCGATGGAACCGGGCGCGATGCGCCGCCTCAATCACGCTGGCAACCGGGCCTTTGGCACGTTCCTCTCATGGTTGCTGGGTACCGAGATCACCGACAGTCTGTGCGGCACCAAGGCGTTCTTTCGGCGAGACTGGCCGGCTATTCGTGCAACTCGCCCGCTCTTCGGTGGGCATGACCCATGGGGCGACTTTGACCTGCTGCTCGGCGCCGCCGTCCTGCGACTTCGGCTGGTGGAGGTACCGGTACGCTACGCGGCCCGCACCTCGGGCGAGTCGAAGATGCGGCCGCTGGGACACGGTCTGGCGCTGGCGCGCAGCTGCCTGGCCGGCGTTCGCCAGCTCAAGCTGCGACGCCGGACCAACGTTGCCGCGTAGGTCGCCGGCGCAGCGCTCCCGCGGCTACTCCGGCCGCTGACTCGGGGCGATGCGATCGATCTGCGCCAGGTCCGCATCGGACGGCACCCAGTCACCGGCGCGAACGTTTGCCGTCACCTGCTCCGGCGACATGGCCCCGGCGATGACCGAAGCCACGGCCGGCTGGGCCGCAAGAGCGCCGATGGCGACCGACAGCAGATCGATGTCGCGGCTCGCGGCGAAGCGCTCGAGTTCCTCCACCACCTCGAAGTTCCGTTCGTTGACGAAGCGCTCCGCGCGCGGGTTGTTGGTCAGGCGCGCGCCCTCCGGCATCGGCTCGCCGCGCCGGTACTTGCCGGTCAACATCCCGTTGGCGAGCGGCGAGTACGGAATCATTCCCACTCCGAAGCGCAGGCAGGCGGGGACAACCTCCCGCTCGATCGCGCGATTGAGCAGGCTGTATGGGTTCTGCCCTGAAACAAACGGCGCCGTGCGTCCGACGCGGGAGGTCCACGCGGCATCCGCGATCTGCCAGCCGGCGAAGTTCGAGCACCCTGCGTACCGCACCTTGCCTGCGGTGACAAGAGTGTCGAACGTGTCCAGCGTTTCCTCGATCGGCGTTTCCGCGTCAGGCGTGTGCAGCTGGTACAGGTCGATATAGTCCGTGCCGAGCCGCCGCAAGCTCGCTTCCACCGCCGCGATCATGTACCGCCGCGATGCGCCCTTCTGGTAGGGCCCTTCGCCCATTGAAAAGCCGAACTTGGTAGCGATGATGGCATCCTGGCGGCGAGGGCCGAGAGCCTTTCCCAGGTAGACCTCGCTGTCGCCCGCGCCGTAGACATCGGCGGTGTCGAACAGCGTGATGCCCGAGTCCAGAGCCGCCCTCACGACGCGAACCGATCCTGCTTCGTCCAGGCGGCGACCGAAGTTGTTGCAGCCGAGACCGACCACGGATACGACAAGTCCTGAATTGCCCATCTGCCGATAGCGCACGTCGTCTCCTCCTCTCTCCACGGAGAATGGGGGCACAGTCGCGGGGACTCTTTCGCAGCAGGAGTCGGTCCTGACGCCCGTCTCCTACACGCTACCCAATCGGGACGTGCCAGCGAATCATGGGAATCGCCTTGCCGGGAAAGTTCCATGGCCCCAGCTCACGAATGGTCAGTGTGGGCCCGCCCGGGACGCGGCCGGCCCGCGTCCGAATCGCGCCATGACCCTCGAGAAAGACGATCATGGTTCGGCCCGAGGGCAGCTTGGCGCTCGCGTCGTACAGCCCATGGCCGGCGTCACGCAGCTGGAGCACACCCCACTGGTCGTCCAGCGGCCCGTAGGCCACCCAGAAGGTAGCGGCTGCGTCCGGCGACCCCACCACCCGCAGCCGAAATCGCACGTCGACGGTTAGCAGGTGCGATCGAACGGGCACGCTTGCCGCCAGCGAAACCGGAGCTCCGGCCGACGCCGCGGAACCGAGGAGCACTGCGCCGAGAAACGCGGCGGCCAGCGGCCGCCAGATTGGTAGCGAGACCGGCATCAAGTCTGTTTCCTCCCGCCCGCCCGGAACGGCTCTCTGCGATTAGCCTACGCTCCGAGCGCGCAACAGCCATCATGCAAGAGTCGTACCGCCGGGTCCGACCTCTGTCCGGCCTCCCCTACGTCTTTGGTCGGAGTCAGACGCCCTCGACCAGGATGAATTGACCTCTGGCCGCCTTCAGCCGGACGCTGCGGGCGGCTTCGTACTCGGGCGATTCCCAGAAGCGCCGCGCCGCTGCAAGCGAGTCGAAGCGCAACACAACCACCCGCCCCGGTGTCCACTCTCCCTCGAGCACGGTCGTCGATCCGCCACGCACCAGAAATTCGCCACCATACTGCGCGACGGCGGAGGTCGAGAGAGTGCGGTACTCCTGATAAAGCGTCGGGTCGGATACATCGATGTCGGCGATGATATACGCTGCCACGCGCACCTCCGGTGGTGTCAGATACTTCTGTTTGACAGGAATGCCAATCCGTGACATGATCGCAGATAGCGGCCGATCGCCTGCACGTGGAGGAGAAAGCATGGCAACACCGAGGCGTCCTGCCCATGGCTCGCGGTTTACGAGCCTCCTGGTAGCACTCATCGTCGCGGTCATCGGTGTGGCGATCGCGGCTCACGCCGGCGGCGTGCGTGCCGCCCCACCAGCTGCTTCGACTCCCGGAGCCGCCACGCCGGCCCACCCTGGGCCAGTCGGAAACTCGCCGACCGGAACCGCGTTTCCATCTCCGGTCACCCGTCCCTCAAGCAGCGGCTTGACACCCACGCCGATTGCCGGGCAGCTCCCGCCGTCGGGTGGCGCCGCGGGTAAATCTCCCACGTCGCCGGGCGCTACTCTCGCGCTCCTGGCTCTGGCGTTTCTCCTCGCGGGATGCGCCGTCGAGCTCGCGCGGCGGAGAGCAGGGGCAGCCCACAGGAGAAACTAGGCAAGGGCGCGGCGACGCAGGGCGAAGTCGACTGCCGAGGCAGCCTTCATGGCCCGCCCCGCGGCGCCGGCCGCCTCGAGTATGCTCGGGTCTGCGGCAGCGGCGACCAATGCCTCGAACCGTGAGTGCTGCTCCGCCTCCCACCGTGAGAGCGGCTGGCCGATCGAGTCTCGAGCCGATTCGGCCGCGGCCCACAGGGTCACGGCGCGCGACGGCTCCCGCTCAACCGCCGCGACCCACCCGATCGCCTCGAGACACTCCGCAATCGTTTCGATCTTTTCAAGCTCGCTCGCCTCGGTGAGGCTCTGTTCGAGATAGTCCAGCGCCTCGGCTGCATTGCCTTCCAGCAGGCTGACGATGCCAAGGGTGTGCAGCACTCCAGCACTGCCGGCGCGGCTCTCAAGTCGTCGCCACAGAGACAGACTTTCCTCGGCCAGCCGGCGCGCCCGTCCAGGGTCACCTTGCTCGAGTACCGCGGAGGCCAGGTTAACGAGCGTCTGGGCGACGTCATCGTCAGTTCCAACCTCACGCACCACGGCGAGGGCTTCGGCATGGAGACGTGCCGCCTCGTCAATCTGGCCCCGGTACTGAGCGACCAGTCCCAGATTGCTCAGCACCTGCCCCTCGCCCTTTCGGTCGCCGGTGCGCTGTCGGAGCGTCAGGGATTCGCGGTAGTACGCGTCGGCAGGAGCCAGATCGCCTTGCGACCAGGCGAGCGCCCCGGCGCCATTGAGCGCATCGGCGCGCACCTGTACCGGCGCCTCACCGCCCAGGGCCAGCGCGGCGACGAGCGAGCGTCGACCCTCACTGAGGTGGCCGCGCACCCACCAGTAGCGCCAGAGCGCGGACGCCAGGCGAAGGGCGGTCTCGGCGGAGCCGCGGTCCACGGCAAACGAGAGCGCCGCGCGCAGATTGTCGTTCTCGCCGTCCACCATGGCAATCGCAGCTTCCTGCCGGCCCGCCGCGTAGTGGGCGCGTGCGTCCTCCGCCAGGCTCGTGAAGTAGACGGCGTGGCGGGCACGGACCTCACTCTCCTCCTCGCTCCCCTCCAGCTGCTCCATGGCATACTCCCGGATGGTCTCGAGCATCACGAAGCGCGGCTCCGCGTCGCCCGCCTGACGGACGAGGCTGTTCTCGATGAGCCGCGCGACGCCGTCCAGAGCATCAATCTCAAGGCCGGGCCCGGCACAGACTGCTTCCAGCGCCTCGACGCTGCAGCCCCCCGGGAACACCGACAACCGCGCGAACAGTCGCCGATCTTCGTCGCTGAGGAGGCCGTAGCTCCACTCGATGGCGTTGCGCAGTGTCTGCTGGCGCAGCGGCGCGTCGCGCGCGCCTCCGGTAAGGAGCTTCAGCCGGCTGCTGAGACGAGCGGCAAGAGCCTGTGGTGGGAAGAGACGAATGCGCGCGGCAGCCAGCTCCAGCGCGAGCGGGAGCCCATCGAGACCGGCGCAAATCTGGGCCACGACCGCTGCGTTTTCGTCAGTGAGTCGAAAGTCGGGTCGCACAGCTCGCGCGCGCTCCACGAAGAGCTCGACCGCCTCGAAACGCGCGAGCGCGTCGGTCGAGGGCAGCTCGCCCAGGTCCGGCAAGGCCATGAGCGGTACCGGATACTCGTGCTCGCGGGAGAGCCGCAATACGGCGCGACTTGTCACCAGGATCGTGAGCCCGTGACACGCATCCAGTAGCGATGCGACATCAGGTGCGGCATCCTGAACGTGCTCGAAATTGTCCAGGAAGAGCAGAGCGGGTTCCCCGCTCAGTCGCTCAACCACCAGATGGAAGAGCGGCCGATCTCCCACCTCGTGGACCCCCAGGGCCGCGGCAACCGCTGGCACCACCAGTGCCGGGTCCGTCAGTGGCGCGAGCGGCACAAAGAAGACACCTCCGGCAAAGTGAGGCAGCAAGGTCGCGGCACTCTGAAGGCCCAGCCGGGTCTTGCCGCCGCCCGCCGGCCCGGTCAGGGTTACCAGGCGAACGTTCGGTCTCCGCAACAGCGCGCATGCAGCCTGGAGTTCGGTTGCCCGGCCGATAAACGGTCGCGGGTCGTCGGGCAGGTTGTTTGGAGGCTCGGCCAGGGCCGGCTGCAGTGGCGGCAAGTACGAGGGAAGCAAACCCTGGCGGCCGACCTGGTAGACGTGGACTCTGGCCGGCGCGCCCTTGAGCTCCACTGTGCCGCGGTCAATCTGGACCAGGCCCTCGACCTGGCGGGCGACGGCCATGACTGTGTCGGTGACCAGCACATCGCCCGCGGAGGCAATGCCGCAGAGACGCGCCGCCATGTTCAGTGCCGAGCCACGAAAGCCGTCGCGCACCGGAACTGCCTCGCCAGTGTCGATACCCACGCCGGCGAGCAACGGCAGGCTGGCATCTCTTGCTCTTGCCTCTGCCAGCCGGTCCTGGAGATCCACGCCTGCCTGCAGCGCGGAGCGCGCCGAGGCAAATGCGACGAGTGCCTCGTCGCCGCGCAGCTCGATCAGGTCCCCGCCATGCCGCGCCGCGGTCTCCTCCACCAGGTCCGCAAACCGGCCGGCGAGTCGCGCCGCCTCCTCATCACCGTACTCGGACGTGAAGCGAGAGTAATTGCGAAGGTCGGTAATCAGGAAGGTGCGAACCATCCGGGCGCTTCGCGGCCCAGGAGCCGGGGCTGTGGCATCGTGCTCTCTTGCACCACCGTGCGGGGTCACGCCGTGGCGATCCCCGACCGGCGCCTGGGGTCCGCCGGTCGCGGTCGCGGGCAGTGAGCCGCTGACGCGCTCGACCAGCTGGCGGATGTCGTCCTGGAGTCGCTCCCGCCTGACCTCTTCCGCGTGGAGCTTGGTCAGCTGCCGGATCGACTCAGGCAGCCACTCGGGCGCCGGCAGCCTGGCCCCATCGAGCAGCACCGGCACCACGCGGACGCCGGGGCGGCCGAGCGCGGCCTCGATCTCGCGCCGGATGTGATCGTCAGGGCTATCCAGTGGCCGCATGCCGGTGTGCGGGCTCACCTGCTCCAGCGCAGTCAGCCAGCTGGGGCCAATGAGCACGAGGACGGCGTCACACCTGGAAAGATGTTCCTCGAGTGTCGAGTCGACGTCGAGACCGGACCCGATGCTCCCGATGTCCATGAACACGTTAGCCCGACCGAGCAACGCGACCAGGGAATCGAAGATGCGGTCGGCCGCTTCCCCGGCGTCGTCTCGGCGGTAGCTGATGAAGATTGTCGGGAGGCGAGTGAGGTGCGACATCTGTGAACGCGCCGCGGAAGCGCGATGATCCCGTCCGGAGCCGTTACCGTTCCACACATGCTATAGTCGTCAGATTGCGCCCGCAACTCGCTCGGGGAGACCGCCGCTGTCATATCGACTCCCTGTCAAGGAATGGCCTGCAACCGAGCAGCCGCGCGAAAAGCTCGCGCAGCTCGGAGCAGAGCATCTATCGAACGCCGAGCTGCTCGCCATCCTCCTTCGAGTCGGCGTCCAGGGAAAGGATGTGGTCAATCTCTCGAATGATCTCCTCGTGCAGTTCGGGGGTATTGCGGGCATCTACCGGGCGCCGGTCGCCGCACTCTCCGAGATCAACGGGATAGGGCCGGCAAAGTCCGTCACTATCAAGGCCGCGCTCGAGATCGGCCGGCGTCTCCTCCTGTCACAGGCGCAGGACGCCATCCAGGTTCGGTCGCCGCAAGATGTGGCCAGCGTGCTCCAGATCGAGATGGGGCTCCTCGACCAGGAGCACCTCCGCGTCGTGCTGCTCAACACCAAGAACCATGTCATGGGGGTGAGAGAAGTCTACCGAGGCAGCGTGAATTCCTCGCAGGTCCGCACCGCCGAAGTGTTTCGCGACGCCGTGAGAGAGAACTGCCCGGCAATCGTGGTGGCTCACAATCACCCGTCGGGAGACCCGACTCCGTCACCGGAAGACGTGCGGGTTACGCGCGACCTCGTCGCCGCGGGACGGCTGTTGGATGTCGAGGTTCTCGACCACCTGGTGATCGCCCGTACCTCGTACGTGTCGCTGCGCCAGAAGAAGCTGGGATTCGAATAGCTCGAACCGATATGGGGACCAATTGTGCCGGAGCCGAAAGGTGCGGCAGCCCGAGCTGTTGATTCTTCCCCTCACAGGCCGTTTCCGCCCAACCGGGAGTACGCCTTTGTCGCCGGGGAATCCTCCTTTCGACGTATAGACTCTTCCCTCGCGCGGCGGTAAGGTCGGAGCGAACTTTGACACGAGGAGTAAACCATGCTACGAGCCGTATCGGTCGCGTGCGCTGCGGTGCTCGCATTCCTCACCCTGTCCATGGCCGCGTCGTCGCATGCCGTGGCGGCGCCTCTCACACACCAGGGGTCCGGCGCCGGACATACCCTTCCCGCCAGTGGCGGGCAGAACGGTTCCTGGGCACCTCTCAACGATCCCAAAGCCGCCGTCGGAACCTGGCCTTCGCGCATTGCCGCGAACGGCGACGTTGTGGGGATGTACTACGACAAGACGTACAACGCGCATGGATTTGTTCTGCGCAACGGTAACTGGATGACCCTGGACGATCCGCAGGCGAATCCACCGCCCGGTGTGCTCCTCGGGACGTTCGCGTTCGCCGAGAGCTCGAATGGCGACGTGGCCGGCTACTTCAACACCAGGAACTACGAAGCCCACGCATTCGTGCTTCACAACGGAACGTACAACAATTTCGAGGTGAAGGGCTCCTGGAACACCTGGGCTTTCGACATGAACGACCAGGGAACCGTCGTGGGTACGTGCACCCGGAATGCCACCTATTACGGCTTTGTGAAGACCGCTACCACCACGACCGTTTTCGGCTATCCCGGCGCGGACGAAACCCAGGCGCTGGGCGTCAACAACAACGGCGCCGTCGTGGGCTACTACTTCCTCCACGGCGTGCAGCACGGATTCCTCGACAACGGCGGCAAGTTCAGCGCCATCAACTACCCGCACGCGCTCTGGACCGTCGCGTCAGGCGTCGCGGACAACGGCGACGTTACGGGATACTACTCGGATGGCGCCGTGACGCACGGCTTCGTACTCCATGCCGGGTCCTACGCCCAACTCGATGCACAGGGCGCTGCCGAAACCATGCCGGCCGGCATCACGTCCGCGGGAAAGGTAGTCGGATCGGACTACTCGGGACACACCTGGAACGGCTTCATGTACTCGCCGTAGAGGTTTCGATGGTGGCGGTTCGCGCCACCTGATTCAATCGCAAAGCAACGTGTAGGCGGTCTGCCCTTCCGGGCAGACCGCCTCTCTCGTCTGCGAGCCCACCACTGCACGCTCGTAGCCGCCCGGATCCTGCGATGTCGTCCATCCGATTCTCAGGCGGTAGGATTGGAGGACGCCGCTACTCGAGGAGGCTGGGCATGACAACCATTGCGCGCGTTCTCGGAGAAAAGGGCCGCGATATCTGGTCGGTATCCCCCGACGACACCGTCTACGACGCCATCAAGCTCATGGCGGAGAAGGGCGTCGGCGCTCTGCTCGTCATGGACGGGGATCGGCTGGCGGGCATCATTTCGGAGCGCGACTACGCGCGGAAGGTCATACTGCAAGATCGGTCCTCGAAGGACACTCCCGTCCGCGACATCATGACGGCGACCGTGTACTACATCGAGCCGGGCCGGAGCGTTGAAGATGGCATGGCGCTGATGACGTCACGGCGGATCCGGCACCTGCCAGTGGTCGAAGGCGGACGGGTCGCCGGCATCGTGTCGATCGGCGATCTGGTCAAGACGATCATGGAAGATCGCGAGTCGCAGATAGAAAACCTCGAGCGTTACATCACCGGCGGCCGCTGACACCGCGCAGCCGTAACAACCGCCCGCGCCGGGCGGCTCAACGCGCTAGCATCGATGAGCTTGATGCTGCGCCTCACTGCTACGGGGAGAAGACATTCGCGTGGTCCGGCTGGTTGTCGACTGCGACACGGGGATCGACGACGCGCTCGCCCTGCTCTTCCTGGCGCAGAGTCCGCAAGTCGAAATCGTCGCAGTCGGAAGTGTTCACGGCAACGTGACCGCGGCCCTTGCCGCTGCGAACACGCAGCGCGTTTTTGATCTGGTGCACCGGAGCGAGATTCCGATTGCCGTCGGCGCGGCGCGTCCGCTCGCGCAAGAGCTGCAGACCTCCGGACGTGTGCACGGTGACGATGGACTGGGAAACACGAACCGGCTCCCGCCCAGCCGGCCCCCGGTCGACGGCTCTGCAGCCGAGCAGATCGTGCGTCTCGCTCGCGCGCATCCCGCGGAGTTCACCCTGCTGGCGACCGGTCCGCTGACCAATCTCGCCCTTGCCCTCTTGCTCGAGCCTGAACTTCCGCGGCTCATCGCTCGCGTTGTCGTCATGGGCGGGGCGATCGTCGTGCCGGGAAACGCCACGGCAGTAGCCGAAGCGAACGTGTGGCACGACCCGGAGGCGGCCGACCTGGTGCTCGGTGCCGGTTGGGACCTGACGCTGGTCGGTCTAGATGTGACCATGCAGACAATCCTGCAAGGTGACAATCTGGAACGGCTGCAGACGGCTGCCGGTCCGATTCCCCGCTTCGCTGCTGAGATTCTGGAGCACTATCTCGACTACTATCAGCGATTCCTCGGGTTCCGGGGCTGCGCTCTCCACGATCCTCTGGCGGCCGCAATTGCGCTTGACCCGTCGCTCGCGACCTATGAACACCTCCCGGCACGGGTTGAGCTTCATGGCAACCTGACTCGGGGGCAGACCGTCGTGGATCGGCGCGGCTCGCGTTCCTTCTACCCTCACAGCGCGCACGCCATATCAATTGCCGTCCACGTCGACGCCCTTAAGTTCATGAACGACTTTCTCGAGCGAATGGAGGTCGAGTAACCCATGCAGAAGCGCCCGCTTAACGTGGCAATCGTCGGCTATGGACTGGCGGGATCGGTGTTCCACGCTCCCCTCATCGCCAGCACCCGGGGTATGTCAGTGGCTGCAATAGTTACAGCAAATCCGGGCCGCCGCCAGCGTGCGGGTCGCGACTTTCCGGAGGCCCGAGTCCTCGATACGGCAGACGAGATCTGGAACGACGCCGCGCACGTCGATCTCGTCGTCGTTGCGTCGCCGAACCGCTACCACGCTCCGCTGGCACTGGCAGCGATACGCCACGGCATCGCGGTCGTGATCGACAAGCCAATGGCCCTCTCGACGGGTGAAGCACTGGACTTGATCAGAATGAGCCGCGAGAGCAGCGTGCCAGTGACATGCTTTCAAAATCGCCGCTGGGACGGCGACTTCCTCACCGTGCGCCGTTTGGTGGCCAACGGGATGCTGGGCCCGATTACGCGGTTCGAGTCCCGGTTCGAACGCTACCGACCGACTGTTCGGCCCGATGCCTGGCGTGAGCACACGGCGTTCGAGGCGGGCGGAGGTCTCCTGTGGGATCTCGGGAGTCACCTGATCGACCAGGCGATCCTGCTGTTCGGCCCGCCGGATAGCGTGTACGCCGAAATGGCGTCGCGGCGATCGGGCGCGACTGTTGACGACGATACCTTTGTCGCTTTGCACTTTGCTGATGACGTGGTTGCCCACCTGTGGATGAGCGTCACGGCACGTGTTCCGGGTCCACGAATGGTTGTCCGCGGACTCTCCGGCGCCTACGAGAAGTACGGTCTCGACCCACAGGAGGAAACCCTCCGAGTCGGTGAGCGTCCGGGAGATGACACGTGGGGAAAGGAGCATCAAACATCCTGGGGGCATCTGCGCGCCTCACTCGGGGGTGTCAACTTCGACGGCAATGTGGAGACGCTTCCCGGTGACTATCCGGCGTTCTACCAGCAGGTGAGAGACGCACTCATCGAGGGGACGCCGATGCCCGTGGATCCGGACGATGCCGCGCGAACAATCGGGGTCATCGAGGCCGCCAGGCGGAGCGCCGTTTCAGGGACCGTCGAACGACTGCTGTCCGCCGACCCCCCTCTTCCGCCTTGACGGGGTCGCAGGTCCACTATAGGCTTGACTTACGGCACTTGAACAAGTGATGCCTGAGGAGGAGAGACCACGATGTCGACGTTGCAAAGCGTCTCCGAGAACACCGCGCCGTTACCACCTGCGGGCACGACGCTCCTCGAGACCCGCGGAATCGTCAAGAGCTTCGGCGCGGTGCAGGCACTCCGGGGGGTGGACTTCGAGGCGAGGTCGGGCGAGGTGACAGCCCTCCTCGGAGATAACGGCGCCGGCAAGTCGACATTGATCAAGTGCATCGCAGGCACCTACATTCCCGACTGTGGAGAGATCCTGGTTGGTGGCGTGCCACAACATTTCCACACTCCAAGCGATGCCACGCGCGCAGGGATTGAAACCGTCTATCAGGATCTCGCGCTGTGCGACAACCTCGACGTCGTGGCGAATCTCTTCCTTGGACGCGAACAGGTACACACCTGGATCCCCAGCGTGTTCCGAACAATGTCCGAAGAGCGAATGGAGAAGTTCTCGACTGATGCGTTGTCCACGTTGCGTATCAACATTCCCTCGGTACGCAACCAGGTAGCGCAGCTTTCGGGCGGCCAGCGTCAGAGCGTGGCGGTTGCCAAGGCCGTACTGTGGTCACCGAAGGTCGTGATCCTGGACGAGCCCACCGCCGCTCTTGGAGTCGCCCAGACCCGCCAGGTGCTCGATCTCGTCCTCCGCCTGAAGGAACGAGGGCTCGCGGTCGTCATCATCACTCACAATATGGTCGACGCATTTGAGGTGGCCGACATCGCAATCGTGATGCGGTTGGGCCGTCGTGTTGCCAGGCTCAAGGTCAGCGAGGTTACGCCCGAGGATGTGGTCGCGGCGATCACTGGCGCGCGCACCTTCGACGACCTGGCGAAGGCGTAGAGGAGGCCACCATGAGCACCACCCCAACGGAAACAAGAGATAGCCAGCCGCCCGCTCCCGAGATCGCCGTGGACGGGTCCGCCGCCGCGATTCAGACCAGCCGATTTGGAGGAATCACCATTGGGTGGGACAGGCTGCTGCGATCGATCCCCATCTACGTTGGTGTGATCGTTATCTGGCTGTACTTCAACTCCCAGACTGGCGGGCTCTTCACCGGCTCCCGAAATCTCTCGGAAATGGCTCAGGAGTTCTCATACGAGGCAGTCCTGGCAATCGGCGTCGTTTTCGTTCTCCTCCTCGGGGAAATCGATCTGTCGCTTGGCTACCTGACCCTGCTGTCGGTGGCACTTACCTCTTCCTACTCTCAGCTCAGCGGCTACTCCGCGTTCGTTACTATCCTTCTCGCGGTTCTTGTCTGCACGCTGTGCGGGCTGGCTCAGGGTATGTTGATTGCCTGGATACGCATGCCGTCATTCGTCGTCACGCTCGGCGGCTTTCTCATATTTGAGGGCATCGCGTACCACATCCTGGCCGGCTCCACGATCAACATTACCGATCCCTTCATCACGTCACTGGGCACGTACAACCTGCCAGCCGGCCTCAGTTGGGCGATTGCCGTCGCCGCCGTCGCGGTGTATGTTCTGGCCGCACTTAACAAGCGCCGAATGCGAGCCAGATACGGCCTTCCACAGCCGAACGCCTTCAGAACAGCGGCTAGTGCCATCGGAATCGCTCTCCTTCTGGCTATCGTCGTCGCCACCATGAACGACTATCGCGGTGTCCCGGCCGCGCTGGCCATCCTTGCTGGGTTCACCAGTGTCTTCGCGCTCTTTGCCACGAGGACACGCCTCGGTCGTCATATCTATGCGGTGGGCGGCAATCTCGAAGCCGCTCGCCGAGCGGGCATCAATACCACGGCGGTGCGGTGGATCGTGTTCGGCATTTCCGGCATGTTTGCGGGTATCGCCGGCGTAATGCTGGTGGGCTACAGCGCGGCGGGCTCGACAACCACCGCCGGTCCTGACCTGCTGCTTGATGTAATCTCGATCGCAGTCATTGGCGGCGTGAGTCTCACCGGCGGGAAGGGATCGGTTTGGGCGGTGCTCCTCGGCGGTCTGATCCTGGCGAGCGTCAATAGCGGCCTGAACCTCATGCAGACCGATCCGAACTACATCTACGTGATCAAAGGGGCGATCCTGCTCGCGGCGATCCTGGTTGATACCGTTGGCAAGCGATGGGATGAGCTGCCATTCCGGCGATGGGTGCAACTTCGCAGTTGACCGGATATAGGACTTCTAGTATGGTGAAGTCTGCGGGGCGGGATGTCCGTCTCGGCATCATCGTTCGGAGGAGGAAGCATTGAAGCTGTCCAGGCGATTTGCACCAGCATTCGCGGTAGCTGCCGCCATTGCAGTAGTCACCGCGGCACCCCTGTCCGGGCACGTATTTGCCGCCCACACGGCGGCACATGCGCAGGCAGCAATGACGGGAAAGGTCGGATTCCTGTTCTCGGACTTCACAACGTCTCAGCGCTGGAAGTTTGACGAAAGCTACTTCAAGAAGGCGCTCCACAAGCTCGACCCGGCGATCACGGTTATTGTGACCGATGCGCACGCCGCGCAGACCAACCAGCAGAACCAGGCGAAGTCCGACCTGACGCGAGGGGTCAAGGCCCTGATCGATGTGCCGGTCGACTCCGGTCAGGCGGCCGCCATCGTGAGAGCAGCGCATGCGAATAAGCCGCGCGTGCCTGTGCTCGCCTACGACCGCCTCATCACGGGGGCATTCGAAGATGCCTACGCGTCGTTCAACGGCTTCAATGTTGGCGTTCAACAGGGCACGTTCATCAAGAACCACGTCGCCAAGGGCGGCACCATCATCGAGATCGCGGGCGCCGATACTGACAACAATGCCCACCTCTTCCATGCCGGCGCGCGATCGGTCCTCGATCCGTTGATCAACAGTGGCTACTACAAGCTCGGGTACTTCAAATTCACGCCGAACTGGGACGGCGCAACGGCACAGCAAGAGTGCGCATCCGCGCTTAACACGCTGAAGAACAAGGTCAACGGCGTGCTGGTCGCCAACGACAACATGGCCGATTACTGCATCACCGCGCTCAAGGCCCAGGGCCTGGCGGGAAAGATCCCGGTCACGGGCCAGGACGCACAGGTCTCCGGCCTGCAGCAGATTTTGCTGGGCAATCAGAGCATGACGGTCTACAAGCCCATCAAACACCTTGCCGATGCCGCCGCGAAGATCGTGGACACGTGGCTGCACCACAAGGTGTACAAAGGCAACTCGGCAAAGACCCAGACTGGGGCAGGCGGCACGCCGACCTTCCTGGCTCCCGTGATCACGGTCACCAAGGCAAACATGAAGGCGACAGTCCTCAAGGACGGCTACGTCACTCGCGCCGATCTGTGCAAGGGCATTGAGTCCGCTTGCAAGGCGGCTGGCATCTAACCGTCGACTACCGGCATCAAGAGGGGGCTTGCAGCGTGCTGCAAGCCCCTTCACTTTGCCGCGATCGTCGAGCGCTCGATCACGTTGTAGTGTTGACGACGATGTCCGAGTGCGGAAGTTGCCAACCTCACTCGAGTAGACGCC
>DATGJB010000222.1:0-18060 GCA_035295425.1 Chloroflexota bacterium | reverse complement strand
TACCTGTTGATTTCACGCCATGCGCGGTTTACGCCGCGTTTATGGACGATTGTCCACACTGAACCTGGAATTTCAGTCCCTGCAGGCCGGCGCCGTTGCAGCCGGCAAGGAGAGCCAGGTGAATAGCGGTAGCGTTCTGCTGGTCGAAGACGACGACACACTCGTCCACTCGATCGTCCGCAACCTCGCGGTTCGCGGCTACGAGACGCGGGCAGCGGGCACGGTCACCGATGGGGTGCTGCTGCTCGCGGAGGAATGCCCCGCGCTGCTGTTACTCGACGTCGACCTCCCCGATGGCTCCGGCTGGGAAGTCCTGAGGGCGCTCCGTGCCGGGCCGTGCCACGACACGCCGGTGATCGTGGTGTCGGCGCTACGTGCCAACCCCCGGTTGGTCGGTGAGCTCCATTGCCTGGCCGTTCTGGAAAAGCCCTTTCCCATGGAATCGTTGCTGCGTCTGGTTCGCGAGCATATCGGCGACGCAGTCACGGAGGAGAAGCATGTTTGATCTGTCTGATCTGCTGTTTGTGGTCATCACCCTTGCCTACTTTGGCGCGAACGTCATCTTCGCCTACGGCTTCGATCGCCTGATGGGAGGGAAGTCCTGATGGAGAACATTCTGCTGACGATCGTTACGGTCGCCGTTCTGATCTACCTGTTCGTGGCTCTGATCCGGCCGGAGGTGTTCTAACCATGCCTTCCTGGCTAACCGGCGAGGCAATCTGGCTCTGGGCGATCTACAGCATCATCCTGCTGCTCACCGCCAGACCGCTCGGAGCGCATCTGTATCGGGTGTTTACGGGGCAGCGGACCTTCCTCCATCCGGTGCTCCGTCCGGTCGAGGCCGGCATCTACCGCGTCTCGCGAGTCGACGAGAGCGAGGAGATGTCCTGGTACATCTACATCCTGGCAGTGCTCGCTTTCAGCATCGTCGGCCTGCTGATTACCTACCTCATCGAGCGCACTCAGCAGTGGCACGGGAGCTTCTTCAACCCGGCGAGTCTCTCCAACGTGACACCGGCGCTTGCCTGGAACACCGCCGTCAGCTTCACTACCAACACCAACTGGCAGAACTACACGGGTGAAGCAACCATGAGCTACCTGACGCAGATGGCGGGTCTCGCGACGCACAACTGGATGTCGGCCGCGACCGGCATCGCGGCCGCCGTCGCCCTGGTCCGCGGCCTGGCCCGCCGCAGCGCTGGTGGTGTCGGCTCCTTCTGGGTCGATATGGTGCGTTGCTGTGTCTACGTCCTGTTTCCCATGCTGGTCATCTACACGCTCTTCCTGGTCTGGCAGGGGGTGCCCCAGAACTTCAACTCCTACGCCATCGTCCACACCCTGGAGGGTGCGACCCAGACGATCGCGCAGGGGCCTGTAGCCACGCAGGAAGCGATCAAGATGCTGGGGACCAACGGCGGCGGCTTCTTCAACGCCAACTCCGCTCATCCCTACGAGAATCCCACGCCGCTTACCAACTTCGCCGAGATCCTGTCGATCCTCCTGATCGGGTCGGCGCTGGTCTATATGTTCGGCAAGTGGGTCGGGAACACGAAGCAGGGCTGGGCGATCTGGGCGGCGATGTTCGTGCTCTTCACCGCCGGCTACTTCGTCGCGGCCGGCTTCGAGCAAAACGGCAACCACCTGATCGCCTCCCGCGCCCACGTGCAGACGGTGGCCACCGCAACGCAGCCGGGCGGCAACATGGAAGGCAAGGAAGTCCGCTTCGGCATCGACGGCTCCGCCCTCTTCGCCACGGTCACCACCGATGCCTCCTGCGGCGCCATTAACGCCTGGCACGACAGCTTCATGCCACTCGCCGGCCTGGTGCCGCTGACTAACATGGCGACCGGCGAGGTCATCTTCGGTGGGGTGGGCGCCGGGCTCTACGGCATGTTGATGTACGCCATCCTCGCCGTCTTCATTGCCGGACTGATGGTGGGACGGACACCCGAGTACCTGGGCAAAAAGGTGGAGAGCTTCGAGATCAAGATGGCGAGTCTTGCCCTCTTGATCTCTCCCGCCAACATCCTCTTCTTTGCCGCCCTGGCAGTGGTCGGCACCTGGGGGCTCAACTCGATCTTCAATGCCGGGCCGCACGGGCTCACCGAGGTCCTCTACGCCTTCACCTCGATGAACGCCAATAACGGCTCCGCCTTCGCCGGTCTGGGGTCGAACACGCACTTCTACAACGTGAGCGGCGGTCTGGCCATGCTCATTGGCCGCTTCCTCTTCCTGACCCCGCTGATCGCGATCGGCGGCTCGATGGCCCGCAAGAAGACGGTGCCAGCGAGCCTGGGGACCTTCCCGACCGACGGGCCGACCTTCACCATTCTGCTGGTCGCGGTGATCGTCATCGTGGCCGCCCTGACCTACTTCCCCGCGTACTCCCTCGGCCCGATCATCGAGCAGTTGCTCCTCAATGCCGGGAAGACGTTCTAGAAGGAGTGTCGTTGATGACAGTATCGTCTTCCATTCAGGAGCAGCAGGTTCCGCCGACCGAGCCGCCGCACGTTGGAGATCAGCGACGGCAGAGCCAGAAGCTCTCCATCTTCGATCCGACCATCTTGCGGCAGGCTATCGTCGACAGTTTCGTCAAGCTCAATCCCCGGGTGCAGCTGCGCAATCCGGTTATGTTCACCGTGGGAGTGGGCGCGGTCATCACCACCATCGAGTTCACTCGGTCGGTGGTCGATCCCTCCGCCCACCTCGGCGCCGATCGGTTCTTCGCGGCGGCGGTCGCAGTCTGGCTGTGGTTCACCGTTCTGTTTGCCAACTTCGCCGAGGCGATGGCGGAAGGACGCGGGAAGGCGCAGGCCGACACGCTACGGCGTACCCGCACCGATGCGCGAGCCAAGAAGCTGCTGCCAGACGGGCAGACCCAGATCGTCTCAGCCACTGAGCTGCGTCGTGGCGATCTGGTCCTGGTCGAGGCGGGTGATCTCATTCCGGGCGACGGCGAGGTGCTGGCGGGCGTCGCGTCGGTCAACGAGGCAGCCATTACCGGCGAGAGCGCCCCGGTCATCAAGGAGCCGGGCACCGACATCCGCTCCTCGGTCACCGGCGGCACCACGATCGTCAGCGACTGGCTGAAGATTCGCATCACCGCCAACCCGGGCGAGACCTTCATCGACCGCATGATTGCGCTGGTGGAGGGCGCCGTCCGGCAGAAGACGCCGAACGAGATCGCGCTCAACATCCTGCTGGCCTCGCTGACGATCATCTTCCTGCTGGCCGTGTACACGCTGCAGCCGTTCGCCGTCTACTCCGGTAGCGCGGTCGCCATCGTCACTCTGATCGCGCTGTATGTCTGCCTGATCCCAACCACGATCGGCGGACTGCTTTCCGCCATCGGCATCGCTGGCATGGACCGCCTGGTTCAGTTCAATGTGCTGGCGATGAGCGGCCGCGCGGTGGAAGCAGCAGGTGATGTCGACACGCTACTGCTGGACAAGACGGGCACGATCACCTATGGCAACCGCCTTGCCGCCGAGTTCATCCCGGTGGGCGGGCACACCGAAGCCGAGCTGGTGGACGCCGCGCTGCGCTCCAGTCTGGCGGATGAGACGCCCGAAGGCAAGAGCATCGTGGCGCTGGCCGAGCAGAAGGGCGGCACGGTCGATCCGGGCTTCCTCGACCATGCCGAGCTGGTACCGTTCACGGCGGAAACGCGCATGAGCGGTGTCAAGCTCAACGGCCATCAGATCATGAAGGGCGCGGTCGATGCGATCGTCCGGATTACTCCGAACGCGCCGCAGCAGCTCCAGGACGTCGCCAATCGCATCGCGGAAGCGGGTGGAACTCCGCTCGCCGTGGTCAGCGATGGTTCGGCACTGGGTGTCATCTATCTCAAAGACACCGTCAAGCCCGGCATGCGTCAGCGTTTCGACGAGCTGCGGCGCATGGGCATCCGCACCGTCATGGTTACCGGCGACAACCGGCTAACCGCGGCTACTATCGCCAGGGAGGCGGGCGTCGACGACTTTGTCGCCGAGAGCAAGCCGGAGGACAAGATCGGTCTGATCCGGGCCGAGCAGGCCGAGGGCAAGCTGGTCGCCATGACCGGCGACGGCACCAACGACGCCCCGGCACTGGCGCAGGCCGATGTCGGCATGGCCATGAACTCGGGCACACAGGCCGCCAAAGAGGCCGGCAACATGGTCGATCTCGACAACAACCCGACGAAGCTGATCGAAGTCGTCGCCATCGGCAAGCAGCTGCTCATCACACGTGGCGCATTGACGACCTTTAGCATCTCCAACGACGTGGCCAAGTACTTCGCTATCCTGCCGGCCATGTTCAGCCGTCAGTTCCCGCAGCTCAACGCGCTCAATATCATGCAGCTCAAGACCCCGCATTCGGCGGTCCTGTCGGCGGTCATCTTCAACGCCCTGATCATCGTGGCGTTGATCCCGCTCGCGCTACGGGGTGTGAAGTACCGCCCAATCGGCGCCGCCGCGGTGCTGCGCCGCAATCTGCTGATCTATGGTCTCGGCGGCGTCATTGTGCCGTTCGTCGGCATCAAGTTCTTCGACATCGTCCTGACCATCCTCCATCTCACCTCGTAAGAGCACTCAGGGAGAACGCACCATGAGCTCATCCGCATTACAACCGGTTCCCGCCACACCCAGCACGGGATCCACCACCGCGAGCAGCCCGCCGCGACGCCGCTCCTCGCTGCAGGGACTGCTGGTGACCTCGGTCTTGATCACCGTCGTCTTGATGGTGCTGACCGGACTCGTCTACCCACTGGTCATGACGGGGATCGCCCAGGTCCTCTTTCACGACCAGGCGAACGGTTCGTTGATCAAGGTAAACGGCCAGGTCGTCGGCTCCAGGCTGATTGGCCAGAGCTTCACCAAGCCGCAGTACTTCCATCCCCGTCTATCGGCGGCAGGCAAGGGGTACGACGCGACCTCGTCAGGCGGCACGAACCTCGGACCGACCAACGCCAGCCTCCTGAAGAACACGATCGCCCAGGCCACCGCGATCCGCAAGGAGGACGGGCTGCCCCCCAACTACCCGTTGCCATCCGACGCGGTGTCGACCTCGGCGAGCGGTCTCGATCCGGACATCAGTCCGGCGTACGCCGATCTACAGGTTGCGCGCGTGGCGCGCGCGCGTGGCTTGAGCCAGGCGACAGTCCGCGCGCTCGTCAAGCAGCACACCGCCGATCGCACGTTCGGCGTACTGGGCGAGCCGCGTGTCAACGTCCTGGAATTGAACCTGGCCCTGGATCGCCTCAAGAAGTAGAGAGCGCGATGGTCCGGCTGGTACGCACCTTTCTCGTTCCCTACGGCGGAGGCGCGCGGGCCTCCCAGATGCTACGCCTCGCCTGTCAGCTCGCTGCAATCGATGGCGACCGCGTGGTCGCGCTGTACGTCAACCTGGTTCATCCCACTCTCCCTCTCCGCGAGCTGCCCGACGAGCTGGATCGCCCGGGTCGTCTCACGCTGTTGCACGCCTCCACCGTGGCGGAGGCCGTCCCCGGCAGCCCGGCCTCGTTCCGCTACGAAGCGATGCTGGTGCGGGGGCGTGACCTGTCACGGTCCATCGTTGGGCAGGCACGGATCCTCCAGGCGGATGCCATCTTCATGGCACCGCGCCAGCGGCGCCCCTGGTGGCGCCGGGTGCTCTCCGGTCTGCTGAGTACGTCTACCACTTCCCAGGTCGTGCGGCTCGCCCCCTGCGCGGTGATCGTCGGGTATCCTCCGGGATGCCGTGCCGGCCCGGCCTCTCTCCAGGCCGGCAGCGCCGTTGCCGAAGCAGAGCGACACCTGCTCGCCGGTACCCACGGACACATCATGTGAACGTCAGGATCTTCTGGGTACGTCTCTGCGTGGGACCGGGAATGGCGACGGCAGGCGCTCCACATCGGTCCAAGATCGAAAGGGTAACGGATGCATGAGCCGGAACGACCAGACCCCGACATCCTGCTGGCTCGCCTGAAGGAGCAGGAGGCGCCAGCGCGGGGACGCCTGCGCATCTACCTGGGCGCGGCTCCCGGCGTCGGCAAGACCTACGCCATGCTGCAGGAGGCGCACCGCCGGAAGTCACGCGGCGCCGACGTGGTGATCGGCTTCCTGGAGTCGCACGGCAGACCTCAGATCGATACACTGATCGGCGACCTCGAAGTCATACCGCCGCGAGAGATTTCGTACAAGGGTGTGATCTTGCGGGAGATGGATACTGACGCTGTCGTCGCACGGCATCCTCAGGTTGTGCTGGTCGATGAACTGGCCCACACCAATGCCCCCGAATCGCGTCACGACAAGCGATATCAGGACATCCAGGAGCTGCTGGATTCCGGCATCACCGTGATCACGACGCTGAACGTCCAGCACATCGAGAGCTTGCGCGAGTACGCGGAGGACGTGACCGGAATCGAGGTGCACGAGACGGTGCCCGATTGGGTCGTCGACAGCGCCGATCAGATTGAGCTGATCGATCTCCCGCCGGAGACACTCATCGAGCGTATGGAGGAAGGCGACATCTACCCGCCGGCGCAGGCGAAGCAAGCGTTGCAGAATTTCTTCACCGTGGACAATCTCACGGCGCTACGCGATCTCGCCCTGCGCGCCACCACCAGGGAGGTCGAGGAGAAGCTCGAGACCTACCTGGACGAGCGGAAGCTCGGTGGTGTGGCGATCGGCGAGCGCATCATGGTGGCGGTCGATCACCGGCCGGTCGGCAGAGTGGTGATTCGACGCGCCTGGCGGATGGCGGCCGCCCTCAAGGGCGATTTGACTGTCGTCCACGTCGAGCCGGCCGATGGGCGGCGGCAGCCACAGAGCGCCGAGGAGCAGCGGCAGCTGGAGTCGAACCTGCAGCTCGCCGACGAGATGGGCGCCGAGGTGGTACGGCTCCAGGGAAACGTATCGGAGGAGCTTATCAAATATGTGCGTGCCAACCACATCTCACAGCTCTTCCTTGGCCATCCCAGCCACAGCCGCTGGCATGAGCTCCTGCGGGGATCGGTCACGCGTGACATCCTTCGCAAGATGCCCGGCCTCAACGTCCACGTGATTGCCGACCGCCGCACCGAGCGCAGGTAGCCGGCCCGGTGGGGTCGGAGGATCGGAGAATGCAGGACCCGAGAGTTGTCGAGCAGCTGCAGCTTGCCGCGAAGTACTGGGATGGACGGGGAGTTTCCGATCACCTCTGCTCACCGGCTTCGACCGGCGTGCGTCTTCGTATCCTCGCTCCGCAGTGCTGCTGCACCTAGAGTAGGGATATGACGGCAGGCGAGAGTACCGGGAAGCGCGCCGAACCAAACCCCAGCGGGAGCGCTGCCGACGCGCCACTCCCGGAGAAGCCTGCACCGCACCGGGGCAAGCTGACCGTCTACCTTGGAGCCGCACCGGGGGTGGGAAAGACCTACGCCATGTTGCAGGAGGCCCACCGCCTCAAATCTCGGGGCGCCGATGTGGTGGTCGGGTTCGTGGAGACGCATGGTCGGGCTCACACCGCCGAGCAGATCGGGGATCTGGAGATCGTACCGCCGCGGGAGATTCCCTACAAAGGCGTGACGCTGCGCGAGATGGACACCGATGCCGTGCTCGCCCGGCATCCGCAAATTGTCCTCGTCGACGAGATGGCCCATACCAATGTCACCCAGGGGGTACCCGGCTCGAGATACGAGAAGCGGTACCAGGATATCGAGGATCTCTTGCGAGCCGGCATCGACGTCATCTCAACAGTGAACATCCAACACCTTGAGAGCTTGAACGACTATGTCAGGCAGCTCACCGGCATTCACGTTCATGAGACCATCCCCGACTGGGTGCTGGACGAGGCCGACGAGATCGAGCTGATCGACATGGCGCCACAGGCACTCATCCGGCGCATGATCCACGGCAATATCTACCCGGTCGAACAATCGAAACGAGCGCTCGAAAACTTCTTCACAGTTGGCAATCTCACCGCGCTGCGCGACCTCGCCCTGCGTGCCACGGCGAAGGAAGTCGAGGAGAAGCTCGCGGCTGCCATGCGCGGCTACCAGGTCGAATCGCCCTCCGGCCGGGAGGAGACGATCATGGTCGCAGTCGACCACCAGCCCACCGCGAAGAATCTCATCAGGAGCGGTCGCCGTATGGCATCGGCCCTGAAGGGCGGCCTGGTGGTGGTCTACGTGGAGCCGAGTGAGGGACACCGCCAGGCACAGACAAACGAGCAGGAACGGCAGCTACGCGAGAACCTCCACCTGGCGGACCGGCTCGATGCCCGGGTGGTGCGCTTGCGGGGGAAGGTGTCGGAGGAGCTGATTGCCTACGCCCGGGCGAACAACGTTTCCCAGATCATCATCGGCCATCCTTCCCATAGCCGGCTGGAAGAGTTTCTGCATGGCTCCGTAACGAGCGATATCCTACGCGAGCTGCCCGGTGTGGATGTTCATGTGGTAGCAGACGCAGATCGGACGCACGAGTAGACGGCATCCGCCCCGCCCAGGGCAGATGCCGCCTGTCTGGAGTCGAGGGCGACGGCTACCATGGCCTGATGGATCTCTGCCTCCTGCCTGAACCGGCCGGCGTCGAGGCGGTTCCAGGCGTACCCAGCTTCGATCGCCACGGCAAGCTCGCTCGACCGGGTCGGGCCTGGGATCCGATCTTCTACCCGGCCGACACCGGAAGCACGAAGCGATACCCGACACCGGGCTCGGTGGCGATGTAGCGAGGATGTGCTGCGTCGTCGCCGATCTTGTGGCGCAGGCGGTTGATGAACACCCGCAGATACTGGGTCTCGCCCCCGTAATCGGGCCCCCATACGGCGGCGAGGAGCAGCCGGTGGGTGACGATCTTCTCGGCGTGGCGCATCAGGTAGGCGAGAACGGCGAGCTCCCGCGGCGTGAGATCAACCGGACAGCCGGCATGCCGCACCTGCCTGGTGTCGAGATCCAGCGTTAGATCGTCCGCGATCAGTATCCCGCTATCGGGGCTGGCCGCCAGCGGTGGACGGCGCAGAATGGCACGAACCCGGGCCAGCAGCTCGTCGATTCCGAATGGCTTCGTCACGTAATCATCCGCGCCCAGGTCCAGTGCCTGGACCTTCGCCCGCTCGTCACCGCGCGCCGAGAGAACCAGGATCGGTACCGTGGAGCCGGCGCGCAATGCCCGGCACACGTCGACGCCGGACATGCCGGGAAGCATCAGGTCCAGGATGACCAGGTCGAAGTCCGATTCCGCTGCCAGCCGGAGCGCTTCCTCCCCGGTCTCCACCGCACTGGTCTGGTAGCCACGCGTGGCGAGATTGGTCTGCAGAACGCGCCGAATCGCCGGCTCATCGTCCACGATTAGGATGCGCGGGGCCGTCACGAGCGCAACGCTTTCTGCCTGTCGCCGGGAGGCGCCGCTGCCTGACCGCCGCAGTCACCCGCCCGTTCGAGCTGGTCCAGATCCGTGGACACCGGCTCGGGGGGGAGGACGACACGGAAGGTGCTTCCTGCGCCCACCTCGCTCTCCACCTCGATTCGCCCTTGATGCGCCTCGACAAACGCTCGGGCAATCGAGAGACCGAGACCGACACCAGGTGTCCGCTTCGCGTTTCCCGACAGGCGATAGAACTTGTCGAAGATGCGGGCCCGCTCCGCCGGCGGGATGCCGGGACCATGATCTCGCACCTCGATCCGCAGCTCTTCTCCGGCGCTGGTGGGAGCGGTGAAGGCACGCACCTCGATGGGCGCCCCCGGCTCCGAGTACTTGGCGGCATTCTCCAGGAGATTGGTAAGCACCTGCTCCATCCGAATTGCATCGACCCGCACCGGCGGGAGCACCTGATCGACCTGAACCGAGACGGGATGGCCGGCAAGCGGGCCTTCCAGGTGGCGGAGAACCCGGAAGATCACCTCACTCGGGTCCTCCCACTCCAGCTGCAGCTTGATCGCGCCGCCCTCGATCCGGGAGAGGTCGAGCAAGTTCGAAACCAGCCGCGTCAGCCGGTCGACCTCGCCGTCGATGTCCTGCAGGAACGCCCGGCGATCGTCAGCGCTCCACTCGACGTCCTCCTGCAGCAGCGAGCTGGCCGCGGCTTTGATACCGGCCAGCGGCGTCCGCAGATCGTGCGACACCGACGAGAGCAGCGCGGTCTTCAGCTCGTCGCTGGCACGGGCGATCGCCGCCTCCTGCTCCTCCTGCGCCAGCCGCGCCTGCTCGAGTGCCAGCGCCGCGCCATTGGCAAAGGTGGTCATCAGCTGCTCCCGCTCTCCATCCAGCGCGACTCCCGGCTTCAAGATGAGCTCGAGCACGCCGATCGGCCGGTTTTCGATCTTGAGTGGTAGAAAGCGAGCACGCCGCGCCAGGCGCGGCATGGCGCCGTCGCCCAGGCCGCCATGACTTGCGGCGCCATCGGGCTCGAGTGGAACCATGCCGACCGCCTGCCCGGTCTTGATGACGTTCGCCACGATGCTCGAGATCTCGCGGCTCGTCTCCACCGACAGCTCCGGGGGAATGCTGCCGGCGGTGGCCGCGGTATGCCAGCCGGCCCCCGGACCTCGCGGCAACAGGACGGCGCAGGCTCGAAGGTCGAACGCCTCCTGCAGGCGGTGGGTGAGCGTATCGAGCATGTCCCTGAGCTCGTGGTGCGCAATCAGCGCGGTGCTCAGCGCATAAAGCGCCTCGGAGCTCCGTGCCCGAATCATGGCATCCTCGGCACGGCGCCGCGTCGCGGTCGCCAGCTGCCCGGTGAGCAGCGCGACCAGTAGAAAGATGAAGAGGGCCAGGACGTCCCGGGGGTAGTAGATGGTCACGGTATACAGCGGAGGGATGAAGAACCAGTCCCAGGCAAAGACCGCGGCCACCGCCACGATCGCCCCGGCCACCCGGCCGCTCAGGGTGGCGGCAAGCAGCACCGGCACGAGAAAGAACAGGGGCAGGCTGGGGCCGAAGGTGCCCGACGCCCCGCCGAGAACGCTGAGCAACGGCACCAGCAGCACGACCAGAATCAGCCCGATTGCGGCACCAAGAGCCGGCCGCTGCGCTCCGCGTTCGAGAATGCGCTGAACGGTGTAGCGCTGCTCCCCGCCTTCTATTGACATCAGGAGATTATAGCGCTACGCCGAATATGGCCGTCCTCGAGCCTGGTTCACGGCACGCCTCCAGCCTTCGCGCAATCTCAGGCGCTCCTCCGCAGCCATTCGGGGCTCGAAGACCGTATCGATGTCCCTCGTCCTCGCTATCTCGTCCAGATTGTCCCAGTACCCTACCGCCAGACCGGCCAGGTGCGCCGCACCCAGCGCCGTCGTCTCCCGCACTACCGGCCGCTCGACCAGCGTATCGGAGATGTCTGCCTGGAACTGCATCAGGAAGTCGTTTCCGACCATGCCACCATCGACCCGAATCACCGGGATGTCGAGCCGGGAATCACTCCGCATCGCTTCCAGGACATCCTGCGACTGATACGCCACGGACTCCAGGGCGGCACGGGTCAGGTGTGCCCGTCCGGAGCCACGGGTAAGCCCAACGATCGTTCCGCGCGCGTGCTGGTCCCAGTACGGCGTGCCGATTCCGACGAAGGCCGGCACGAGGTACACGCCGCCGGTATCGGGCACCGATGCCGCCAGCACCTCGCTCTCCGCGGCCTCCCGAATGAGGCCGAGCTCGTCACGCAGCCACTGAATGGCGGCGCCGGTGACAAAGACGCTGCCCTCCAGCGCGTAGGTCACCACGCCGCCAATGCACCAGGCGATCGTGGTCAGCAATCCGAAGCTCGAGTCGCGCGGCGCCGGACCGGTGTTCATCAACATGAAGTTGCCGGTGCCATAGGTGTTCTTCACCATGCCGGGCTCGTAGCAGGCCTGGCCGAAGGTAGCGGCCTGCTGATCTCCGGCGTCCCCGGCAATCGGAATCGATCGGCCGAATAGCCCGGGGACCGTCTCGCCATGCAGCCCGGAGGACGCGCGCACCTCCGGCAGCATGGAACGTGGGATGCCGAATTCGCGCAGCAGGTCGTCGTCCCATTGCAGGGTGTGGATGTTGAAGAGCATGGTACGGGCCGCATTGCTGTGGTCCGTACTGTGGACCCTGCCACCGGTAAGGCGGTAGATCAGAAACGTGTCGACCGTCCCGAACAGGAGCTCCCCGCGTTCGGCTCGGGCTCGGGCCCCGGCGACGTGGTCGAGGAGCCAGCGGAGCTTGGTCGCCGAGAAGTAGGCATCGACCACCAGCCCGGTCTTCTCCCGGACCGGCTCCTCCCATCCCGCGCGCTTGAGCTCATCGCAGTCGTCAGCAGTACGACGATCTTGCCAGACGATCGCGTTGTAGATCGGCTCGCCGGTGATACGATCCCAGACGATCGTCGTCTCGCGCTGATTGGTGATGCCGATGGCAGCGATCCCGCCCGATCGGAGCCCGATGCCTTCCACCACCTCCTGCGCCACCAAGAGCTGGTGCGCCCAGATCTCCTCGGGATCATGCTCTACCCAGCCGGGGCGCGGATAGTGCTGGCGAAGCTGCCGGCCGCGTTGCAACCGGGCTCGCCCCTGCCGCCCGAAGAGGATCGCCCGGGACGAAGTCGTACCCTGGTCAAGGGCGAGAATCAGGGACTCGGTCATCGTTCCCCCGTCATGGAGCGTTCAGTCTCTGGCATCTGCCGGCGGACGAACCCCGATTCGACCCGCGACGGGCAACCCCGCTATGGCCATACTAAGGACTGAAGACTGAAACGTGATGACCGATACTCTTCGACTTGATCGCTCCTCTGCCCTCGCACAGCTCGGGGAGGTGTATGACGTTCTGATCATTGGCGGCGGAGCAACCGGACTGGGGGCCGCGGTAGACAGTGCGACGCGCGGCTATCGGACGCTGCTGATTACCTCCGGCGATTTCGCGCAGGCCACCAGCTCGCGCAGCACGAAGCTGATCCACGGCGGAGTGCGCTACCTGGAGCGGGGCGACATCGCGCTGGTACGGGAGTCGCTGCACGAGCGCGGCCTGTTGCGACGCAATGCGCCACATCTGGTCCGCGACCTCCGCTTCCTCATTCCCGCCTACCAGTGGTGGCAGTTCGGCTACTACGGTGGTGGGTTGAAGATCTACGATCTCCTGGCAGGCAGGCTGAACCTCGCCCCGAGTGGCCTGGCCGGCCGCCCTGGCGCAATCCAGCTGGTTCCCACGATCCGAACCGCCGGGTTGAAGGGCGGCATCACCTACAGCGACGGGCAATTCAACGACGCCCGCCTCGCCATCACGCTCGCCCACACCGCTCGCGCGCACGGCGCCGCACTGGTCAACTACGCGGCCGTCACCGGCTTTCAGAAGTCGGGCGGACGGATCACCAGCGCTCTGGTGGTTGATGAGGAAAGCGGCCGGGAGCATACCGTCCGGGCGCGAACCGTGATCAATGCCGCCGGCATCTTCGCCGACTGCGTACGCCGCCTGGACGATCCGGAGACAGCGCCGATCCTGACCTTCAGCCGCGGGAGCCACCTGGTCCTGGATCGGCGCTTCCTCCCCGGCGAGACGGCGCTCCTGATTCCACGCACTGCCGATGGCCGGGTGCTGTTCGTCATTCCCTGGGAGGGACGAACCATGGTGGGGACGACCGACGTACCGGCCGATCGGCCCGAGCCGGAGCCGGAGCCAAGCGAGGACGAAATTGCCTTTCTGCTCGATCACGTTTCCCGCTACCTGGATTGCGTGCCTCACCGAGACGACGTGCTTTCCACGTTCGCCGGCCTTCGTCCACTGGTACGCGGCAAGACGGCTTCAACCGCCCGGCTCAGCCGCGATCACACGCTGCTGGTGAGCTCCTCCGGTCTGGTCACGATCACCGGCGGCAAGTGGACCACCTACCGTCGCATGGCGCAGGACGCCGTGGGCCGGGCGGCACAAGTCGCCGGCCTGCCGGCACGGCGCTGCCTGACAGAGTCGCTCCGACTTCATGGCGCGGACGGCGCGAACCCGGGTTGGAGGGAATTCGGGGCGACCGACGGCGAGATCGCCGAGTATGAACGACGCTACCCGGGCGAGCTGCATCCGCGCCTTCCGTACTCACTGGCAATGGCAGCCTTCGTCGTCGACCGGGAGATGCCGGTGCATCTGGACGACGTCCTCGCTCGGCGCCTGCGCGCGGCACCGCTCGACGCGCGCGCCTCACTTGCGGCCGCCCCGGCGGTGGCACGGCTCATGGCCCGACTCCAGGGACACGGGGAGAGGTGGGCGAGCGAGGAGGTCGAGCGCTTCACGAAACTGGCCGCGAAGTATGGGGCAACCGGCCGGTAGGTCCGTTCCCCGGCCCTATAATCGGAGCACAATTCCACACCGCACCCGGGAAGAGTACGCGGCGAAGCTCCCTCACAGAGACGGACCGGCCAGGGCTGAAAGCCACCGACCAGGAGTCGCGCCGCGGAATGTCATCCCGAAGACTGCCGAAGAAATCCCGCGTGGAGAGTAGACCGGCACGGGACGCCCGTTACAGCGATGCCGTCGACGACGGTCGAGTGTGCCGCGCTGCCGTGCGGTGAACTGCGGGTGGTACCGCGGAAGGAAGCCCCTTTCGTCCCGAAGAGGATGAGAGGGGCTTGTTTGTTTGGCCAGGGAGTTGTGCGGGCGCCCCACCGAGTTTGAGGGAGGCAATGACGATGACGCTTGGACGATACGATCCCGCGGTCGAGGAACCGCGCCTGGCGGCGATGTGGCAGGAGAATGGCACGTACCATTACCTGACGGACCGGTCGCCGGTGTACTCGATCGACACGCCGCCGCCGACTGTGTCCGGCTACCTGCATCTCGGCCACGTGTACTCCTACAGCCACGCCGACTTCATGGCGCGCTACTTCCGCATGCAGGGCCGCAATGTCTACTACCCCATGGGGTACGACGACAACGGCCTGCCGACCGAGCGTCTGGTCGAGCGCCGCTTGGGAAAGACCGCCGAGGAGATGGGGCGCCCGGCCTTTATCGCCGCCTGCCTGGAGCTGAGCCGCGAGTACGAGCGGGAGTACGAGGAACTCTGGCAGCGTCTTGGCCTCTCCATCGACTGGCGTCACACCTACCGCACCATCGACGACCTGGCGCGCAAGACCTGCCAGCTCAACTTCATCGAGCTCTACGGTCAGGGCACTGCCTATCGCCGGCAGGCGCCCACGATCTGGTGCCCGACCTGCCACACCGCGATCGCCCAGGCGGAGGAGAAAGACATCGAGCGCCGCGGCATCTTCTACACGCTGGCGTTCCAGCTCGACGGCGGCGGCGTCCTTCGGATCGCCACTACCCGGCCGGAGCTGCTTCCCGCCTGCGTCGCCGTTTTTGTTCATCCCGACGACACACGGTACCGCGGCATCGTCGGGCGGCAAGCGCGCGTCCCGCTCTTTGGTCAGGAGGTTCCGATTATGACCGACGAGCAGGCCGATCCCGAAAAGGGCACCGGGGCCGTGATGTGCTGCACCTTCGGCGACACGGTCGACGTGGCGTGGTGGCACACGCATAACCTGCCGCTGCGCGAGGCGCTTGACCGGCACGGTCGGATGACGCCACTGGCGGAGCAGTTCGCCGGCCTGACCGTCCCGGAGGCACGTCAGGCAGTGGTGCAGGCGTTGCGGCAGCACGGCGCAATCCTCGCCGAGCAACCCGTCGAGCAGACGGTCCGCGCCCACGAGCGCTGCGACACGCCGGTGGAGTTCATCGTCACCAGGCAGTGGTTCATCCGAGTCCTCGACAACAAGGAGACCTTCCTACAAATCGGGGACGCGATCGACTGGCGGCCGCCACACATGAAGGCGCGCTACCGCGAGTGGGTGGAAGGCTTGAGCTGGGACTGGTGCATCTCCCGTCAGCGCTACTACGGGGTTCCGTTCCCGGTATGGTTCTGCTCGGAATGTGGCGCGGTGATCGTCGCGGACGAGGATCAACTGCCGGTCGATCCAACCACCGAGCAGCCGCCACGTCCCTGTTCCTGCGGCGGCACCGCGGCGACGGCGGAGGAGGACGTGATGGACACCTGGGCCACCTCCTCCCTTTCGCCGCAGATCGCCGGTGGGCAGCTCTCCAATCCCGCCCTCTACGCCGAGGTCTTTCCCATGTCGCTGCGGCCACAGGCGCACGAGATCATCCGCACCTGGGCGTTCTACACGATCGTGATGTCGCACTATCGGTTCGGCGCGACCCCCTGGAAGGAGGTGCTGATCTCCGGCTGGGGACTCGCACCGGGTGGTACCGAGAAGATCAGCAAGAGCCGGGGCGGCGGTCCGATGGCCCCGATGGAGATGCTCCAGCGCTACTCCGCCGATGCCCTGCGCTACTGGGCCGCCAGCACCGGACTGGGAAAGGATTCCTATATAAGCGAGGAGAAGATCGCGGCCGGCGCCAAGCTCGTCACCAAGCTCTGGAACGTGACCCGCTTCGCCGCGCGCTTCCTCGAAGGCTACGAGGCGCCGGCAGCGATGCCCCCGCTGTCGCCCGCCGACCGCTGGACCCTCTCCCGCCTGCAGCGGCTCGTTCAGCATGCCACGAGCTCCTTTGAAGCGTACGAATACGCCGCCGCCAAGAACGACACCGAGATCTTCTTCTGGCGCGATCTCTCCGACAACTACCTCGAGATGGCCAAGAAGCGGCTCTACGACGACGCCAACCCGGGGCACCGCGGGGCTTGCTACACGCTCTACCACACACTGCGCAGCGTCAACCTACTCTTCGCGCCGATCCTGCCGTTCACCAGCGAGGAGGTTCACGGCGCGCTGTTCGCGGCCGGCGGCTCCCCCACCGTTCACCGCGGTCCCTGGCCGGAAGCCGATCAGCGCCTCCTCGACGGGCCGGCGGAGCGAGCCGGCGAGGCACTGGTCGAGATCGCCACCGCCGTCCGCCGTCACAAGAGCGACCGCAATCTCTCACTGGGCGCCGAGCTCGAACGCCTGCACGTGACGGTGACCGATCCTGCCCTCTTGCAGGCGCTGGCCGGCGCCGAGGATGACATCGCCAGTGTGACCCGCGCCCGGGAAGTGACGATCGGCGCCGAGCCGGCTGAGTCGCTTCAGACGATCTGGCAGGGCGAGCAGAACATACCGATCACGGTTGCGCTCTGACGCGGTCACTCACTTCTGGCGTCGTCATGACGACGCCCTGAACTGGCCCCAGCATCCAGCGCGACCTGGCCATACCGGAGCTCGACCGAACTTGCATCTCCTTGCTCCACAACCCATCACACCGGAAAGGTAAAGACCCCCGTCCGCTTCACATTTCTGTCCTCCAGCTCGCGCGTCGCCGGCACCTCATACTCGGCCAGCTGGACCAACTCTTGCTGCGGGAAGTACTCCCTCCCGGGATCGCCGAGCAGGACCCGAATCCGCCGTTCGTGGGCTGCGCGCAGCCATTGCATGACGCGCTCTGCCATCGGCATCTCATAGCAAACGTCACCGGCCAGGATCAGATCGGCCGGCGGTGGGTGGTCTTCGAGCAGGTCGCGACTTGTGACGTCCACGCTCACCCCATTGGCCAGTGCATTGAAGGCCACTGCCTCCGCGGCGAAAGGATCGGTATCTGCCGCCACCGCGGAGTCCGCGCCGGCTCTCATCGCGGCGATGGCGCAGAGACCGGACCCGCAGGCAAGGTCGATCACCCGCTTGCCGGCTACTTCTTCGGGGTGGTCCAGGAGATAGCGCGCGATGGCCTGCCCTCCCACCCAGGCGAACGCCCAGTACGGCGGCTCGCTTTCACCCGTCGCTGCCTCGAAGCCGCGCCAGGCCGGCATCACTTCGTCAGCCAGGTGCAGCCGCAGCTCCGGCAGGAGCGGCAGCGACTGCAGGCGTGTGTGCTGCCGGATGAAGGCGCGCTGCTCCACCGACCCGATTCCGCAGTGCGCGCTCATGGATGCGGCGGCTGATCCCACGCGCCGCGTTACTGGTCGGTCGTTCACGGATTGATCCCCACACCTACCAACGCCTCTCCCTGGAACTCAACCGGTCCCTGCGGGAACATTGCACCGATGGTTCGCACCGCATCAGCGCGAATCTCGGCACGTACATCCTCCGGCAGTGGCTCCAGCATCTCGCGCAACGCTATCGATGCCTCATACTGCTGGTCCCAGAACTCCTCGGCTGTGTCGGCCCGGCCGGTGACGACCTGCACCGCCACGGTT
>DATGJB010000221.1:0-7760 GCA_035295425.1 Chloroflexota bacterium | reverse complement strand
CCGTACTACGGCAAATCCGGGCTCTACAACGCGCTCTACCAGGCGCGCCTGACGGTCAACAGTGTGGTCATTCGAAATGGGCGGGCCGTCATTAATCTCAGAGGAAAATTGAACCTCCGGGGCGTCTGCGACAACCCGCGCGTCGAGGCGCAGCTCAAGCGGACAGCTTTCCAGTTCCCAACTGTGCACAGCGTCGCTATCTTCGTCAACAGTGTGCCGCTGTGGAAGGTCCTGTCCACGCGGTAAGAGCATCTCAGGTCAGAATGACGTAAGTGCGGCGTCCGAACGGAGAGAACCCCAGCTTGCGCGCAACGCGTAACGACGCGCCATTGTCCTGACCCGTGGTCCAGACCGGCCGGTGCCCTTCTGCCTGGACGTGCGCGCACACCAGCGCCGCAGCCGCGGTACCGAGGCCGCGGCCACGCCAAGCCTCCAGTGTTGAGACCGAGATCTCGGCATGTCGTGGCGTGAGCGCTGAGGTATGGGCGAGAGAGACGATGCGGCCGGCATCGAGTGCTGCCGCGGCGACGCCCTCCAGCAAGAGAGCCCGCGTCTCTCCAAATCCTATACCACGGAGCTCTCGTGGGGCGGCAGCCAGCAGCGGCAAGTCGGCTAACGACAGAAGTCGCACACCCTCCCGGGGTCGAAAGACCGGCGCGGGCGCATCGAGCGTGAGGAGGATGTCGTCGAAGTAGCTCACCGCCCTCCCGGTCTCCCGCTCCATCCGTGTCCCCAATGCAGCCGCACAGGCCGGAGCCACGTTCAGGCAGTACCAGAAGCTGGCGCACTGCAACAGCTCCCAGAGGACCTGCGCATCGGCTCCGTACCCGATCGGCTCCCCGGGAAGGGAGAGCGCCTGCACGATCAGGCCGGTGAACCGTCCGGTGGCGCCGGCCAGAAATAAGGCGGCCCGCCGACGACGAATGAGCTGGAGGGCCGCAACGGTATCCGGGCGGTCACCGAGAGACTCGGCCACCCGCAGCATTTCCCGTTGCTCCCGCACGCACCGCGGTGTCGAAAGTGGCTCAGTCGCTGCCGCCGTCCGATCAGCTCTCGTCGTGGCAGTCATAGACTCCCTCTTGATCCCGACTCTACTCGCTCTTCCTTCTGCCGCCCATCGGTTCAGGACCCGATTTAGGGCGGATATCCGGTGCTCGTCACGGCAAGATCGGGTGTGAACCGTATGGTGCTCAGGCTCAGACGGCAGTACGCTGGGACTACGCAAACCCTGAGAGCGTGAACAGTGCTCACCACTGCCAAAGGGAGGGTAACCGTGCTGGTCGAACAGGTCCGCTACTACTTCTCCGAAGAGAACCGCGCCTCCGTTCTGGAGGCCCGCCGGCAAGAAAGCAGCGTCCGCGAGACACTCGGGTTGTCACCGGGTCTGATACTTCTGGCCGACGCCGCGCCGCCTGATGAGCCGATGGTGGAATGGCAATGCGGGTACGAAGACGAAAGCGCCATGGCGAATGCGGAGCAGATCCTCATGGGTAGTGCAGAGTATGGGGCGGCACGCGATCGCCTGGCAGGGCTCGTGACGCGCGTCGAACTGGATCTCCTGGTCAGCGAGTGACGGCACGGGATCCTCGGCAAAAACTCAGGCGATCCCGCGCCAAAAATCACGTGTACACCCGATAGTCTTCTTGACGAAACGGGCGTAGGGTAAGGCTGGAGGGATCATAGCCAGTGGAATCTCGCTCTCCAGCCCGGCCGAGTGCCACGTACCTCAACGCTCCACTGGCCGGTTCCACAAAGGCGCTCGCCGGGAATCGGAGCTCGCTCTAGCGCCAAGGAGGTCAGCCATGAAGTCATGGCGCTTGATTCTTCCCCTCATCTGGCTCGTCGGGCTGATCGCCGTGCCCTGCGCCGTCCCCGTGACGCACGCTGCTTCCAGCGCGTGGGCGACTGTAACGCCAATGACCACGCCACGGTATGGATTGACGGCGGCGACCGGACCTGACAGCCGGATGTACGCCATCGGTGGTTACAACGCGGCAGGGTATCTCCGGACGGCGGAGGCATACGCGCCGGTCAGCCATGTCTGGAGCGCCATCGCGTCCATGCAGGTCGCGCGATACGCCGCGGCAGCAGTTGCCTGGGGCGACTACATCTACGTGCTGGGCGGATACAACCCGGTGAGTGGGTATCTCGCGTCGGTCGAGCGATACTCGCCGTGGACGAACGCCTGGACGACGGTCCCATCCATGCCTACTGCCAGAGCGGGCCTGGCGGCAGTGCTCGGCACCGATGGCCACATCTACGCCATCGGCGGCTTCAACGGCCTCAGCTATCTGAGCACCGTCGAGGTATACACGCCCTGGACCAATAGCTGGACAGCAGCACCCGCCATGCCGACCGCCCGGGGCTTTCTGGGCGGAGCGCTGGGCGCTGCCAGCACCATCTACGCCGTAGGTGGCCGCACCGCCCAGTCGCCGGTAGCGACGGTCGAAGCCTACTCCATCCCATCTGGTACATGGACGCCAGCTACTCCACTGACCACCGCACGCGCCGAACTGGCTGCTGTGCCCTGGACGGATGGGCGCATCTTCGCGCTCGGCGGCAGAAGCGGATTGAACGCGTTCTACGGCCTGGCCTCCACCGAGGCCTACAACATTGACACCAAAACCTGGCTCGCCGACGCACCGATGCTGAGCTCGCGCTACGGGCTGGCGACTACCCGCGGTCCGGACAACCTGGTGTACGCGCTGGGCGGCATGAGCAGCGGCGTCGCGCTTGCCTCCGTCGAGGCCTACGGACCGCTTCCACCGCAGCCCACCGTGCCCGGCACGCCGGCCAACGTTCACGCCGCTTCGGCCGTCCGAACCGCGACCGTTAGCTGGACAGCGCCGTATAACGGCGGCAGCCCGATCACAGGCTACACCATTACGACATACGTCGGAACCAGCTCGCTCGTGACGGGCACGACAAATGCCGGCCCGAATGTCACCAGTGCCCAGGTGACCGGGCTCAGCGATGGGGCCACCTACACGTTCACTGTGCGGGCCGCCAATGCGGTCGGGTGGGGAAGTGAGTCGGCGCGATCGCCTGCAATCACCCTGCCCGCGCTTCCCGGCATACCAGCCAGTGTCATGGCTGTCGCCGGAATCAACGCGGTGACGGTGAGCTGGCTCCCACCGCTCTCCAACGGTGGTAGTCCGATCATCGCGTACATCGTCACCGGCTCGACCGGCATCGCCGGCCAGACGGTAACCGTCTGGGCGGGACCGGACGTCAGCAGTGTTAACGTGGGGAATCTCGTTCCCGGCAGAGCTTACAGCTTCTGGGTTCAGGCGGTGAACGCGGTAGGCACGGGGCCGGCATCGACCGCGACCGCGGCGGTGACACTCCCGACCGTACCTTCGGCGCCGCTTGGCCTGACCCTGACACCCACCGGGACCTCACTTCAGGTCTCGTGGCTCCCACCAGCCCTGGGCGGTGGTCGCCCGATCATCAGCTACCAGGTAACCCTGTGGCAGGGATCGCAGCTCGTCCAGTCGCAGCAGGTGGCAACAACCGCTGCCGCCTTCACTGGACTTCACACCGGCTCAACTTACACTGTCTCGGTCGTGGCCACGAACATGATGGGCTCCGGCGATCCCGCGGTGCAGACGGTTCTGCTGCCCAACCTGGCGCCGACAATCACCGTGCCGGCTGATCAGCGAGTCGACCACGGCGACATCGTGAGCTTCACGGTGTCGGCGCGCGACCCTGATCCAACCGATCACGTGACGCTGACCGCCGGTGGGCTGCCAAGCGGTGTCACCTTCACCGATCTCGGCAACGGAACCGGCCAGGTTTCGGGGTATGCAGCGGTGTCGGCCGGAACCTACTCCATCACGTTCACCGCCTGCGATCAGCACAACGCGATGGTCTCGAAGGCGGTCACCGTCACCGTGACCCGTGAGATCGCGATCGTTGATCCGTACAACGCAAATCCGGTGATCGTCAAGGTCAACTCGCCGAGGAGCACGTCCGCAGGGGTCACGTTGCACGCGTCGATCTACGAGGCAACCGACCCGAACGGTAACGCCGACATCGGCGAAGCCGCCCCCGTCGTCTTCACCCTCATCCCGTTCGGCGGCGGGCAGACCTACAGCGTCACCGCGAACCACGCCGGAGGTGGAATCGAGGGGACCCTCGAGACAACCGCGACCTTCAGGCATCTCCCCGTGAACATGTACCACGTCCACATTGAGATCGGCGGCAACGACTACCAGGGGACCGCCGACTCGATCCTGACCGTGTACAGTCCCTCGGCAACCGGGGCCGTCAGTGCATCCGGGAAGATCCTCATCGCCACTCCGGGCTCCTTCAAGCTCACCGCGAAATACCTGAAGAACGGCAAGGCCGGCGGGAGCCTGCAGTACGTCGAGTACAGGGCGCTCGCAGTCGGCGCGCCGATGAACAAGCGCACCCTGATCGAGAGCTACGTGCTGAACGGCAAGATCACCGGTCTGGTGATCAAGAACCATCGTGCGTACCTCCAGGGGACCGGCACGCTCAACGGCGTTCAGCGGTACAGCTTTGTGGTGACGGTGATGAGCAACTCCTACCGGCACCAGGCCGACCAGTTCGGCCTCTGGGTGACCGATCCTCAGCACGCCATGGTGGGCCACTTCACGTTCCTGCCCACCAATCTCACCGGAGGGAGTGCAACCATCGTCAAGTAGCATCCCGGTCTTCGCAGCGATGAAGAGGGACGGCCATGGCCGTTCCTCTTCGCCTGCTTCCCCCGTTCGTCCGCCGGCCGGGGTCGATCGGTCCTGGCCGCTATGAAGCCGCGGCGCTGGCGACCGTTCCGCCGGGCTGCGGCGCCGCGGCCGCACTCTGCCGGACGAGCAGCAAGGCGAGCGCGCAGGAGACGAGATGCTCGCGCGGCGTATCCGCCCGACTCGTCAGCACGATGGGAACACGCCCGCCCACGACGATTCCCGCCGCTTGCGAGTCGGCGAGATACTCAAGCTGCTTGACCAGCATGTTGCCGGACTCGAGATCGGGAACCACCAGGATGTCTGCCTGGCCCGATACCGAGGAGACGATGCCCTTAACGCGCGCCGCCTCCGCGGAGATAGCATTGTCGAACGCCAGCGGACCATCGACCGTACCACCGCTGATCTGCCCGCGATCGGTCATCTTGCTCAGCGCCGCGGCGTCGAGGGTGGAGCGCAGCTTCGGACTCACTGTTTCCACCGCCGAGAGCACGGCGACCCTGGGATGGTCGATACCGAGGACATGGGCGAGATCGATCGCATTCTGGACGATATCGCGTTTGGCGTCGAGGTCCGGCTCGATGTTGAGCGCAGCATCGGTGATGAGCAGCGGACGTGGATAGGTCGGCACATCCATCATGAAGATATGGCTCATTCGCCGGTCGGTCGTGAGGCCGGTGCGAGGAGACACGACGGCGCGCATCAGCTCGTCGGTATGCAGGCTCCCCTTCATCACCGCCTGCACCTGTCCCGCCCGTGCCATGGCAACAGCCGTCTCGGCCGCGGAATGGCTGTGCTCGGTCGAAACAAATGCATACGGAGAGATGTCGACACCCTCCGCCGCCGCCACCATCCGGATCTTCTCCTCCGGGCCAATCAGGATCGGCGTGATGAGATTCGCCTGTGCCGCCTCGATCGCTCCGAGTAAGGCATTGGCATCGACCGGGTACACGACTGCGACGCAGATCGGGTCGAGCTCTTCGACTCGCCCCATCAGGCTCCGGTACGCCAGGCCATGTTCGTGGAGATGCACTTCGGGCAGCTCCACACGGAGTCGCTTGACCTTCTCGACCGGCGCGATGACTTCCGCGATTCCTTCGATAACCCGTTCGCCTGCCTGGTTGGCACAGGCGCACTCGAGTGTTACGCGATGCCGCTCCTGATCCTTTTCCGTGACGGTGACGGTCACCGTGATCCGGTCACCAATCACGACGGGGCGTCGAAAACGCAGCGTCTGACCGAGATAGATCGCGCCCGGGCCCGGAAGCTTGGTGCCGAGCAGGGTGGAGATCAGCGAGGCGCCCCACATGCCGTGGGCAATGACGTGATGAAACATGTCGCTGCGCGCGTACTCTTCGTCGACATGCGCCGGATTCACGTCGCCCGACATCACGGCGAAGAGCTCGATGTCGTCCCGGCTCAGGGTATGGCTCAGGCTGGCGCTTTCCCCGATCTCGATCTCGTCAAAGGTGCGGTTCTGTATAAAGGAACGCGTTTCGATGAGCTGCATGGCCGTCCCTCCTGGCACGACCTCACAGTACGCGTTCGCGGCGTCCCCAGCTATCGGGTGTCCATCCGATTCTGGCGGCTCATCTGACTGAAGCCTGGCCGGGCGACTCCGCGGCACATATCGGGTCCTGATCGCACAAACATCGGTTGCCTGCCCGATTCCCTCCACTCGCCTTCCGGCATACCCTGAAACCGTAGCACAAGCAGGAGACCGCTATGAGCGGGCACCATACCAGCGCCTTTCTCCACGAACCCGTCCTCCCACGGCACGCGATGAGGGGGATCAGCATCCAGCTCCCCGGGTACACCGAGACATGCCTGATGTATCTCGCGGTGTGCCTCATGTGGGGACTGATCATCGCTCTCGCGCTGGCAACACTGCAGCGCTAGAGAGCACTTCCATGCCCGTCCAGACGGCAACGGATCCGCGGAAGAGATGGAGGGGGCGTATCTCCTCCACGCTCCTGGTGGTCCTTCTCGGTTGGGCGCTCCTTCCCGCGCCGGCGATCGGACGCTCGCAGTCCGCAGCTGGCGTGCTGACGGCAGTCACCCTCCGGCTCCACGTGTCCGGCACCGTGCCGGCCGCCATGACGTTCTGGATCGCATTTGGGCCGCTGGACGGCCGCTTCCACGTCGTCCAGCTTCACCGGTCAACGCCCGGGGTCTATCGCGTTACCCGATCTCTCCCGGCGTACGGGCGGACCATCTTCGCGTACGTGGCCGGCCATGGCGTCCTGAGTACGCGCGCCGGCCCCGCACCTGGCAATCCGGTTATCACGATCGCAGTCATCGGTCCTGCCTCCCCCCGCGTGGCGAGCGCCCATCACGTCACGTGGCACGTCCCCATCGGCTAGTGCATCGACAATGCGCGGCTCCCCCGCGCATTTTCATCCATATTTGACGGAAATATCAGATCAACAACCGACAGACGATACAGGCTAACCGGCATATGCTGGGTCCCGGTAGGAGGAAGCCGTTCACAGGCACAGCCTCCGGACCTCATGTACGTAGCGGCTGAAAGACTGCTCTCCTCCGCGTCGCGAGGAGAAGAGGTGACCCTGATTGGAGGCTCGCCATGTCCACAACAGACGGTAGTGCGGACCCCTCATACGAAAACGGCTCGGTTCTCCGCCGGGCGCCCTGGCTCACTCCTCGCCGCCTGGTGTTCTTTGTCATCGCCTGGCTCTCGTTCTTCGCCTTGCTGAGCGTGTTTGTCTCCAATCCCTTCCAATCGGAGCCGAATGCCGCGGCCGGGCCGAATTACGCTCATGTCATGTTCCTGCACGGTCTTCTCATCGGCATGGTGGGACTGATGGCATTGCTGGCGTGCCAGGTTCTCCGCTTACGCTCGTTACACACCCGCGTCTGGATCACCGTTGGCGTGCTGCTGGCCACGGTGCTGGCCGCGGTCGGCGGCATCTGGGACAAGACGATCCCCGGTTCGGAAGTTCCGATGTGGACTCAGATCGCCGGCTTCTTCGCCCTGGATGAGATCCTGATCGTTCTCATCGCGGGCCTGGTCATGCAGTGGCTTTCCAGCCG
>DATGJB010000220.1:0-14629 GCA_035295425.1 Chloroflexota bacterium | reverse complement strand
TTTCCCTTCATTCGGCATCACCTCCTGGCAGGTCCGTGATGCTCTCTGCGCCGTCGTTCGTCGCGAACTCCGTGCCGCTGACGACAAGGCGCCGACGCTGGAACGACTTTCCCGGCCAGATACTAGCCGCAATCATGGCTGTCGCGGCGGTTGCCCCGATCGTGAAGACCCTCCTCTAGGCGCCGCGCCTACACCTTGCCACGGCGCCGAGTGCGGCCTCTGTCCGTTCCCGATAGGGACGCGCTCCGATTCGCCGAAAGACGTGCAGTGCCGCCTCAAGTAGCTGGCCGGCTCGCTCCGGGTAACCCCGATGGTTCTCCATCAGGCCGTATTCGTAGAGCGCGCGGCCCTCAGCGTACGCACACGACCGGCTACGCGCTACGGTCAGCGCCTCTTCGAAGGCGGTTTCCGCGTTCTCCCACCGACCGTTGCGCGCGGCGATCGCTCCCTGAACCAGCAGCAGTTCAACTACCACTTCTTGATAGCCCAGGAGCGTGGCCCGACGGAGACCGTCCTGAGCAATCGCCTCGGATCGCTTCGAGTCGCCCAGCTCCAGATACGTCCTTGCCAGCGTGGGCAGCAGCACGGTGACTCCCTCCTCCTCCAGACCCGGCCGATCCATCAGGGGCCTTAGGCGGGTCAAAGCCAGGTCGGGACGATCCTCCAGGAGGTCCTGCTCCGCCAGGAGTTGCTGCACCAAGCGGGTACCTTGCATGTCGCTGTCCGTCGTAATGGCAACGCAGGTGTCCAGCCATCGGCGACCCTCCACCTTTCCCTCTGCCAGGTCGATAGTCGCAAGGAGGAGCGCGGCGTAGCCGGAGACCAGAAGTCCGCGAGGCCCCGATAGCTCCCAGCTTCGCTCGGCGAGGGAACGTGCCTCTTGCCAGCGGCCCGCGCTGTAATCCTGGTAAGCCACATTGCAGGTCATGAAGGCGATCTGACTCGGGTCGCCCAGTCGTTCTGCGACCGCCAGCGCGCGGTCGACATACTCCGCGGCCTGCTGCGAATCCGAGCATACGATGGCAAGGTTGTTGAGCGTATGAGACAGATTGTAGAGGTCGCGCGTCGCCTCCATTAGCGGTAGTGCCGCAGCCCAGACACCGCGCGCTTCCTCTCGACGGCCAAGCGACAACAGAGCTAGCCCCTTTTGCCTCTCACCATCCGTGATGAGCCGATTCTCGCGCAGAAGCCGACCGAGCTCGACGGCGCGCTCGGCAGCGTCCAACTCCTCGGGATACCTCCCCGCTTCGTAGTACAGGTCGCCCAGCGCCAATAGGAGCTCAGCCAGCGCCATTAGGTGCGGCCGATCCGCGCCCTCCATGAGCTCGAAGCGCTCCAGCAGCGGCTCAAGGCGAGCAATGCCCTCCCCGATTGCCCCGCGGCGTTCTCGCACGCGGCCGATTTCGGCAATGGCCCTTGCTTCCGCAGCCACGTCGCCTGCCGTTTGGCAGTGCGCCGTCGCGTCCTCCAGGACCACAAGCGCCTCTTCCAGCCGTCCGACGCTACACATTGTGGCGCCTAGCTGCTGCAGCGCTTCTATCTGCATCGACCGGTCGTCGTTCTCCCGCGCCAGCTTCAACGCAGTTCGGTAGTGTCGTTCGGCTTCTTCGTGGGCGAACGCTCGCGCCGCCTCGTTCCCTGCGATGAGGCTGTGCCACAGAGCCCGCTCCGGGTCGTCCCCTTCTAAGAAGTGCCAGGCTAGCTCTGCCGCCCGCCCGAGACGCGCCTGCTCTGGTTGCTGTTCCAGCGCCTCGCCGAGCTTGCGATGAAGCAGGGTACGCCGCGCGCGCCCCAGATCGGCCTCGAGGGCCTCGCGGATGACGTCATGAGGAAACTGGTAGGCGCGTCCTCCTGCCTCCTCGAGGAGACGCGCCTCGCAGGCTGCCTCCAGCGCGGAGAGGAGGTCGGTGTCCGTCCACGCGACCACCTGCTCCAGAACTGACTGTAAAATGACTCGGCCAGCCACCGCAGCAACGGCCAGAATCTCCTGTGACGACTGCGGCAGGACCGCGGCTCGCTGCCGGACAGAGTGCGCCACGTCCCACGGTACGTCGCGCTTCGGCGCCGCTCCGTTCGTCCGTAGCTCCTGAGCGTAGCTGACCAGGTAGAAGGGAACACCGCCAGTCCGGCGCACTGCTCGCCGCAGTAGGGTGCTTTGTGGATCCAGGTCATCGGCCAGGCTGACCAGGAGCTGCTCAGACTCCTCCGGACTGAGAGGCTCAACCATGTGTTGTGCGGCAAGACCAGCATGGGCGAGATCAGCGAGCATGAGGCCTAGCGGCTCTGACGGATGGACTTCCGTGGTCCGGAATGCGCAGACGACCCGGAGATGGGCGCTGGCAGGGTCATGAATCAGGGCGGTGAGCAGATCCAGAGCATCGGCCGGCGCCCACTGCAGGTCATCGAGCAGAAGCGCTATTCCCGTTTCGTGCGCCACATTCGCCAGCGATCGCGCCACGGCATCGAAGAGGAGGCGCCGTTCCTGGCTTGCCTCCAGGGACGAGGAGATGGGCTCGGGAAGGAGTGAGCTCAGTTCAGGCAGCAAATGGACCAGCCAGCGGCTCTCACGCACCAGCTCCCGTCGAGCGGGTTCGGGCAGAGTTGCGAGCTGGCGCGCGATGGCCCGTGGGAATGGTGCGTAGGGTTCCTGACCGCTGCGACGCTGGCACCCACCAGCGACCACCGCCTGTCCCCGCCGGCCGGCCATCTCGGCCGCCTGCCGCAGCAGCCGCGTCTTTCCAATGCCGGGTTCGCCGCCAAACACCAGGAGCGGTGGCCCGAGCCCCGCAAGGTGCCACTCGAGGAGCTCCAGCTCAGCTGCCCGGCCAACCAGCGGCTTCTGTGGCGGGTCGGCAGCGTAGGTCCTGCCAACCGGTACGGGCAGATTGATCCGGCCCCGGGCGGCAGCTTCGAATTCGGCCCGCGCATCGTCATCGAGCGGGAGGGCCTCGGTCAGCAGTCGAAGGGTGTCGCGTCGAGGCCGCCGACGCTCGCCATTCTCCAGCGCCATCAATCCACGGACGCTGATCCCCGCCCGCTCGGCGAGCTCCGCTTGCGTCAGACCCTCCATCGTTCGGTAGCGGCGCAGCAACGCGCCGAAGGCAGATGAATGTCCGCTCGTCACAGCTTCTGTCCTCTCGACATCGGCGTACGATGGCCGCGGGAGACCCGAGCGCGGTAGTTGGTTTCATACTACCGCCCCTCTGGGGCACCTTCAACCGTATTGCGCGCCTGGATGTGCGTGTTTTTGTGCGTGTTGTGCCTGGGAATCTGGCCGGCAAAGAGGCAAAGTGGACGACAGATGCTCCACATTAAGTCCTCGGCAAGGAGTTGGGTAGGTGAAAGACAGTAACAGCACCCCACGACTGTGCGGTACGAGAAGCCCCAGTTGGCGGCTCATCGCGGCCTGCGTTCTTCTGTTCTCCGGCGTGGCTGGCTTGTCCAAGCCATCAGCGGCGGTCCGTGCAGACGGTCTTCCGGGCAACGGGCCGATCGTGCCGACCGTAGTTGCGAGCGGACTCGATGACCCGAGAGGGCTTACCGTTGGCCCTGATGGGAACCTCTATGGGGGCATCGCGGGAAGTGGGACCGCAACCAACCCGGGTGGGGAGTGCGGAGCAGCGGCTCACGGGGGGGCGGCGACGGGAGGCGGGGTGGTCCGGATCGCTGGCTCCGAAGTGACCACGGTCAGCCGGAACCTGCCCAGTACGCTGGGGCGATTTGGGCAGGTTGGGGCAGCGGCGGTGGCGTTCATCGGCAACACCATGTACGTCCTCGAAGAGGGGACGTGTTCCGGAAGCGCGCCGAAACAGCCAAAAGGTGTGTACCGGGTGGGCGCGGCTGGGTCAGTGACGCTGGTGGCCAATCTTACCAAGTACTACTCGACCCATCCGGTCAAGACCCCGGACCCGGGCGATTTCGCACCGGCGGGAAATCCCTTCAGCATGATGGCCATGAGCGGCGATCTCTACGTTGCCGAGGCGAACCACGCGGAGATCGACAAGGTTGACCCAACGAACGGGACGATCACCCGACTCCTCGATTTCTCGCAGGAGCCGTGGTTGGGCATCACCGGCATAGCGTCCTGGCAGGGAAGCGTGTACTTTGCTGACCTCACCGAGTTCCCCGTGGTGCCGGGTACGGCGGGGATCTTCAAGCTGAACGCGGATGGCAGTACAACGCAGGTAGCATCCGGCCTGACCGCGGTTGCCGGCCTGGCAATTGGCGCTGACGGAACGATGTACGCAACCGAGCTGACGACGGCTGCGGGAATGCCCAAGCATGGGAACGGTGCCGTGGTGAGCGCGAGTCAGAGCGGCGTTGTCACCACGCTCACCACCGACTTGTACTTTCCGTCTGGTATCACCGTCGCGCCGGATGGCGGGCTCGACGTTTCGGATTACAGCGACCAGACTGCACCCGAGACCGGCGAGATCCTGCACCTTGCTGTCCCGGGCGCTGCAGCGGTACGACTTCAACGCATCGGCAATGGTACGACCGTGTCCTTCACTGTCAGTTTTGTCAGCGCTCATCCTGGCGACGGCTGGGTGGAGTTCGGCAGTGGACCGGGATGCTCGGGCCTCGTCGAGCTCGCCACCCAGGACCGAGTCACGGGCACAACAAGTCACACCGTGACGGTGACCGGGAACGACTTGCCGGGGACGGTTGGGGACATCGGCATCGAACCGGGAGTCAGCTATTGGTTCGAAACCGTGACCGTGACCCAGTTTGGTGCTGAAGTCGACGACAACGATGGGAGATGCTATTCCTTGACCATCCCGACGTCCTGACGCTGCCGGAATCCGGTGAGGGTGATAGTGGAGCGCGAATCAGCACCTGGTACCGGCCGAGGAGCCAGCGACTGGTCCGACGGTGACGCGCAACTGCCGTCGGGTTGCTCGGAGCTCGCCGCGGCTACCACCATTGTCGCGGAACTCCTGTGCGAGCACATCGACCTTCGTCCCGGGCGGCTCGTCCTCGACGTGGCCACCGGAAGTGGCAATGGGGCTCTGGCGGCCGCGCGCCGGGGGTGCCAGGTGCGCGGCGTGGACCGGGTTCCGGCGCTGCTGGAGCGTGCACGGGAGCGGGCCCGGGCGGAGAGGCTGCGGGCCCACTTTCAGCTGGGTGACGCGGAGGCCATCCCCTTTCCGGACGCATCGTTCGACGTGGTTCTGTCCGTCTTCGGCGCTACGTTCGCGGCGGACCGGCGCCAGGTGGCGGCGGAACTGTTGCGCGTCTGCCGGCCGGGAGGAACCATTGCGGTGACGACCTGGACTCGCGAGAGCGTCATCGGGACCATACTCCGGCGCAGCGGCCGGCAAGCAGGGCCCACTCGCCGATCGTCGGGCCCTACCAGCTGGGGTACGGAGCACGGCATCCGGTCCCTGTTCAGCCCGCACATCCGTGCGATGCTCGTGAACCGCCGAAGGTATGTCTTCCCATACAGATCACCCGAGCACTTCCTGGAGCTCATGCAGATCTATTGCATCTCCGCGCTTTCCCCCCTCGGGCCGGCCGACCATGTAGATGAAAATGCTGTGGTCCGCGCTTTGACGCCGGTAGTTCTGCGCTTGGTCCGAACGGATAACCGCTCGATGATCGTGCCGAGCGACTACCTTGAAGTTGTCGCTACCAAGCGTTGATTCTCTCACGCCACCGCGACTGGTAGGGTTCCTAAGGGGGAGTGAGACGACGCAGGTGCCTCACTCCTCCCTCTTCTCGCGAACGAACGATCGCTTGCTCACCAGGCACCTGATCGACTGAGTCCGATCGCCGACATCGCAGCAGCTGGCCCTGTGTGGCGACTGCCACGTTCAGTACTTCGTGGCCCTCTCGAAGCAACCCTTTATCGGCCCCAACGGTGAAGACGGAGCCATTATCGGAATCCATCCCCTCTGGTACGCCGTACTCCAGACGCTCTGCGTGTAGACGCCGCAAGACGGCGATGAGATCCGGGTGCTCAGCTATCATCCCCGCCAACACCTTGCGGGAGTGGGCCTCGACGATCAGGAGCGAGTAGACCCAGCACTGGCTCGATCACGGTCTCACCGTCAGCATGTCGGTCGATCTTTCCCTTGCTTGGCTGCACCAGCTTGCGCCGCGAGTGGTTGTTCGGTACCGCGCGATCGGCGAGAGGAACTAGCTAAAGAGCTTGCTCTGACAGCCGCAAGCCGCATTTGCTAAGCATTCCCTTTCGCGCTACAGTAGTCATGGCTGCGCGGTGTCAAATTCGCCTCAGCGCAATGAGTGCACGGTGACGCATCGCACGGGACGACAGCCCGCAGCGCAATGGATCAACGCCGACCGATTGAGGGAAAGGAGCATGGTCGTCGGTAACACCATGTCTCGCATGGTGTCCTCCCTGAATGCACATCGCATCGAATCACCCCAAGTAGGAGGACGAAAGATGAAGACTGCGGTACGCCTCATCGTGCCCGCGCTGCTCGCGCTTGCCGGCCTGAACCTGTTTACCGGCAACGCGCTGGCCGCGTTCAACAATTTCCAGGGATTCGAAACCGATACCGGCGACTGGGTCGCGTCTCAGGCCATCACTCGTGTCCCATCAGGAGGTGGCGCGCTCCATCTAACCGCCAGCTCGGGCAATTACTACGCCGAGCTTCAGAATCTCCATGACGGGTACCAACTGGGCTACGGCGATGGAGGCTACAGCTTCTTCGGCGGCGCGGACTCCGTCTATCACGGCCCCTTCTACCAGGCGATCGACGTGTACATCGACGCGAACTGGGCTCCGGCGGCAGCGAGCTATGCGCCGAGCTTCTGGATCGACGAGACTCCGTACCACGCCGATCCCAACAACTATGGAGCAGAGCACAACTTCCGCCTGACCGCGACGGGATCGTCGGTGAATGTGACGGTCGACGGTCAAACCACGCCCATGGCCACCTTGACGACGTCCGGCTGGTACACCTTCGTGATGACATGGCGCCAGGATGTGAACCTGGCGAACCCCGCGATCACCGATCTCAGCATCTACGATTCCAATCATCAGCAGGTTGGCACCACGGATACGGTGTACGCGACCTCGCCGGGCGGACCCTTCGCCAGCTCCGATCTGCGCGGCAACGGGTACGTGTGGATCACCCTGTGGCAGAACGGGTTTGCCAATGACGTCCTCGGTCTCGACAACGTCCGGACAGGGCCGGTCGCGGGGATGTTCCCGCCCACCAGTAAGGACCAATGCAAGAACGGCGGCTGGCAAAACTTCAATAACCCCACGTTCAAGAACCAGGGCGATTGTGTGAGCTACGTCGCTAGCGGTGGAAAGCACTGACTGGCCGGCTAGGTAGGATTCCCTGAGCGCCTGATGGGAGGCGGCTCCGATACACGGGCCGCCTCTCGTTCCGCTTTCGATCGGTCAAGCTGGTCTCGACTCCCGTTCGACAGAGGAGATTGGCGCTCGTGACCCGTGCCTGCCGGCGAGCCCGGATGCTCGTCTCTCGAGCGGTGATGCGAATTCTCAGGCAGCGGACCTGGAGTGGCAACCACTTGTATTGGTCCGGAACCCCTTTCCCACCCAAGCCATCACCGACCAGCAATTGCGTGGCGACCAATTGCATTGGTCCAGGGGCCGCGCACACCCCGCAGCTGGCCGAACATTGCCCTTGACGCGTACATGACAATGCCGAACGATGTCCACGCCATCCTGGTGATCGAGACAGTGGTGAGCAGGACCGGTGCCTCTCCTGCGCAGCCGGCAGAGCACCGGTGTTCGGCGTGGGAGCAGGTGCCGATCGAGTGGGTGGTATTCATCCATGGACACACTCTCGGTGAGGAAAGGCCGGAGACCAATGCAATTGGTCGCCACGCAGTGTCTTGATGGTCAGTCATGCCTTGTCCTGGGAAGGGCTCTTGGACCAATGCAATTCGTCGCCGCAGTAGCAGCCGGCTGGAGAAGCTGCCGCTCGATCACGAGCCGATCGGTCGGTCGTTCTCGGACGGTTCCGTGGGTGCGCAAGTTGGCGATCTCCTCACACCAGACACTTGCCGCGCGGTTGAAGTCGCCGTGTGAAGGCGATCACCGGGAGACGGTCTCGCCGCGGAGCACTGCATCGCTCACTTCCAGCGCGGCGTCGATCGCCTGGTGCAGCTGCATGGTCCAGCCTTCCTCCCAGGCGGCGCCAAATGCCGCTTCGCCCAGCTGCTCGCGAGCCGTGGCCAGGGCGCCATCGTAGTTGATCGCCGTGCGCACGAAGGGGCTGAGGTGGAGACCGTGGGTGTGACGGAGACGATCGGCCGCGCCCCATATCATGGCAGCGCGCCGGAGATGCCGCGCCAGCGCCGCCACGCCGGCCAGGCCGAGCAGGCAGAAGTACACCACCAGTACATCGCGCGACTGACTCGAGAGCTGCAGCGACTCCTGGAAAGCTGTGCCGGCCGGAGGCAGATCGCCCACGCTCAGGCGAAGCAGTCCAAGCAGGGCAAGACACTGTCGTGTACCCCGACTGTCCCCCAGGTCCTGGAAGGCCGAGGCGCTCCCCTCCAGGAACGCGATGGCGCGTTCCGAATCGCCCAGATTCGCATGTCCCATGCCGAGGAACGACACCAGGTAGGCGATGACCGACGGGTGCGTAAGGTCCGGTAGTAGCTGCGACGCCTCGTCAAGGAGCTGCCGGGTACGGGAAACGTCCATCTCACCGGCTGCCAGGTATCCGAGGTAGGTTAGCGCCGAGGCGACACCATGCTTGCTGCCGAGCATTCGGAACAGCGCCAGGCTCTCGGTGAGGAGGATGTCACTCTCTGCATACTCACCCTGAAAGAATGCCGCCATTCCCGCTGTGCTCAGCGCTCGGGCCCGCACCGGCGCCGCGACGTCCTCCCCAGCCGCCAGGGAGGGCATCAACCACCCACGTCCCTCGGTCCAGTGCCCCTGCTCGTACCAGAATCTCCACAGGGCGGTTGCGAGACGGGTGGCGTGCTCGGCAGCGAGTGGCCAGCGCGAATCTGAATCGAGCCACCAGGCGAGAGCGGCCCGGAAGTTGTCGGACTCGGCACGCAACCGGCTCAGCCAGTCAGCCTGGCGGGGACCGGAAAGCTCGGACGCCGCCAGCTCCGCCAGACGCAGGTAGTACAGCGCGTGCCCTTGTCGCAGGCCGTCTGCCTCCCCACGTGCCGCCAACTGCTCCTGACCATACTCCCGGATCGTTTCAAGCAGGCTGAAGCGCGGTTGATCCCCCGCGCTGGCGACGACCAGACTGTGATCCACCAGGGTATTCAGCCCTTTGAGGACCTCGATTTCTCGGCCCTCATCCTCCCGACACACCACTTCGGCCGCTTCCAGCGTGCAACCGCCGGCGAACACCGACAGGCGGCGAAAGAGGCGCCGGTGGCCCTCGGACAGCAGATCGTAGCTCCACGCAATCGTCTTGCGCATCGTCTGCTGGCGCTCGGGCAGGTCCCGTGATCCTTCCGTCAGCAGCTGAAGCTGTGGCTCCATCCGGTCCAGCAGTCCCTCCGGCGGCATCACCCTCATCCAGCCGGCAGCCAGCTCGATAGCGAGCGGCAAGCCATCAACCTTTCGGCATATCGTCGCGATTGACGTAACGTTGTCCTGGGTCACCCGAAACTCCGGTTTGATGGCCTGCGCCCGCTGCACGAAAAGGGCGACAGCAGGGAAGGACTCGAGGTCCGGGTCCGGCGAGCCCTCGAAGTCGGGCAGGTCGAACGGGAGGACCTCCAGCTCTTGCTCTCCACGTAGCCGGAGAGGCGCCCGGCTGGTGACAAACACCGTCAGACCGGAACAGGTTGCAAGGAGGTCCGCGACCACAGGAGCGGCTGCGAGTACGTGCTCGAAGTTGTCGAGCAGCAACAGGAGCTGTCGCTCGCGTAGGTACGAACCGATGATCTGGTCCAGGGAGCGTCTGCCCCCCTCACGGAGCCCGAGGACCGCGGCAATCGTGGAGAGAATGAGGGCGTGATCCCTTAGGGGAGCGAGCGGAACGATCACCACTCCATCCTCGTAATCGCCCTCGACGGTCGCCGCCACCTGGTAGGCCAGCCGCGTCTTCCCCACTCCGCCTGTGCCCGTCAGGGTGAGCAGCCGACACCCCTCCCGACGCAGGAAGCGGACGGCCTCCACTTCCTCGCGCGCCCGCCCCAGCAGTGGTGTCGGCACGACGGGCACGATGAAGCGCGAGCGCTCGTTGCCAGGAGCGCTGTCGAGCGAGCGCCCTGCGACTGCCTCCAGAGCCAGCCGTTGCTCGGCGGAGAGATCGAGTGCTTCGATCAACAACTCGACCGTGTCGGGCCGGGGGACCGTCCTGGCGCTCCGCTCGAGATCGCCGATGGTGCGGGCGCTCACGTTGACCCGCTCCGCCAGCTGCTCCTGCGTCAATTGGGCAGCGCGGCGGAACTCCCGCAGGAGATGTCCAAAGGGAGAGGGTGGGGCGCTGCCTGGTGAAGCATCAACCGCACTCTCGAGGGCCGCATGCTCTACCGGCCCCAGACCCAGGACCTCAGCCAGCCGGTCAAGAGCCACCTGATTCGGCGGTCGTACTCCGCGCTCCAGCATGCTGATGTAGTTGGGATTGAACCCCGCCCGCCGTGCGAGCTCCTCCTGGGTCAGTTCGGCGGCACGGCGGTAGCGCCTGAGGAGCGATCCAAACGAGTGGGTGGAGCCCGCGACCACGATGCGCCTCTCGTCCGTGCCGGGTGGCAAATCGGGACGTGCACGGACATTCGGTAGGCATAGTGTACGACTTTTTCCTGGACCGCACCCCGGTTTGGCCGGATGCTGGATTCAAGCCGGCAAGAAACCCTCTCCACGGGTGGGCGGATGATCCGGCGAGTACTGTCGAGACTATCGGAGAAAAGGACATACGCGCATGACGATACAGGCGGCACCGATTGACGAGGCGAAGCTCAACGAGTTCATGGGAAAGGCGGTGGTGGACGCCGGGGCAGCGATGAGCGCCATTCTGGTGGACATTGGCGACAAGCTGGGGCTCTACAAGGCAATGGCGGCATCGGGTCCGGTCACGCCGGCCGAGCTGGCGCTGGCGACCGGCACCGCGGAGCGCTACATCCGTGAGTGGCTACCCAGCCAGGCCGCCGGCGGCTACGTCATCTACGATCCTGCCACGAGGCGGTACGAGCTGCCGCCGGAGCAAGCCCTGGCGCTGGCGCAGGAGGATAGTCCGGTGTTTCTTCCCGGGCTCTTCCAGCTCATCGCTTCCACCTACCGGGACGAACCGAAGTTTCTGGAGGCCTTCCGCTCGGGAGCCGGCGTGGGCTGGCACGAGCACGACCGCGAGCTCTTCCAGGGGACGGAGCGATTCTTCCGGCCCGGTTACAACGCCAACCTGGTGAGCTCCTGGATCCCGGCCCTCGACGGCGTGGAGGCCAAGCTACTGAGCGGCGCGCGGGTCGCCGATGTGGGCTGCGGTCATGGCGCATCGACGATCATCATGGCGCAAGCCTACCCCAATTCCACCTTCGTCGGATCCGACTACCATCCGGCTTCGATCGAGGCGGCACGGGAGAAGGCCAGGGCCGCGCGCGTGAGCGACCGTGTCCGCTTTGAGGTTGCGCCGGCCAAGGCGTACTCCGGAACCGGTTACGATCTGGTGACCTGTTTCGACTGCCTGCACGACATGGGCGACCCGGAGGGGGCTGCGGCCCATGTGCTACAGTCCCTGGCACCAGACGGCACCTGGATGCTGGTTGAGCCCTATGCGAATGACCGGGTGGAGGAGAACCTCAACCCGGTGGGGCGAGTCTTCTACGGTGCCTCGACTCTGATCTGCACGCCCAACTCGCTGTCCCAGGAGGTCGGTCTCGCCCTTGGGGCCCAGGCCAGCGACTCGCAGCTGCGCGAGGTCGTGCTGAATGCCGGCTTCAGCCGGTTCCGCCGTGCGACGGAGACCCCCTTCAACCGCGTCTTCGAAGTACGGCCGTAGCAATCGGGGAGGAGCGGCTCGCCGCTCCTCCCTCCCCCGGACCCGGCCAGAGTGCGAGGATGGTGGGGAAAGAGGACGGTTATCGTTTTGCCAGTGCTCGATAGCCGCTCCTTCGATCGAGAGGCTGCCGACCGCGCTCTGCCGTTGTCGGCCAGATGAAGACCGTTAACCAGGGACGTGCCAGGTCTCACTGTGCTTCCACCGTGAGCCGGAGGGGACAGATCTGATCCTGCCCAAGGTCCGCGACTATCGCTTCATCACCATCCCCCGCGGCGGAACGCTCACCGAACGAGATCATCAGTTGCTTGCCCTGTGGGCCGCAACGTGCGCGGAGCATGTCTTACCACTGTTCGAGGCGGTGAAGCCTTCCGACCTGCGGCCACGTCACGCAATCGAGCGGGCTCGCGCATGGGCGCGCGGCGAGATCAGGATGACCGAGTCGCGCACGGCCGCCGGCCACGCGATGGCGGCGGCCAGGAATCTCAGCGGAGCGGCGCGCCATACCGCGTACGCTGCCGGTCAAGCCGCGGCGGTGGCGCATGTCGCTGCGCACGAGCTCGGAGCGGCCGCTTATGCGATCAAGGCGGCGCGTGCGGCCTCTCCTGAAAGTGAAGGGGAAAGCGCCGGTAGGCGCGAGTGCCGATGGCAGCGCGACCAGCTGCCCGACGAGATCCGCGAGCTTGTCCTTGATGATCAGCGATTGCGGAACGGCGTTTGCTGGTCGGTGTTCGACTGCTGACCGGTCCGGGTGCATGTGTCGAATACCGCTGGGAAACCATATGCGAGCTTCAAATCGGCATAGGGGGACAGTATTGTTCCGACGGGAGCCGCCTTTGCTCACGCGGTGGCGTCCAGGACGACGACTCTACAGAATATGGGGGTATAAGGAGGACTCTCGGGGGCCGCTAGAGGACCGGCGCCGGCGTCTCGTGCGTCTCCGCCGCCGGGAAAGGAGCTCTACCCACTGGCAGACCGCTACCACTGGAACGTCCAGCGTCGAGAGGGCGATCATCTTTCAGGCGGGAATGCTGCGCCGAACCGGCCACCGCTCCCGTCCGTAGCCTCCGCGCGCCCGGCGGGTCAAGAGCGCGCCTGCAAGGTCCGGGACCAGCCGGGATGATGTCGCATTCAAGCGGCCGCAGCGTGGCCACTCCACACAATCTACCTGCCGACATCGACAGCTTCATCGGCAGGGACCGAGAGCTGGAGGCAATCGAGCGTCTCCTTCTCCAGACGCGGCTGCTTACCCTGACAGGTGCCGGCGGCAGCGGTAAGACCCGCCTCGCACTCATGATTGCCCGCACAGCAGTGAGAGCGTTCATGGACGGCGCGTGGTTGGTCGAGCTCGCTCCTGTTGCCGATTCGGGCCTCGTTGCGCGGACCATATCGTCCGCTCTTGGGGTGCATGGTTCGCCGGGACAGTCGGAGCTGGCAGCGCTCGTGACCGCCCTTTCTTCCCGTCGCCTCCTTCTCGTACTGGACAACTGTGAGCACCTGATCGGCGGCTGTGCCCGGGTGGTCGAGTCCCTCCTCGTTGCCTGTCCCCACGTGCGGATCCTGACCACCAGCCGCGAGCCGCTGCGCGCACGAGGCGAGACGACGTGGCGAGTCCCTCCCCTGGAGGTTCCTCCGCCGGCGCCGGAGCAAACTGCCGCATCTCCGGAGGCACTGATCCGAGTCGAGTCTGTGGCTCTGTTTGTGAAACGGGCAGAAGCGCGGCGTCCGGATTTCCGCCTGACCAGTGAGAACGCGGCCGCTGTGGAGGGGATCTGCCGGCGGCTGGAGGGACTGCCTCTCGCAATCGAGCTGGCCGCGGCACAGGTGAGGGTGCTCCCTCCGGCCCAGATCGAGCGCCTGCTGGACGGCGCGCTGCGCGTCCTCGGCAGCGGTACCAGGACAGAGACCCGGCAGGAAACACTTCAAGGTGCGCTGGACTGGAGCTACATGCTTCTGAGCGACGAGGAACAACGGCTCCTGCGCCGGTTGGCGGTCTTTGCAGGCGGCTTTGACCTGGAGGCCGTGGAGGGAGTGTGCGGCGGCGACGGCATCGGGACGGACCGCTGTCTCGCGCTCCTGACGGCGCTGATCGACAAGTCACTGGTCGAACCGGCCATGCCGGGCGTTACGGCGCGCTTCCGGCTTCTGGAACCGATCAGGCAGTATGCCTGGTATCGACTCGCAGACCGCGACTACGTCGAGACGGTGCGGCGGCGCCACGCCCGGTACTTCCTGCAGCTTGCCGAGACGGCCGAGCCCAAGTTGATGAGCGGCGAGCGCGGGCTCTGGATGGAGCGATTGGTGCGAGAACAGGACAACCTGCGGGCGGCCCTCTCGTGGAGCCGGCACGCCACCGAGGGGGCCGACATCGAGATCGGACTCCGGCTGGCCGGCACGCTCACCTTCTACTGGACGTTTCGGGGGGAGACCAACGAGGGGTTGGAATGGGTCGAGGCGTTGCTGGCTGGAGGACCTGCCGCAGGCAGGTATCCAGCGACACCCGCGGTGCGGGCAAAGGCGCTGTATTGTGCCTGCGAGCTCGCCTGGTTGTCGGGCCGAACGGCCCTGGCCCGAGAGAGAGCGGAAGAGAGCGTGGCGCTCTGGCGGAGGCTGGGAGAGAAGCGATGGCTTGCCTACACTCTGCAGTCCTTGCCTATGGCAGTGGACAACCCGAGCGCGGTGGAATCGGTCGCGGAGAGCCTGCGCCTCTTCGAAGA
>DATGJB010000219.1:0-3027 GCA_035295425.1 Chloroflexota bacterium | reverse complement strand
GCTACCTATATTATACCGGACACACAACATGCCGTCCGGCTTGGACGTCCGCTTCAAAGCGAGCGGCGAGAAACGACAACCAGGCGAGCTGACTTAACTTATACACCCCGAAAATATGTCTTGACAAAGGGGGGAAGTATATCCTGCGATCATCAACGGTCTTTGCTGCACACATCCGACGCTCATTCGTAACGTTGAAACGGACGCCGATTGTGTGAGGTGTTTCACTAATCGGCTGCGGAGGCTCTGCCCTGCGGCAATTCCGACGTACTGGAGGTGCCACCGATCAAAGGAGCGGCAACCGGTTATAGGCACTTCAGGCAACTCCGGGAGCCAAAATCCATAAATGCCGTTAGAATCGAGACCGGAGTCCTTGGTGGTTAGCACGTCCGCTGCAGAACAGATTCGCTTCGGACTGATGTATTCATTGAGGTCCATTGCCGAACACCTTTTAGCAAACGGTGTCGTCGCGGTTTCCGACATTCACCAATTTCGCGTTTTCCAGATCGCGCTCACTAGAGCGATCGTGCAGATCGAGGAAGTCCAGACAGTTCCCGTGTATACTGCACGACAGGGTGGTAACGAGTTCGAGATCGGGTTGCGGATAAGCCCGGTCAGGGCGGAATTCGACGGATTGCGTGTTCCGTGCGGGCAGGATGCTGGAAGTCCCGAAATTCGGATGTCAAGGAGTATACCGCACCGATGATACCGGGAGCCTAGTCAGGTGATGCCAATGAGCGAGGTTCACTTTCGCAGCGGCGGCTCCTCAAACGACGCGGAGGCACTCCTGCGGATCCACACAATGTGCGACGATTGCGAGCCCGTCGATCCGGTTTCGCCTCACGTATTTCGTCCGACGCTGGCGTGGTTTCGGGAGAGGCTCAGCGCGATCGATCCGGCCGACCTAGTCATCGCCGAGATCGATGCTCAAATCGCCGGATACGGGCAGGCGCGATGGGACTGGGCCGAGAGCGACGGTACACACGTCTTCTTTCACGCGGGCTGGGTTGCGCCATTATGGCGCGGACGCGGAATCGGCACCGGAATGCTGGCGCGCCTGGAGGCCCAGTGCCGTGGGAAGGCGGCGAGCGTCGAGTCTGCGCGCAACGAATATGCGACCTACACGTCAGAGGCGCAGGAAAATGCCGGCCGCCATCTCGAGCGGAACGGATACGTCCGCGCATTTACGGCGTGGGAGATGGAGCTGGCCAACGATGCGCCGGTAGCAATCGAGCCGCTGCCTGCCGGATACGAACTGAGACCGATCACGCCGGACGACCATCGCGCGATCTGGCAATCGATCGGCGACGCGTTCGACGCCGCCTGTCCTGGCGGTCGATACATCACAGTCCCTACGGAGGCGGCCTTTCGCGACTCGTTCAGCGCTGCACAGTTCGATCCGGCACTCTGCTTCGTGGCGTGGCACGGCAGTCGCATAGCGGGCCAGGTCATCTGTCGGATACAACCGCGGTGCGGTGAGGTGGCGGAGCTTAGCGTCGGGGTCGGATACCAGCGTCGACGTCTCGGGTCGGCGCTGCTGACACGGGGTATCGCCGCGCTGCGCGAGCGGGGCGTTCCAACCATACGCCTCGGTACGAACGACGCAAACCCGTCGGAAGCCTGGCGGCTGTACGAGCGGGTGGGGTTTCGCCGGGTAGGGGCCTATCCACGCTGGCGTAAGGGCTTTTCGCTGTGAGCGGGGGATGGACCATGGGTAAAGAGCGCCTGACGGCCTTCAGCGACGGCGTGGTCGCCATCATCATCACCATCATGGTGCTGGAGCTCAGGGTCCCGCACGGCGATGGTCTCGGCGAGTTGCGCCCCGTCCTGCCGGTCTTCCTCAGCTACGTCCTGAGCTTCGTCAACATCGCGATCTATTGGAACAATCACCACCATCTTCTCTTCGCCGCCGAGCGCGTGAACGGCGTCATCCTCTGGGCGAACATGCACCTTCTCTTCTGGCTCTCGCTCGTCCCCTTCACCACCGGCTGGATGGGCGAGCACCCGTCCGCCCATGCACCGGCCGCAATCTACGGCACCGTACTGCTGGCCGCCGCCATCGCGTACTGGCTGCTGCAGCGCGCGATCATCGCCGAGCACGGCCCGCAGTCCCATCTCGCCGCCGCGCTCGGCCGCGACCTGAAGGGCAACGCCTCGCCGCTCATCTATATCGCCGCCGTCGGCCTGGCATTCCTCCGCCCCTGGATCGCAGATGCCCTGTACGCTCTCGTCGCGCTAATCTGGCTCATCCCCGACCCACGCATCGAGCGGACGCTGGCCAGCTCGAACGAGTAGACTCGGAGATAGTTCAATGTCTACAACCCGCCACTTCCGCTTTCCGCATATCTTTCGGCCCTACGACCTGAAGGGCGTCGAGCTGCGCAACCGGATCGCCATCAGCGGCCACTTCGCGGGCTGGTGGGTAGGGCCAGGCGGTCTGCCGAGCGATGCCTTCGTCGCCTACGTTGAGGAGCGGGCGAAGGGCGGCGTGGGCCTCTTCACGGTCGGCGCGACCTCGCCGGAGCCGGGCTCGGGCTGGATGCAGAACCTCGACGACTCGATCATCCCGCGCTACAAGCTGCTGGCCGACGCCACGCACCGGCACGGCACGAAACTGTTCGCGCAGCTCTGCCATCCGGGCTTCAAGCCCCTGCCCGGCGTCCCGATCATAGAGGCGCCGCCCTCGATCGACCCGCCGCGCCCGCAGACTCCGCACGCTCCGGTCTCCATCGGGCGGCTGCGCGAGCTCGTGGCGGCTTTCGGCGCGGCGGCGGGCCGGGCAGCCGCGGGCGGAGTGGACGGCGTCGAAGTCCATTCGCACGAGAGCTTCCTGCACGCTGAGATGCTCAATCCCTATTGGAACCATCGGACCGATGAGTACGGCGGTTCGCTCGAAAACCGGATGCGCTTCCTCGTCGAGATTGCCGTTGCGGTGCGCGACGCGGTCGGCGATTTCCCGGTCGGCATCAGACTGTCGGGAGACGAGCTCAACCCCTATGGAATGTCGCTTTCCGAGGTCGTGCAGAT
>DATGJB010000218.1:0-31836 GCA_035295425.1 Chloroflexota bacterium | reverse complement strand
CCAGATTGACCAGGGCGGCCTCCTGCGCCAGTGTTCCTGAGCCGGCGAAGACAAAGACCGCGGCGTCGCGGGAGCCGGCGGCTGCCCGCAGTCCGTGTTGGCACGACCGAATCGTCGCCGCCAGCGCCTGTGATCCGTGCCAGATTGTCGGCTCGGCCAGTGCGTCAAGGATCTCACGGTGCACCGGCGTGGGGCCGGGCACCATTACCAGCTTGTCCGCTTCTCCCTCGACGAGCATGTGTGTCCTCCGGGGCTTGGTAGCTCCATCTTAGAGAGCGGACCGGGGACGAGGTGCGTCAGGGCCCTCGGAGAATCACCTTCAGCGTGCCGGGCACCGCTGCCCGATCGATTGCCGCAATTGCCTGTTCGAGCGGATACACGGCCTCGATCAGGGGCCCGACCCGGATGGCGTCAGCGGAGAGTGCCTCGATTGCCCGCGAGAACGGACCACAGCGTGAGCCGATGAGCCGTAGCTCTTTGACGACCACCGGTGACCAATCTACCGCCGCGGGCGATGCCACCGTGGACTTCATCACAAGCGTGCCTCGCGGTTTCGTCATATGCATGGCTTGTTCCAGACCGAGCGCGCTTCCGGTTGCCTCGACGACAAGATCGGCGTCGGAAGCCGACGATCCGCTGACCGGCTGGGCCCGCAGTCCGAGCTGACGCGCGATCGCAAGCTTTCGCTCGTGCCTGCCGACGAGCAACACGTTCGCTCCGGCGGCGCTCAACGCCTGGGCACACAGCATTCCAAGCTTCCCGTCACCCAGCACGACGACACGCTGATACTCGCCAATATCCAGCTGCTCGAGGATCTCGAGGGCCGCGGCCAGCGGCTCGACAAAAACAGCTTCGAGATCACCGACCTGGGGCGGAACCCGGTGGAGATTGGCGACCGGGAGCGTCAGATACTCGGCAAAGGTGCCCGGGCGGTTCAGGATGCCGACCACAGTGCGGTGCGGACAGTGGCCCTGTACGCCGCTCCGGCACCAGTCGCATTGCCTGCACCCGATATTGATCTCGCCGCACACCCGGTGCCCGACCAGGCTCGTGTCCTCGCACTCGGTTACCTCGCCGACAAATTCGTGGCCCAGGACGCCCGAGAATCCTTTGTACCCTCGCGTGATCTCGAGGTCAGTCCCGCAGACTCCGGCTGCCAGCACGCGGATCAGCGCTTCTCCGGCGGCAGGGACCGGGCACGAAAGGGATTCGAGCCGAAGCTCGCCGTCGAAGATAAGGGCCCTCACCGCGCGCCGGTTTCGCTCCGGCGAGATCTCGATGGTTCCGGCGCCGAGCCAAGGCGACGTATCACGGGACGATGTCTACGGTCGTCCCAATCGGCGTCCAGTTCCAGAGGAACGTCATCGGACCAATCGGAATGTTGACGCAGCCATGTGTGCCGGTGTAGCTGCCGCCGGGCGTTCCCAGCTGCGCGTTGCTGCCCGGTCCGAAGTTGCTGCGCCACGGGGCATCGTGGAGGAAGTAGCCACCATCTCTGAACAGCATCGCGTATGACGTCCAAGAAGGAGGGTAATAGAACGGCGAGCCAGGCGGCCAGGGCGAGACGAACTGGAACGGGTGGTATTTTGCCATGACCGTATAGCTGCCGAGCGGCGTTGGCAATGCCGGGTTCCCGGTCGTGACGAGCGTGGTCATGTCCAGCCTGGTGCCGTCGTATGCGTAGAGGGCCTGGCGAGAGAGTGACACGATAATGCGCTTCCCGTCGCCGGGGTAAAGAAGCTGCCCGGACACGCTTCGCACGGCGCGTGACGGTTGCACCACTATTCCGCCGAGATTGAGGCGGGCGATGTTGTTTGCGCGGTCGACGGCAACGACCGAGAAGAAGTAGTAGCCGCGCCTGACCGTCTTGCCGTGTCGGTTCTTTCCGTTCCAGGTGAGAGAGACCGTCTGCCCGGCTCGTATGCCAGGCAGATCGAAGGTGCGGATCGGGCGGTCGGCACCGACTCGATAGAGGGTGAGCTGGACGCTCGCATCCTTGTCGGAGCGGAATCGGACGGTTGTGGGTCCCTGGAACGGATTGAAGGTGAAGCGCTGAGGACTCAGCCACACCAGGTGTGGTGCCCTGCGGTCGAGCTGCAGCCGGAAGGTCGCGGTCGGGCTCCAGTTGCCGGCACGATCCTCGGCGCGCACCGCCAGTATCCAGGTGCCGTCGGTGAGGTTGGTGAGCTTGGCGGTGGTGCCGGTTACGGTGGGTCCGGGAGGAATGACATGCGCCTGGCGCTCAAGCTGGTAGGTATACCCGGCGATCCCCGAGAGGTCGTCGCGCGACTTCCACTGGACGAGCGGTACCTGGGTGTTGTACCACCGGTTCTGGTCGGGATCGGTGGACGACGTCATATCGGGCCGTGAAGGCGGATCCTGGTCCACGCCAAAATCGGGGCCGGTGGTGTTCTGGGCGTTGAATCCCACCCATGTGCTGGCGGCGCCGCCTGGCACGAGCGTGCGCGCCTGCCAGTGGTAGGTTTGTCGGTCGACAAGTCCGCCAACGGCCACGACGGCCGTTCCGGAGGAGGATAGTAAGGCGCCGGTCGCGGTCGGCTTACCGGTAAAGGGCGTGTCCGCCGGCTCGACCTCGACTTGGGGCGTGACCGGGCCGGATGCAACCTGCACCTGGAACCGCAGCTCCACGCGGTTCCGGTTTGTCCACCCTCCGGCGTCGAGCGCTTTCCCCGTGGTCTGGTTGACCATGGAGAGGTTGGTGGGAGCTGCCGGCGGCTGGCTCGGATCCGCGTGCGCAGCCGTGGCGATACCCAACAGTGTCGACAGGCTCAGGAGCGTGGACAGGACCGCGGGTGCGGAGCGCTTCAAGAATACCCTCCCCGAGGTATATATGAGCTTCACGTGGATAGAGTGGTTTCCGCGTAGAGTTTATGCGAACCGGCGGGCATTGACTAGACTCAAACTCGCGCTCCTGCGGCCTCCGCGCGCAGCCGATCTATGAAGGCCAGGGAGCGTGGCCGGTTCTCCAGCCGGTACAGAATGTAGTCGCGCAACAACGATTCCACCTCGCGCTCGACGGTTTCATCAAGTCCGTTCACCGCGAGCACCGCCGACTCGTTCGTCTGCAGATTGCGCAGCAACTTCAGAGCCGGGATACCGATGGCTCGGGCGCCAACGTCCGAGATTCCGCAGCTCGGACAGAGCACTCCCCCCATCTTCGAGCTGAAGCGATTTTGGGCTGGGACGATTACGTCGTTGCACTGCAGACAGCGGTGAAGCTGCGGGCGGTATCCGGTCAAGCCTAGAAGCTGCAGCTCGAAGGCTCGCAGAGTCAGATCCAGACTGCTCGACTCGGCGAGCCGCCGCAGCGTCTGCACGGTCAAGGCATACAGCGGGTAATTGGTGAGATTCTCCATCCCGAAGCCATCGACAAGCTCGGCGACGTAGGTGCAGGCGGCGATCCGCCAGAGATCGTCACGCACGGGACGAAATGGCTCAAGGGTATCCGCCTGCGTGACGACATCCAGCTGCCGGCCCCGAGCGATGAGCAGCGCGGTGCGCGTGAAAATCTCCAGATGCCCGGCTTTGCGGCTCTTGATGCGCCGCACACCTTTAGCGATGGCGCGCACCTTCCCGTGCTGCGGAGTGTAGAGGGTGAGTATCCGATCTGCCTCGCCATAGTCGAAGGCTTTGAGGACGACCGCTTCAGTTCGATAGACCCGTGGGACCCGCACAGTGGCTCCGCCCTGTCAAGGGATAATCGGCTTGACGATGCGATAAATCGACCATCTATTGTACCATGCTGGAATACCCGTGCGCAGCCCGGGAGACACGCTCTGGCGGCCGGGCACCGTCACTCCGGACCATTGATATTCTGAGGCGGCCCCGCGTGCCGGGCCAGGAAAGGGCAGGTCGGCCGGTTGCTGCAGCACGAAGTCGCGTTTCAGACGGATATCGGGCATACCCATCACGTAAATCAGGACGCGGGCGGAGCGTGGACCTGGGCGCGTGACGACGGGACACCGGTCAGCCTTGCGGTGGTGGCGGACGGAGTGAGCTCAGGGCGCACCAGCGAGCGCGCCAGCCGCATGGTCGTCGACATTCTCGCCGAGAGAGTCGAGGCGTCGCTGACTCGCCCGGAGCTCACGCTGGACGAGCTGCGCGAGGTGCTGATCGACGCCGCGACCGCGGCAGGTCACGCGGTGGCGGCGCGCCCGCACGAGTCGCTGCGCACCGCCGATGCCACCACGCTGGCGGCAGTCGCCTGCATCGCGGACCGGGGCACGGGCGTGTGGTGTGGTGACAGCAGAGTGTATTTGCTCGGGAATGAGGCGCGCGCGCTGACGAGCGACCATTCCTGGGCCGAGGGAGTCGTGCGGAGCGGGCTGATGTCGACCGAGGAGGCGGCGCGCGATCCGCGGGCGCGCATGATCACCCGGTGGTTGGGGCCCCCGGAGCTGCGTGATGCGGGCATCGAGCAGTTCGGATTCCGCCTTGTCCCCGGCGACGTGGCTCTTGCCTGCAGCGATGGGCTGTACTTACACTTCGAGCCACCGCGCGGCCGGCCGGACGAGCTCGGAGATCTGGTGCGCGCCGCGAGCTCGCTGCAAGACGCGCTGAACACCATGATTACGCTGGGTTTACGCCGCGGCGGCAACGACAATATCACGGCCGCCGCCATTGCGTGCCTGGCTCGCGACTGACCGATGGTACGAGGCGCAATTGCAGCCGTCATGGCCGCCGCCGCGCTCGCGACGGCCGGATACCTGGCATTGGGCCGTCCCGGCTCGGCCGGCCAGATCTCCACACCGTCTCCGACGGTGATCCCAACCGTGCTGTCATCCCCGACTCCGGCGCCGACTCCACTCCCAGGATCGCTGGCGCAGCAGGTTGTGTCCGAGTACTGGTCGGACATTTCAATTGGCGAGATCAAGCTGGCCTACGGCCTGTTGACGGTCGAGGCCAGGATAAGTCTCACGCTGGCAACCTTCCAGCACAACGTCCAGACGTTTCTCCAGGCGATGGGAAGCGTCAAGGCTGTAGTCGGCGGCGTCTCCGTGTCCGGCCGCCAGGCGACCGTGACGGTCACATTGCACGCGGCCAGTCCCGCGAACGACCTGCGCACCTTTCAGCGCCTTCTGTGGGAGGGCGGGACGTGGAGGATCAGCGAGGCCTCTGCCGGGAGTACATCGCCCTAATCGGATGGCGCTCGTGTGCCGCCGGTCGAGAGCCAGGACGTAGCGGCGGCAGCTCCGGCGATCGCGGCGTACGCCCGGTCGAGAAGGTCGTGGACGTTGTCGATCTCCTCCTCCGAGAGGCCGGACTGCCGGAGTACATGGGGACTCAGGTTGGTCCGGTACGGGAGAGCGAGGATGCACTCTTCGGCCAGGCGCCGCAGCTCAGTCTGCAGCCGGCGGAATGAGGCGTCGGCCGTCAAAGACTCCAGCTCCGGCCACGCCACGCCAAGGTAATCGGGCCAGCGGGCGATCGCCCGGAATGTGTCGGACGGTGGCCAGCCGGTAGCTGACGCGATCTGATCCAGTACTGCCTGGGCCCCCGGGTCGCTGTCTTCTGGAAATTCGATGGTTTCGAGCCGGTCACCGGGCAAAGCCGCGGGGGCCGGAGCCCGCATCTCCGGCGGAAGCGTCTGCAGGCGGGGCAGCTCTCCCCGCGTCGCAGAGCGCATGATGGCGACTGCCAGGAGCAGTTTCGCGTCCGCGTACTCACAGGCCCGAAGTACCGGCGCCGCCGCGGCCGGTACGTCGGGCGCTTGACTCAGCCGCGATGTGCCGGCGCGGACCCGCTCGAGAATCCGGCCGCTCGCTGTTTCGAAGTAGGTGGTCGCGACGTTTGGAGCGAGCTGCCGCCACGCCAGCTGCAGGAAGTCCGGATAGATCGCCAGGACACGAAACACCTGCCCGACGTAAGGGAGACGAAGACCGGCCTTCAAATCGGCGTAGGCCGTGGCAATCGGGCCGGTGGCCTCTGCGTCGGCCAGCTCCCGCACGACCGGCGCTACCGGGCCGGGCATTCGCTGTCTCCCGCGCGTAACGCCGCCGCAGCGATGGCATGTGATTGGGGTGTCTCGCTGCCGACGTTCCCGCGATTCCAGTCCACGTTCTCAGCCTAACAGAGCCGGCGCGCGCTATCACGCACGCTGGATCAGCTCGATGAGCACTCCACGGCCGGCGCGAGGGTGAATGAACGCGACCAGCCCGTGCGCCCCTGAACGCGGCTCGCGGTCGATGAGCTCGACGCCTCGAGCCGCGAGCTCCTGAAGCTCGGCCCGAATGTCGTCGACTGCGAGCGCGATATGGTGCAGTCCCTCGCCGCGGCGGTCCAGAAAACGCGCCACCCCGCTGTCACTGTCAGTGGGGCAGATCAACTCAAGCTGCGTGTCGCCGAACGGCAGGAAACACACCTCGACCCGCTGGTCCGGAACCAATGTCCTGCCCGCTGGAGCCGCTCCGAGCAGCTCCCGGTAACGCTCGATGGCAGCGTCGAGATCGCGTACCGCGATCGCGGTGTGGTCGATGCGACTCGCCGTCATCGCCCGGAAAGGAGATCGCGGCGCTCCAGCTCGGCCAGACCGGCCTCGATGGCGGACTCCGCTCCGTAGTTGCGCGAAGCGACGCCTTCGGTGATGCCGTCCCGACAACGGCCGGAGGTGGGATCGTACATCGCCGTCCGGGCGTCGTTACGGCCGTAAAACCAGGCAGCGGCGTTCAGCGCCAGCTGGTGGTACCGCTGCGCGCCGGTCGCCCGGTGGAGGGCGGCAAGCCCCTGAACGATTGGCGCGACATCGTAGGCGCACACGCCGACCTTCGAACGATCCGGGTAGGAGTGCCAGAACAGGGCGCGAACGTCCGGCTCGATGAGATTCCGAACGGTGCGGCGGCAGGCGCGTAGCAGCTCGGGCTGATCCAGAATCGCGGCGGCCTGCGCCACCGCTGCCAGCTGGTGGTAGCCCCAGAGGTTCACTTTAAGTTCGCCTGGATGGTCCAGAAAATACGGGTCGTCCTCCGCGCCGACGATCCGGGCACAGAGGTCCAAGATGTCGCCGCGCAGCTCGTCCGACGGCCCGGCACGGAAGAGCTCGAGCCGGGCCAGAACCTGGAGTGCATTGATCTTTCCGTCGGGTATCGGCTCGAGGTGGCAGGCGTGGAAGCGGTCGAGGTATGTCGAATCGCCCGTCACGCGATAAGCGCGAGCCAGGGCCCATAGTGCCCGGCTCGACCACCAGTAGCCTCCGCGAACTGACGTGGCCCCGGTTGCGTTGCGAACGCCGGCGGCGTTGCGAATGAAGTTTGCGAATGAGCCGTCAGGGTACTGCATGTACTCGACGAAGGTCAGCCACCGCTTCGCCAGGGTGAGCGCTGTCCTCGATCGCGTGCGCTCGAACACCCCCAGGGCGAGGACCGCTGCCCGGGCTGTGTCGTCCAGGCACGCAATGCCCTCGAACCCTGTTTCCTGCGCGACGATGGGATGGTACTTGTCTTTGACGTCGGGATCCGGCTCGGCGTAAATCAAGACTGCGCTCGCCTGTCGGCCCTCGCGCTCGAAGTCGACGGTAAGCGCGGCGAGGTAGTCGAGCAGATGAAGCTCGGAGTCCGGTTTCCGGGTCAAAGGCTCCACGACAATGTCGGTGTCGAAGGCTGTCCTCCCTGACTGGCCGGCTGCCTCTGGCGACAGGGCAGGAAGCAAGATGCGTGCCGCACTACATATTGACCCGTATGGGGAGGCTGCTACAAGATACGGGCGAAGAGGTGCTCGGCGCTGGCCGAGTGCAAGGTTCTTGTCAGATGTAGTCTTGGTCGGTACAATAGGCAAGTCCGCATGCTGGCTGTTGCTGGGGTCCGGTCGCCGCGAGAATGGCCCATCGCCGTTTGACCGGCGAATTTTGTGTTAGGCAGTGGTGATGGAGAACGAGATAACGTTGCCGCTCGGCGCAGTGCAGGCCGGGAGCAGAGAGGTAACGGTAGCCAGGCAGGCCGACCCCGAGGGGAACGAGGTAGTCGTCTCGGTGGTCATGCCGTGCCTCAATGAAGAGAAGACCATTGGCGCCTGCGTGACGAAGGCGCTGGAAGGTATCCGCCGGACCGGACTTCCCGGTGAGGTGGTCGTAGCCGACAACGGGTCGTCTGATCGGTCGATTGAGATCGCAGAGGGACTCGGAGCGCGCGTGATCCATCAGCCGGCTCGCGGCTACGGAAACGCATACCGCGCCGGTTTCGAGGCGGCCCGCGGCAAGTACATCGTCATGGGCGATTCCGACGACACCTACGACTTTACCGAGATCGGGAAGCTCGTGGACAAGCTGCGCGAGGGCAACGAGTACGTGCTGGGATCCCGATTCCGCGGTGAGATCAAGCCGGGCGCCATGCCCTGGCTGCATCAGTACATCGGGAACCCGGTCCTGACCGGGATCCTCAACTTCATGTTTGGCCTCAGGAGCTCCGACGCGCACTCGGGGTTGCGGGCGTTTACCAGGGAAGCCTATCGTCGGATGCGACTGCAGACCACCGGCATGGAGTTCGCCAGCGAGATGGTCATCAACGCCGCGCGGGCCAAGCTCAAGGTGGCGGAAGTGCCGATCGTGTATTACCCGCGTGAGGGCGAGTCGAAGCTGCGCTCCTTCCGCGACGGCTGGCGACATCTCCGTTTCATGCTGCTCTACAGTCCCGATCACCTCTTCGTAATTCCGGGTGCGCTGTTCTTCGTGCTGGGCCTGCTTGGAATGCTCTGGCTGCTTTCCGGTCCGAAGATTGTTAGCGGCCATTTCGTCGACTACCACTTCATGTTCGTCGCGAGCCTGCTGACGATCGTCGGTTTCCAGGTGCTGCTTACCGGCTTCTACGCGAAGGCCTATGCCTTCACGCACCGCTTCGCTCCCGATGACGTCATGATCCAGCGCTTTTATCGCTACTTTTCGCTCGAGGAGTGGCTGGTTGCCGGCTTCGTGGTGTTCCTGATCGGCTTCGGAATCGACACCGGCATCTTCGTGACATGGGTTCAAAAGGGATTCAAAGACCTCTTTGCGGTGCGTGAAGCCCTGCTGGCGTTGACACTGATGGTCATCGGGCTCCAGCTGATGTTTTCGTCATTCCTCCTCAGCATCTTGAACATCAACAGCAAGGCTCCTGTCACCGGCGGAACGGCCGGCCAGGAGTCGTGAGAGGCAGGTCTCCTTGGCAGAAGCGAGCATGACGGTGGCGCCAACAACGCTGCAGATTCAAAGCAGACTGGCCGGCGCCGAGAACTACAACCGGTGGATCTACTCGCAAATCGCGCCCTACATCGGGCAGCGCATTCTCGACGTGGGCTGTGCGATCGGCAATATCACGCAGTTCTATGTCGACCGCGAGAAGATAATCGGTCTGGACGTGGTGCAAGAAGAGCTCGAAGTGGCGTCGCAGCGCTTTGCCGGCAAGAACTTCGAGGCGCATCGCGTGGACGTCAGCTCCCCGCTGCTGTTGCAGTTCAAGGACGAGCGGCTCGATACCGCAGTCTGCCTCAACGTCCTCGAGCACGTCGAGAACGACGTGCATGCGCTTGTCAACATGCGCGACGTCCTGATGCCGGGCGGACATATCTGTCTGCTCGTGCCGGTCAACCCGTGGCTGTTCGGCCCGATGGACGCGATTGACCATCACTTTCGGCGCTACACGCGGCGCGAGCTGAACGCCAAGCTGGCGGAAGCCCGTCTCGAAGTCGTTCATCAGCGGTACTTCAACCTGCTGGGCATTCCCGCGTGGTTGTTCACCAACCGCGTGCTGCGGCGGTCAATGGCGGCGCCGGTCCAGTACAGCCTGTACGACTCGATTGTTCCCGTCCTGAGTGCGATCGAGCGCGCACTGCCGCCGCCGGCTGGGCTTTCGCTGGTGACCGTCTGCCGCACACCTCAGTAGCAGCCCTCTCCCATCCCCCGGGGGACACGGTCAACCGGTGGGGGCAGCTCTTGCGGGCCTTTGGGGCGTGGACGCTTGAAGATAGCCCGGGATCAAGCCCTCCCAGCTTGTTGCAAGCGCTCGGCAATTGAGCGCGGGCCGATGCGTGCCTGCCCGCGCCGCGTGAGTGCAGGCGCGGAGCTCGCCGGCTGCCGTGCCCGTCAGCTTAGAAAACTCCAATCTCTTCCTAAACGGTTCTCAATCTTGGGGTCGTAGAGTTGGAGGTGAGAGTAGTGCTATCCCCCGGGCGGCCGGAGCCCCACTTCGATCCGCCCACCACCTGAGAGTACGCGGGACCCCGATATGGCGGGGTCCCGCGTCGTTTTGCCAACGGCTAAATCGGCGGACCCGCGCGAGGTGCCACGCTGATCAGAACTGCACGTCGAGGGTGCCTACCTGCCAGCGTTGCGTGTGCCGTGCCCACAGCACGCGGCAGGCGGACGCAGGTGCGAGCCGTTGCACGTACGCCGATGGGGCCAGCTCCATGAAGAGCTTCGCCGTGCCCGGGATCTGCCAGCTGGTCTCGAGCGTATTCATTCGCACCTGGTAGGTCCGACCCGGCAGCCAGCGAGAGGTCGGCAGCCAGGACAGGCCCAGTGCGTCGTCCACGCACCCTATCAGCTGGTTGCCCATGGTCTCGAAGAGCACCGGTTGCATGTTCCCCTCGGGCCGTTCCACGCGGAGGTAAAACGTGTAGGCAAGATTTGGGATGGGGTGGTTGGCCAGGTCCGCTTCGCTCCTTTCGTAGCCGACCACTGACAGACCACCGGCTCCGCCGGAGAGACGCGTGTCACCCACGTCGCCTAGCGCCAGCGCATAGCTGTAGAAGGCCGGCGGTATACTCCGGCGGGTGGCGCCGCGCCGAATCAAGATGAGGCCGTCTCTGGCGGCTGCCACGCCCCAACCGGCAGTGCGAATCCAGCCTGTGGCGTAGTCATGTAGCTGCCAGCTTGGAAGCGGATAGGTGGGCGCCGAGACGTCGAGCAGGATGTAGTCGGCGGGGGCGAGCGGAGGCACGCGGCCAGTGTCGTTGAACAGGTACAGGTAGTGGCGGCTGCTCAGGTGTGGATCGAGCTGATCCTGGGTGGACACCGGCACGCCGGGGGGAATCATCGCGATGAACTGCTCCGCGATGCGCTGGTGCGCGCCCACGGCGGGCACGTGGTAGGAACCACCCAGTGGGGTGAAACCGTCCTGATACTGGTTCAGGGTTGCAAGCAGCACTACCCAGATGCCGGCAAGCACCGACGCCCTGGGCCCGCGGAAAACGGGAAGGGACGAAAGAAGATCGATCAGCCTCCGCGCACCGAGGATGGATGCGATCACCACCACCGCCAGAAGCTCGGCCGAGTTGTCCCCGAGGCCGCTGTACATGTGAAAGTCCTGGCTCAGCAGATTCAGACCAAATGTCGGCAGTCCCAGCAGCAGCGCCGGAGGATCGAGCACCGAGAGAAAGCCGAGTGGGGCCAGCAGACGAACCAGGTAGCCTAGCTTTGGCCAGGTGAACAGCACCTGGGCGAACACACCGGGATTGTGGACGATCGTGTGAACAGCGCCCTGCAGGCCATGCCCAAGGTAGCCGTACCGGCTCTGGGCATAACTGATCGAGCCCGGCACGCGGTAGTGGTGCTCGATCACGAGTACCGCGAACAGCGACCAGGCCGCGCCGGCCGCGGCGAGTGGAAGGCCGACTTCACGCCTCCCGCGGAAGAATGCGGCGTAGAGACCGAACATGGAAACCACCAGCCCGATCTCCTCCTTGGTTCCCATGGCGGCGAGGCAGCAGAGGACGAAGGCGAGCCAGCGCCGTCGCCACAGGAACAGGAAGGCGAAGAGCAGGAGGGGCGTGGCGAGCGCGACGGGATGAAACTCATACAGATTGAGCCCCTCGACCGCTGGGTAGAGCAGGTAAGCGGCGACGAAGGTCAGCGCGAGCCAGCCGCTGCGCAGTATGTCACGGCCGAGCAGGTAGACGGCGAGTGCCCCGGAGGAGATGGCCAGCGTCTGGAGAAGAAGAAGGCTCTCCGGGTGTGGATAGAAGAGGTAGACCAGCGAGATGACCGGGAACAGGGCTTCGACGTGGAACGAGAGGCGCGTCGTGCTGCCCCAGGCCTCGATGGCGTATGGCAGCCGCATGTTCGTGAAGTAGAAGGGCTGTCCGTGCAGGGTGTTCCACGCCGCCTGCCCCATGTTTCCCATGTCGAGGGCGTGCATCTCGAACGCCCAGTAGCTACTCAGGCTCAGCCACGCAAACAGCCCGGCGTAAGCGGCCGTGCAGACGATGCCCAGTGCGAGCGGCAGCTGCGGTCGAGGAAGGCGCCAGCGCGCGGTGGGTCGGAGCGTGCCGGCATGCAGGTCCGGCGGGGAGGCGATCTCGGACATGACCGGCAATTCTAGCCCGCGGTTTCCGCGCTTGAAGCCGCCTTCGCGACGCTGCTAGCCTGACGGAGACCTGAGCCCGAGGTGCCAGCTGGCAAGTCGACGACGCGCGCACACTCTTCTTCCGTTCACGTTGCTGCTTATGATGGCTGTGGTGGCGACCTCGCAACTGGCTCAGGCGGGCTCGGTTCAGCCTTTGCCACCGGTAACGGGGGCCGACAACCGGCTCGGGCTGGACGACATTCTGCCGGGTACGCCGCCGGGACAGTCGGCCACCTGGGCTGGTCTGGCCGCCGCCGCGGGAGCCCGGGTGAACCGCTGGGAATTCCGGTGGGACCGGATCGAGCCGAGCGCGGGAATATGGAGCTTCGCCGCCGACGATGCGGCTGTCGCGGCGTCGCAAGCTGCAGGCATCGGCGTGGAGGGCATCCTCATTGGAACACCTGGATGGGCCGTCGCCCGGGGACAGAAGCCGGGAAATGGAGTGCCGAAGGGGCTCTACCGACCGGTCGCGGATCCGCGCAACCTCTGGGCAACGTACGTGCGCCAGACAGTTCTGCACTACCGGGGATTGGTGCGGTGGTGGGAGGTGTGGAACGAGCCGGACCTCAGCTTCTTCTGGAGCGGGACGCCGGCGGAGTATTCCCGTCTGCTAGGTGTCGCCGAGCGGGTGATCCGGTCTCTCGACCCTACGGCTCACGTCGTGCTGGCCGGGATGGTGGTACCGGATCTGGCGTTCGTGTCATCGGTGCTGAGCCGGGTGGCCGCGAGCCCGACCGGCCCGGCATTCGATATCGCGGCGTGGCATGCGTACGGCGACGCAGCGCAGGTGTACACGAATCTGCTTCGTTTTCGCGCCCTTCTCAATGCCGATGGCCTCGGCTCGAAGCAGATCTGGGTAACTGAGGATGGCTTCCCGGCCTCGAATCCGAACGGTGAGCCGCGGCAGGCCGCGTACGTGCTGCAGACGATCGTGTATGCGCTGGCCGCGGGTGCCTCGCGCATTCTCGTCTACCGTGCCAGCGACGATCCGTCCGGGAAGGAGTGGGGTCTTCTCTCCGCATCGGGCGCGCCGCGGATGGGGTACGTGGCATTTCAGATCGCCGCTCGCTACCTTTCCCATGTGGCGGCCATCGTCCGTGCACCGTCGCCCAACCTCGAGCGCTTCACGTTTTACCGCCGCGATCAGCGAGTCACTGTGTTCTGGACGCGCGGTGTGCAAGACCACCAGGTGACGCTTCAGGCGGCTCAACCGCTTGCGAGGCTGGTCGACTGGACGGGCCAGACGTCGGCGGCTATCCCTGCCGGCGGCCGGCTCCGGCTCATGGCGCCCGGAGCCGCCTACAATGCGGGGATCGACGCGAGCGGAAAGGTCGTTGGCGGTCCGCCAACGCTGGAAATCGAAAACAACACTCCCCCCGCGGATTTGGGGCCGGCGGTGATCTCCGCCCCGGTGACTGGAGCGCAGCGCAAGATGGTGCTGTTCAATCCCTCGTCCCAGCCCGAGTCGGTGCAAGTGGCGCCGGCCGGCACCACCGCCGAACGAATCGTGGTCCAGCTGCCGGCAGATTCCGTGAGGAGCGTGGACCTGGATCTCCTCGCCGGCCCGGACTTCTCCGGGCCCTACGTGTTCGCGTCGACCGGCCCGCTCGCCGAGCAGGCCCTTTCCGAGAGCGGCGATTCAGCGGCGGTGGCCCCGACGACGCAATGGTATCTGCCGGCCGCTCCGGCCCGGCTTGCGCTGATGAATGGATCCGGATCCGTCGCGACGGCCACCGTCACCGTCTTTGGCTGGCGGGGACACATCCTCGCGCGCTCGGCGATCGTTCTCGGGCCGCATGCGTCAGCCGGATGGGACGCGCCGCCCGGACCTGGCGTGCGCCGCTCGGCCGTCACCGTTACGGCCACGGCGCCAGTTGCAGTATGGGCGCAGCCGGCGGTCTCGGCAGTCCCCGCGCCATCGACGAGCTGGTTCGCGGTACGGCCCGCGGAGAGCGACCTGACGCTCTTCAATCCCGGCACAGCTCCGGCGGCGGTCGACGTCCACTATATTGGCGCACCCGCCGTCAGTGGCGAGCAGTTGCGCCTGCCCGCACACCATTCGTACCTGCTGCCGACGGAAGCCGCGCAGGCCGTCTCGATTGTTTCAAGTCAGCCGCTGACGGCCGCGACGGCTGGAACACCGTCCGCGTCGGCAGGGCTCTCGTCCCAAACGACGATCGACGTGAGTCTGGCACTCGCCGGAGAGTCCACGGGGGTTGCCGTCTACAACCCGGCCGATCGGCCGGCCCACGTGAGTGTTTCGATCGTCATCGGCGATCATGTTCGTCAAAGCCAGCTCACAGTGGATCCGGGGCAGGTTTCGAGCGTCCCGGCGAGACGACCGGCCTCCGCCCCCAGCGGTGTCAGTCTCCAGAGCGACACACCGATTGTCGCGAGCGCCGAGTAGCACTGAGTTGACCGCCCGCGACGACGCCTCCGCTCGTCCGCGTACCGCCGAGCGCGCGCGCCGATCGCCCGCGGTGCTCCGACTGCAGGCAACCCACCTGCAACGTGTGGTCGCCTCCGAGGCCGTTCATGTGTCCGCCGGCGTCTGGCTGCTGAGCAGGGCGCTCTTTGCAGTGCTCACCTACCTGGGTGTGGTGCTATTCAACGACAGCCTGCATGCCTCGCACCCGTTCGGGCGCCCGTCGTTCACACACCAGTTCCTGGCGGCCTGGAATCGCTGGGACGTGCAGTGGTACGTCGACATCGCGCAGCGTGGCTACGGCTGGAAGAAGGCGGCCGGCACCAGCCCCACCGCCTTCTTCCCGCTGTATCCCGCCCTGGTTCACGTGGTCGGCACGCTGACGCAGCGATCGTACCTGACCGCGGCGATGCTCGTCTCGAACGTCGCGTTCTTCCTCGCCCTCTGGTATCTGTGGCGGCTGGCGCGTTGGGAGATCGGACGCGCCGTGGCGGGCCGTACCGTGCTGTACGTGACGGTGTTCCCCACGGCGCTCTTTTTCTTTGCCGGCTACACCGAATCGCTCTTCCTCTGGCTGACGGTTGCCAGCTTCTACCACCTGCGGCGTCAGGACTGGCTTCTGGCCGGAGCGTTCGGTGCGCTGGCGTCGGCCACCCGGGTGAGCGGAGTTCTACTGGTGCTGCCGCTGGCGTACGAGTACCTTCGCGGGCGCAATTTCGACCTGCGGAGACTGGACCGCGGCGCGCTTGGAGTGGTACTGGTTCCGACGGGGCTGGCCGCGTTCATGGCGTACCTCGCCCTGTCGGTCGGCGATGCCATGGCCTTCACCCAGTCTCAGGCCGCGTGGCAGAAGATCTTTACGCCGTGGATCTGGAGCGGCTTCCTGGAGAGTCTGCGTCAGATCCTGGAAGTGCAGCCGGCCGCCTCTTTCTTCGAGGTGCACAACGTGATCAATGTCACGATTGGCGGGCTCTTTCTTGTCCTGTCGTTCGTCGCGGCTCGGCGGCTGGGTGCCTCCTACGGCCTCTATCTCGCGGCGTTCTGGTTGGTCACTCTGGTCAGCCCGGCGATGGCGAACGGCTACCCTGTGCCTCTCATCTCGCTCTCGCGCTACGTATTGGCGCTCTTCCCGGTATTCATCTGCCTCGGCATCGTGGGACGGCGCGGTGAGTTTCACAACGCCTACATGGTTCTCTCTACCGGGATACTGGCCCTCTTCACCATCCAGTTCCTGACCGGCGGCTGGATTATCTAGGGCCGGACGGCGCCTTACCGGGCGGAACCGTGACGCGAAGCGGCGCTCAGTACCCGGCTTTCACGAAGTCGAAGACCTTTGGACCGGTGTAAGGTTTGCCGATGTTAACGGTGATGCTCTCGTGGTTGTAGATCCGGATGTTCATGAAGTTCCCGTGAAACGGCTTGGTGCCCACCCAGACCCTGGTGGGCTGTCCGGGGACGGGAGTGAGGTCGGGCATCTGAGACGGGACCGTTTCCTTGATGATGTCAAAGTAGTCCTTGAGCGGCGGATGCATCACCGATGGCGCCTCGAGATGGATAAATCCGTTGAAGTCGCTGTGGGCGTGGATCCAATACAGGCAATCGTGCGTGTAGAAGTGGCCGGTGTTGGGGGAGAAGGTCACCGCCTTGCCGTTCCGATAAAGGAAGAGGCGGGCGTGGATGTGAAAGCCGCCGGCCGGCATCCCTTGATCGCAGTGAATGCCGTCGACGACCGGCCCCTCGGCAAAGATGGTAGTTGGCGTCGGGCCTGCTGCGCTACTTCCGCTTCCTGCTCCGCGAATCACCAGGAAGAGCAACGCGGCCAGCACCGCCACGACCAGCGCTATGCCCGCGATGAACTCTTTACCCAGCTGACTCTGCTTGTGGTGCTGCCGCCGCTGCTGCTCGCGGCGCTCCTGCGCGCGACGTGCCTGCCTGCTCTGACGTCCCATCGTCCGTTCCCCCGATTCCAGCCAAAACTGCGCTCTAACATCAAGAGAGCCGGCCCCGTGCGGGTCCGGCCCCTATGGACTGTCTGACGACAAAGCGTACACTGTCGAATGACAGGCGCGCCAGTGTCCTACCGAGCGCTCCCGACGAGCTGATCCGGCGCGGCAGAAGCGCCGACGCATGGAAATCGACACGGATCGTTCGACCCGAGCTAGCTACCGGTACGGAGAGATCCTTCTACCCGCCAGCACTACAACGACGGCGAAAAGGAGACGCGGCAGGTGTGCGTGTTGGTCGCGCCGAGCTGATACTTGTACAGCTCATCGCCGGACAGGAAGTCGAAAGCTACAGCTTTCTCCTCGATTGCGTCCTGCATGGCGTGCGCCACAGCGGCGATGCCGGGACTGTGCGCCGCGAACGCCGGATCGTAGCCCGAATTGTAAAGCAGCCAGCGATCACGGTACAGGAACGACATCGTCGCCGCCACGTCGACTCCGTCGCGCCGGTAGATGGAGAGCCGGAGGATCGAGGCATCCAGCAGCTCGGCCGCCAGTGCCCGGAAGAAGGCGCGCATGGGAGGCGTCATGAATCTCGCCTTGTCATGCGTGCTTGCTTCGTGCAAACGGAAGAAAGCGTCGAGGTCGCGCTCCAGATCGTCGCGGGTGGCGACGGTGCGCCAGCTCCAGTCCGCTCCTTCCTGGGCTCGCCTCAGCTTGCGGCGAACCTCGTGGCGCTGCTTCTTGGTAAGCATCTGGAGGTATCCTTCCCAGCTGCTGCACAGGATCGCGACCGGGCACACCTCGTCCGTCTCAGGCCCCGTCGAGCCGGGAATCCGCTGGAGAGCTGGGATGGTGGGCGACGTGGAGGGGATGTGGCGCAGCTCGATTCGATCCGGACGGAGATCCGCGATCGCCTCACCCCAGAGCCGCACCAGCACGGATTCGGCATCGCCCTTCTCGGAGACGGCGTCCATGTAGTCCGATACGTTGTAATCTCCGACAATCGACACGACGGTTCCCTGCGCAGACTCGTGCACCTGAAGCGGCAACACCCCCTGCAGCCGTCCGTCGTCATCGCGCGCGACATACACCCGTGCCGTACCCGCCCCGAAGTGGTGCCACCACACGCGATACCACAGCGGAGTGTAGAAGATTCGATTGTCGTGGGCACGCTGCAGGAGTTCGTTCCACTCGCGCGCGAGGGAAGTGAATGCTTCCTGATCGAGCGCCTGGATGCCGGCGCAAGGGGCATTGCAGCCCATGTGACCTCCTTTACAGCACGCGGGGCGCGCCGAGCGCGCCCTTATGTCATTTTATCGTACATGAGGGGCTGCGGCTCCGATGTGGAACGGCCGCGCCGGCTGGTTCGGCGCGGGCGCACTTTCACTTGTCCGCACCTCCTCAGCGGTGTAGGGTGGAAGTGAGGGTGAGCACCCCGCCCCGCCGCGAACCGGGAAGCCGTCTGTGTCCGACATCATCGTCATCGTCCTGATACTGGTCGTCGTCAAGTTCTTCATCATCGGCCCCCTGCTGTTCTACGTGTTCCGCGACGACATCCGCGCCTGGCGTCAAAAGCCCGAGCCTCTGGCGGCGCCGGTCTGCATGTACTGCGAATCGAGATGGACGCAGCCGGTAGACGAGGGGACGCCACGGTGGGAGGGCGACGAGCTGGTTCTCGTGACGACCTACGAGTGCCAGCACTGCCATATGCCGTTCTGGCGTGTCGAGCGGGTGCCCGTCAGCTCCATGCCGCGTTAGGTCGGGGTGGCGGGCGATTCTGGAACAGATGTTATAATAGACTCTACTTTCTCCGCTCCGAACACTCATCCTCCCTCTCTGCCAGGCATGACTGCAACCGACCATATCGTCGTTCGCGGCGCCCGCGAACACAATCTGAAGAACGTCGATCTCACGATTCCTCGTGGGAAGCTCGTCGTCTTCACCGGCATCTCCGGCTCCGGTAAGTCGAGCCTGGCGTTCGATACGATTTTCGCCGAGGGACAGCGCCGCTACGTCGAGTCGCTCTCCGCGTACGCCCGACAGTTTCTCGGTCAGATGGATAAGCCGGATGTCGATCATATCGACGGGCTGTCTCCGGCGATCAGCATCGACCAGAAAAGCGCGAGCCACAATCCGCGCTCCACGGTGGGTACGGTGACGGAGATCTACGACTATCTGCGTCTCCTGTATGCCCGGGCGGGCCATCCGCACTGTCCGAACTGCGGCCGCGAGATCTCGCGCCAGACAGTCGAACAGATCGTCGACGACGTGATGGCGATGCCCGCCGGGACGCGCATCATGATTCTGGGACCCGTCGTGAGGGGACGGAAGGGCGAGTACCGCCATGTCTTCGAGGACGCCCGCCGGGCGGGCTACGTGCGGATCCGGGTTGACGGCGAGGTGCGAGACCTTGCCGAGGATATCTCGCTCGACAAGTACAAGCAGCATGACATCGAGATCGTCGTCGACCGGATCGTGCTGCCCGAACACAACGCCGAAGCGCGACAGGCCGACATCTCACGCATCACAGATTCGATCGAATCGGCTCTGCGTCTCGGCGAGGGCATCGTTCTGATCCAGGAGATGGAAGCGGAGCCGCGCCTGTTTTCTGAGCACTTCGCCTGTGTTTACTGCGGCATTTCGATTCCGGAGATTGCGCCGAGAACCTTCTCCTTCAACAGCCCGCACGGCGCCTGCCCCGAGTGCACGGGGCTCGGTATCAGGAAGGTGCTCGATCCAGACCTGGTCATTCCCAACCGCCGTCTCTCGCTGGCGGAAGGCGCGGTTCAGCCGTGGGCCCGCTCGGGCACGTCGAGCCCCTACTACTTTTCGCTGCTGGCCGGGGTGGCCGACCGCTACGGCTTCAGCGTCGACACACCGGTTGACCGGCTCGCTCCCGAGCATATCGAAAAGATTCTGCACGGCAGCGGAGACGACGTGATAACGCTCAAGCGTCACGGGCGTCGTGCGATGCACGTTCACTTCGAGGGCGTGCTGCCGAACCTCGAGCGGCGGTACCACGACACCGAGAGCGATTGGATGCGGGGCGAAATCGAACAGTACATGACGGCGGTGCCCTGTGACGCCTGCCGGGGGGCCCGGCTGCGGCCCGAGGCTCTGGCCGTGACGGTCGGCGGCCGCTCCATAGTCGCGGTCACCACCATGTCGATCCGCGACGCCGGCCGTTACTTCGCCATGTTATTCGGGGAAGCGCCGGTGGCCAAGGGCGAGTGCGAGCTGACCGACCGAGAGCGGCTGATCGCGCGTCAGGTGGTCAAGGAAATCCGTGCCCGACTCCGGTTTTTGCTGGACGTCGGTCTCGACTACCTCACCCTGGATCGGACCGCCGCGACGTTGGCGGGAGGCGAGGCACAGCGCATCCGGCTGGCGACGCAGATCGGATCCGGTCTGATGGGCGTGCTCTACATCCTGGACGAGCCGAGCATCGGACTGCACCAGCGAGACAACGCCCGTCTCATTCGGACGCTCGAGCACCTGCGAGACCTCGGCAACACGTTGATCGTGGTCGAGCACGACGAGGAAACCATGCGGGCGGCCGATCACCTGGTCGACATCGGGCCGGGAGCCGGCGAGCACGGCGGCTACGTGGTCGCGGAGGGCGAGCTGGAGGATATCATCCGGGCTCCGGAATCGATCACCGGGCAGTATCTGAGCGGAAAGCGACAGATTCGTACGCCACCGCGCCGGCGGCCGGGAAACGGCCAGGCGCTTGTAGTGCGGGGTGCCAGGGAGAACAACCTCAAGAACATCGACGTTGCCTTCCCACTGGGCGCATTTGTCGGTGTGACCGGTGTTTCCGGCTCCGGAAAGAGCACGCTCGTCAACGAGATTCTGTACAAGGCGGTCGCTCAGGAGCTGCAGCGGCACCGGGAGCGGCCCGGCGCCTTCGGCGGGCTGGAAGGGGCGCACAATCTTGACAAGGTAATCGATATCGACCAGTCGCCGATCGGACGAACACCGCGCTCGAATCCCGCCACCTACACGGGCGCGTTCACGCCGATCCGGGAGCTGTTCGCTCAGATGCCGGAAGCCCGCATCCGCGGGTACAAGGCCGGTCGCTTCTCGTTCAACGTCAAGGGTGGCCGCTGCGAGGCTTGCCGCGGTGAAGGCATCATCCAGATCGAGATGCACTTCCTTCCCGACGTGTACGTGCCGTGCGAAGTGTGCAAGGGGAAGCGGTACAACCGCGAGGCGCTGGAGATCAAGTTCAAAGGCAAGAGCATCAGCGATGTGCTCGATATGACGGTTGAAGAAGCCCTCCAGCTATTCGAAAACATGCCCTCGATCGCGAACAAGCTTCGTACCCTGCGAGACGTCGGTCTGGGCTACATTCGCGTCGGTCAGCCGTCCACCACGCTGTCCGGCGGTGAGGCACAGCGGATCAAGCTGGCCACCGAGCTCAGCAAGCGGGCGACCGGCAAGACGCTGTACATCCTCGACGAGCCGACTACCGGCCTGCACTTCGCGGATGTGGAGAAACTGCTTCTGGTCTTGAATCGCCTGGTCGATGCGGGGAACACAGTGGTCGTCATCGAGCACAATCTGGACGTCATCAAGACCGCCGACTGGATCGTGGACCTGGGTCCGGAAGGGGGAGACGCCGGCGGCGCGATTGTGGCACAGGGCACGCCGGAAGCCATCGCCGCCAACCCGGCCTCGTACACCGGCCAGTTTCTGCGGCAGGTGCTCGAGGTAGCGAGAGAAGCGCTGGCCGGCTGAGCCGCCTACGGAACCTGCGACTGGATAGTGACCGTTACCAACGGCGGGTTCACCTCTCCTACCGTGAGACCTCTCGGTGCCTCAATAGTCGGAGCGAGCTGGAACGTGCCGACTCCATAGCCGGCCAGATTCAGGACGGCCCGCATGCTACCGCCGGCACTCGCCAGTTTCGAGGCCGGGCCCACCACGGTCACGAATACCGAGGCCGGCCCGACCCGTGCGGTCAGCCCGCGCTGAACGAACTCGGGCGCGACTCCGACCTGAATCGAGCTACTCGAGGCCACCGGAATCAACTGCACTGTGACAATTGCGGAGCGCGTGCTGGAAGTGACTCCCTTCGGCAGCTGGATTCCGACTCGCTGCTTGAACGTTCCGGCGCCGCGGTGCGAGAGGGAAATCGGATACGTACTGACGGTGGAAACCTTGGTCAAGCGGGTCGGCGACCCCTGCGCGGTGATTTCGGCGGGCTGGACCGACTCGGCGCCAATGCCGTAGCCGGGCTTCGGCTGGCCGCGCAGCGGCACGAGTAGCGGCATCGTCTTGTAGCTTTGCAGGGCGCGTATCGGCGCGGTGATCGTGACGATCGGAGGCGAAACAATCAACGTGGACGAGCCGGCAACCGAGAGGCCCTGATTGTCCACCAGCAGCGGTTTCTCCGAGATCTGGATGGTGGACCGAATGTTGCGCAGGTCGAGGCCCACCGAGGCCCGTGTCACCTGCGACACTATCGACGCCGGACCGCTGATCTGGAGGGTGGTCGGATTGAGCTGCGGAGGAAGCAGCGTGTACCCGACCGGAACGGTATGCTCGAGTCCCACGTGGACGGGAATGTTCGCGGTAACCTCCTTCTCAATGGCGATGTCGACCGTGCTGGGAGTCACCTGGACGACGTGGATCCCAGACGTCGTGGTCTCAACCTGCACCGGAACCGCCCGATACACGCCGGGCCCCTTCCCGATCAAATTCACATAGACGCGGAAGTTCGACGGCGTGACCAGCACGTTCGGATTATCGACGCGGATGCGCAGGCTCACCGTGCCGGGGCTGTTTGTCAGCGTGAATGCCCGGCTCAGGTTCTGCACCGTGATCGGCAGCGCCTGACCGTAGTCGAGCACCGCCGGGTTCTCCTTCTCGGTAATGTAGAGCCACAGGGCAACCGCCAGCACGAGGGACAGTGCCAGCCGGAGGAGCGACTCGCGGCTCCAGAGCCACGAGAACTGCCGCTGCGCTCCAAGTGCGGCGTTTCCGAAGGTGCGGGATCGCGGATAAGCGGACCTTGATACGTCGCCACGCGCACGTTCCGCCATGGTCTAGCTGCCCGCCGCCACGAGCTGCTCTTCAGCCGACTGCTGCCGCGTGTTGAAGAATGCCTGCAGGTAGCGAGACAGCCAGACGATCGACACATCCGAAGTGAGATGCGACCCGCGAGCCAGCGAGATCTGGCCGGTTTCCTCGGAGACGATGATGCACGACGCGTCGGTTTGCTCGGAGATCCCCAGAGCGGCACGATGCCGCGTCCCGCGGCCCAGGGCGGCCGGACTCTCCGACAGGGGCAGGACGCAACCGGCTGCCAGGACACGGTCGCCCCGCACGATCACGGCGCCGTCGTGAAGCGGCGAGTGCACGAAGAATATCGTCACCAGCAGATCGCTCGTGACTTCGCCGTCGACGCGCACACCGCTGCGCACGAAGTCGTCGAGACCGGTCGCGCCTTCCAGGACCAGCAGCGCCCCATAGTGGCGTTCGGCGAGCCGTTGCACCGCGTCGACTACTTCGTCGCAGGTGGTGGACTGAAGCGGCGTCGAGAGCGTTGCGAGCGGGTGGTTGATAATGGCGCTGGTTCGTCCGACCTGCTCCAGCGCGCGGCGCAGCTCGGGCTGGAAGATGATCGGGATGGCGACCAGCAGGACGACTGGGGAGTTGCGGAGCAGCCAATCGACGACCGTCAGATGAAAGAGCGCGGCGACGATGGCGAAGAAGATGAAGAGGACGATGACGCCACGCAGCACCTGGTCGGCTCGCGTGCCGCGGACCAGCATGAGCACGCCGTAGAAGAGCAGGGCGACGATAAGGATATCGAGCGCGCTGGAGGCGTTGAAGCGGGAAAATGAAGAGAGAATCTGGGAGATAAGGTCTTGCACGGCGGCTCCGGGCTGCGATCCGCCCTGTCGCTAACGACAGAGTATAGCACTGATCTTACATAATTGACGGCACAATTTGCACGGAATGAGATGACGGTTATCACTGCTCTGGAACAACAACAGCATGATCCGGAACGCATCAATGTGTTTCTGGATGGAAAGTTTGGTTTCGGCGCGTCCCGCCTGCTGGTTGTATCGGCCGGCCTCCGGGAAGGTGATGAGCTCAGCCCCGAAGACATCGAGCGGCTCAAGGGCGACGATCTCGTCGAGCGAGCCTATGGCGCGGCCCTGAACTTCCTCTCGTACCGACCGCGTAGCCGGCGCGAGCTCGAAGACTACTTCCGCCGCAAGAAGATCGCTCCCGACCTGGCGGCGCGCGTGTTCGAACGGCTGGAGCAACTGGGACTCCTGGACGACCGGGAGTTTGCTCGTTTCTGGGTCGAGAACCGTCAGGCGTTCCGACCGCGCGGCTCGCATGCGCTTCGTGGCGAGCTCCGACTCAAAGGCGTGGAATCCGAGGTCGTGGAGGACGCGCTGCAGGATATTGGCGATGAGGAGGAGCTGGCGTTTCGAGCCGGGTCGCAGCGTCTTCGCTCATACGGCCGCGTGGGGGAGCGGGAGTTCTTCCGCCGCATGGTGGGATTCCTACAGCGACGCGGTTTCGGCTACTCGGCGGCCTCGGCTGCTACCCGCCGGCTGTCCGCCGCGCGCAATCTGCCTCTGTCGGATGACCTGCCGCTCGAGTCGGACGAGCCCGACGCGACGCAGGCAGAGAGTTCGATCGAGGAGACATGAGCCGATGGCTCAGGACCGCTGCGGCCTTCGCTTTGCCTGCCGCTCGCGCTCCTCGTCCGCCAGGACGCGCCGCAGCACCTTCTGGGCCGGCGATTTAGGAAGCTCGTCGCGAAATTCGACAGCCCGCGGGACCTTATGCTTGGCGAGGCGCTCCGCGGCAAACTGCGTGATGTCCTTTTTCGTGGCGGACATACCGGGTTTCAGTACCACAAAAGCCTTCGCGATCTCTCCGCCGAAGGGGTGAGAAACGCCCACGACCGCAGCCTCCTTCACCGCAGGATGCTCGAACAGCACCTCTTCCACCTCGCGAGGGTAGATATTCTCGCCTCCGGTGATGATCAGGTCTTTCTTGCGGTCGACCAGGTAGAACCAGCCGTCTTCGTCCATGCGAGCAATGTCGCCGGTTCGCAGCCAGCCATCGTTCAGGACCTCGGCCGTCTCCTCGGGGCGCCGCCAGTAACCGGCCATGACCTGCGGTCCGCGAACCACCAGCTCGCCGGTCGAGCCCACCGGCGCGCACCGGCCTTCGTCGTCGAGGATGCGCGCAGCCGTATCGGAAACCGGAAGGCCCATGCTCCCTACCGGAGCGGTCTCGTTGTATGGGTGGGCGTGAGTCAAGGGCGACGCCTCGGACAGCCCGTATCCCTCGTAGAGATGTCCACCGGTGATGCGCTCGAACTCTCGCTTCAGCTCCGTTGGGAGGGGCGCGCCGCCGCTGACACAGACGTCGATCGAGGACAGGTCAAAGTTGCGCGTGCGGGAGTCGTGGACAACCGCGACAAAGAGCGTCGGCACCCCGGGAAAGATGGTCGGCCGGTACCTGGCGATGGTCTCTAGGATGTCGGAAATGATTGGGCGCGGAATGAGAATGGTCGTCGCTGCCAGCAGCAGACCGGCGTTCATTGCCAGTGTGACCCCGTAGACATGGAAGAAGGGGAGAACCGCCAGGATTGTCTCCTTCCCGTCCCGCAGGTGAGGGAACCACCCCTTCATCTGGCGGGCGTTGGCGAGCAGGCTACGATGCGTCAGCATGGCGGCTTTGGGCAGTCCGGTCGTGCCGCCGGTGTACTGCAGGAGGGCAATGTCGTCGGGGCTGACCGCGGCCGTGCTGTCGACGCCGTCCCCGCTGCGCAGAAAGGCCCGCATGCGAATCACGCGGAGTCCATAGGGAACCGGCGTGGCGGGTCGCGGGATCTTCTTGGTGACGGTACCGGCAGCCCGAATCCAGGGCGGCATGAAGTCGGCAACCGATCCGACGACCACGCGCTCCACCCCGTTGCGCTCCCAGGCGCCGGCGACTTTGTCGTAGAGCAGGTCAAGGGTCACGATCACCCGCGCCCCTGAATCCTTGATGATGTTCTCTATCTCACGCTCTACCGAGTTCGGGGGCGCCGACGCGAGCGCTGCTCCCAGCCGCACGGTGCCGTAGTAGCTGACGGGAAAATGCGGGGTATTGGGAAGGAGCACAAGAACGACGTCACCCTTGCCGACGCCGGCTTGCCGGAGTGCGCCGGCCATGCGCGCCGAGTCGCGGCGCAATCGCTCGAACGACATGGCGTGGTTCTGGAAGATGAAGGCGGCGCGCTGACCGTAGCCCCGCGTGGTGACCTCGAGCAGCTCCCAGATCGTCTGGGCGGGATAGTCGAGTGACGGTAGGACGTCGGGGGGATACTGCTTCAACCAGGGACGCGCGTCGTATGCGGCGACTGGGTCCGCCAGGCTGTCGGTCTGCACCCGCGCCCTCCTACTCAGAACTGGGCAAATGGTAGCACCGCGCGTCGGCCGGCAGCGTCGAACCGCGGCATCACGCCGGGGCGCTTCCAGCTCGGGCTCGGCCCAGGCGCCGCACCTCGAGCACGCCTCGCACGCGCTCGATGCGTGCGAACACGCGCGACAGCTCGTCGATGCCGCCGATGCGCAGGGTCGCGGTGATCGAGGCGCGACCGTCGGCGCTGGTGGTCGCGGCCGCGGACGTCATGTTGACGCGCTCGTCGGCGACGGCGATGGTGATGTCCCGCAGCAGCCCGGCCCGGTCCCAGGCGTCGATCATGATTGACACGGTGTACAGCTGCCGCTCGTCGCGCAGTCCCCAGTCGACATGCACCAGCCGCTCGCGCTCCTTTTCCGCCCGGATGCGGGGACAGTCGGTGCGGTGCACCGTCACGCCGCGATTGCGGGTGATGTAGCCGACAATCTCGTCGCCGGGCGCGGGCTGGCAGTCGGTGGCGAGGCGCGTCAGGAGGTCGCCTACACCAAGAACCCTGACCTCGCCGGGCGGGGCCGGCGCCGGGGGCGCCTCCAGCGGGAGCTCTTCCTCACGGTGCGGCAGAAGGCCGAGCCGGTTCACTACCTGGTGAACGCTCAGGTCCCCGTGGCCGAGCAGCGCGTACATATCGTCCGGTCCGCGCAAGGCGAAGTGGGTGGCCGCGTCTTGCAGCACCTCGGGGCGAATCTCGTTGAGAGTCGCCTGCGCCAGCTTGCGGAGCTCCGCGTCGAGCAGCTCGCGTCCGCGGGCAATATTGTCCTCGCGCTTCTGGCGCTTGAACCACTGGCGTATCTTCTGGCGGGCGTTCTGGGTGGCCGCGAACTGCAGCCAGTCGCGGCCGGGACCGTGCGCCGTCTTGGTGGCAAGAACTTCAACCCGATCGTTGGTCTGAAGCGGCGTATCGAGGGGCACCATCTGGCCGTTGACCTTGGCGCCGATCGTCCGGTGGCCGAGCTCGGTGTGGATGCGGTAGGCAAAGTCAATCGGCGTGGAACCGACCGGCAGGTCGACGATGTCGCCGCGCGGCGTGAACACGAACACCTGGCCGCTGAACATGTCGGTCTTGAGGGTGTCGACGAACTCCGCTGCATCCGGATTGAGCTCGTTCTGCCACTCGGTCAGCGCGCTGATCCAGTCGGCGAGCGGCTGTGGCAGGCTGGCCGACTTGCCCTTCTCCTTGTAGTACCAGTGGGTGGCGACGCCGAACTCCGCGACCTCGTGCATTGCATGAGTACGAATCTGAATCTCGGTAGCGCGTCCGGTGTCGGCGAACACAGTCGTATGGAGCGAGCGGTAGCCGTTGTTCTTCGGCGTGGCGATGTAGTCCTTGAACCGGCCCGGGATCGGCTGCCAGAGGGCATGAACGAGCCCGAGAGCCTGATAGCACTCGGCAACCTCGTCGACGACCACGCGCAAAGCGAAAAGATCGTAGATCCGAGTGAGATCCATGTTGATCTCGGGGCGTCGCAGCTTCTTGTAAATGCTCCAGAGGTGCTTGGCCCGGCCGGTAACCTCCGCCTCGATCCCGTGCTGAGCCAGGGTGGCGCGGAGACTGTCGCCCATCTGCTCGATGTAGCTCTGGCGGGAGGCTCGCTCCTCGGCCAGCTGGGCGACCAGCCAGCGATAGGCGTCGGGCTCCAGATACTTGAAGGCGAAGTCCTCTAATGGTGTCTTGATCTGCGCGATGCCCAGTCGGCCGGCCAGCGGCGCGTAGATTTCCCGCGTGTCGAGTGCGATGCGCCGCTGCTTGTGTGGCGGCTGATACTCGAGCGTGCGCATGTTGTGGAGCCGGTCGGCGAGCTTCACGATGACGACTCGGGGGTCCTCGGCCATCGCCAGGAACATCTTGCGGACGTTCTCAGCCTGCTGCTTGGCGAGGTCGCTCCGGTCCCGCTTGATCTCGCTCTCCGTTCGATCGGTGGCCCACAGGCGGTGGCGGTGTCCGATCTCCCCGAACTTGGATACGCCCTCGACGATCCGCGCTACTGCGTGGCCGAATTCGCGTTCCAGGTCGTCGAAGGTCAGCTCGGTGTCCTCGATCGTGTCGTGGAGCAGGCCGGCGACGATGCACGTCACGTCGAGGTGCAGCTTCGCCAGATAGTAGGCGGTGGCGACGGCGTGGACCACGTACGGCTCGCCTGACTTGCGGAACTGGCCAGCGTGTGCGGTCTCGGCCACTTCGTAGGCGCGCTCTAGCAGCTGTACCGCCTGCGGCGGCAGGTACGAGCCCGCCTCGGACATGAGGAGCTCGACCGACGGGGAGACGTCCCCGGGGAGCTCGTGCGGAACGGTAGCAACCGACACGATTCAGGTTTCCTTGGAGAGAAGAGCGCCTCGAAAAGCGGCCGAGGCAGTGGTACCAAAGTATACGACGATCGGTAGATTTCGGCAACTGTTTTGCGTCGCCTGCCGAACTGACATTGGAGCTCCGGCGGCAGACGCTATCCTTGGCTGTGAAAGCGCTCCGGGGAGTGTATGCGAATCGCTGGGTGCGGTACGGGCTAACTCTCGGCCTGCTCGCGCTGGTGTTGTTGAAGGTCCGGCCGCAACAGATCGCCGGTGCGCTGTCGTCGGTCTCGCCCGGCGCGCTGGCCCTCGGGCTCGCCCTGACGGTCCCATTTCTGTATCTCAAGGCGTTGCGCTGGCGCCTGATGCTGGAAGCGGCAGGGATTCAGGCGGGGTTCGGCGAGGCTCTGTTCTCTCTGGTAGGCGGGATGGGACTGGCGCTGGTCACGCCGGCTCGACTCGGCGAGGTGGTGCGGGCGGCGTACGTCCGCGACCCGCGCAAGATCAAGATCGGAGCGCTGGTGCTGATCGACAAAGGGTTCGACGTGCTGGTGCTGGCTCTGCTATCGGTGGCCGGCGCCTGGGTGCTGGTGAGCCCGGCACTGGGTGTTGTACTGGCTGCCGCGACGGCTCTGGGGCTCGTATTTGTTTACCGGCCGCAGCTGCCGGCGCGTGTCCTGCAGGGAGCGGCACGGCGGCTGCCGCTGGCGGATCAGATTGCCCGGGCGCTCGGTGCGCTGGAATCGCTCAACAGGCGGTCGACGACGATCTTCCTGGGGCTGACCGCGGCCTCCTTCGCGGTGGTCCTGGTGCAATTCGCAGTCGTGCTGTCCTCCTGGAAGGCCCCGGCGGCCGACGTGGTCTTCCTGACTTTCCCGCTGGTGATTCTCACCAACGTGCTGCCGGTGACCGTGGCGGGGCTCGGAGTGCGCGAAGGAGCGGCGGTGCTTCTGCTCCGGCACTACGGCGTCCCGCCGGCTCATGCCGCCCTCGCCGCATTTCTCATGTTCTTCATGAACACCGCGCTACCGGGAATCGCCGGGGCCTTGCTGCTGCCCGCCGCCTCGCCGGCGCGCGAGACGGTGCCGCGTCCCGACCGGCCGTGACCACGGCCGGCGCTCCCTTCTGGGTCGACGCCGCCGGCGACGTTCCGGGCGAGCGACAGTGGCTCCGCTGGCTGCCGTGGATCATCCTCGCCGTGCTGATCGCCGGTGATGCCGTGCTGTACTCCTGGCTCAGCGTCGCTCGCCACCTGGCGTTTCAGTCCCACGCGTACGACCTGGGTCATATGGACCAGGCGGTCTGGAACACGCTGCACGGCCGACTGTTCTGGTTCACCGACATGCCAGCCGGCGGCCGCGTGCTGACATCCCGGCTCGCCATCCACGTCGAACCGTTGCTGCTTCCGATCGCCGCGCTCTACCTGCTGCACGGTGGCCCGGAGACCTTGCTCGTGCTGCAGGCCGTAGTAGTTGCTCTGGGAGCCCTTCCCGCTTACCTCCTGGCTCGAAGCATGATGGGCCGGCCATGGCTCTCGCTGGTGTTCCCCGCGGCATTCCTGCTCCATCCAAGCCTGCAGAACGCCGTCCTGGACGATTTTCACGCTGTGACGCTGAGCGCAACGTTTCTCATGCTGGCGCTCCTATTCCTCTTCCGGGGGGCGACGTTTCCATTCGCGGTGTCTGCGGCGCTGGCGGCCGCCACGAAGGAGGAAGTCGGTCTGCTCGTCGCGATGATGGGGCTGTACCTATTGATCCGCCGCCGCTGGTACGCCGGCTTCATGGCCGTCGCGTGCGGACTTGGCTGGTTCCTGGTCTGCACGCTCTGGATCATCCCGGCGGCGAACCCTTCCGGCCGGTCACCGTATCTGGCGCGGTACGCCTATCTTGGGCACGGGATGCTCGGAGTGATCCTGTCGCCGTTACGGCACCCCGGCCTCGTGGCCCGGACCCTCACCTCGACTCCGCGCTTGGACTACCTCACCTACCTGCTCCATCCCCTTGGGTACGTGCCGCTGGTGGGGCTCCCGGTCCTGCTCCTGGCGCTGCCCAGCCTGGCTATCAACGAGTTGAGCGCCGACCCCCGCATGTACAGCGGCTTCTACCAGTATTCAACGGAGCTCATTCCGTTCATCGTCGCCGCCGCGGCGATCGGCGTTGCCGCCTGCGCCCGGACGGCTGGCAGGGGCGGTCCGCCTCGCATGCTGGCCCCGGCGCTGGCCGCCATCGTGCTCGTCGCGTCGCTCTTCGATTCGTGGCAGTTCGGGTTCAGCCCGCTGGCCCGGGGCTACGCGATCCCCTCGGCCGGACGGCACCAGGCGCTGGAGCGGCGCCTGCTCGGGCTTATCCCGCAGGCGGCGGTCGCGGCCGCGGCAGACGAGATCCAGCCCCATCTCTCTGATCGCCGCTGGATCTACACGCTGCCGGTGACGCACCCGACGAACGGGCCGCCGGCGCAGTACGTCGCGCTTGACGCGTCGATTCCCTCGGAACCGGTCGAGCCTCACACGCTCCATAGCCTGGCGCTGCGGCTCCTCGCGAACGGCTACGGCGTCGCGGCGGCAAGCGACGGCATCCTGATTCTGCGGCGGGGCGCGCGGAACGGACGTCTGCCGGCCTCCTTTTTCAACTTCGCCGTGCCGGCGAATCCCAGTTACGCGCCACTCCATGCCGGGTGGGCACAACTGCGGTTGCTGGGCATTCGCGTCCATCCCTCTTACGGCTTCGTCAATCGCTCGCGACCGGCGATCGAGGTGGAAACGTACTGGCGGGTCGGGAGTCCTCTCTCGACCTCGGCCCGTGTGGAGTTCGCCCTGAGCCCGGTGTACGGAGGCCGCCATCCCGCATGGTCGAGCGGCTGGCACGTCGACCGGGACAGCCCCACCCTGGACTGGCTGCCGCTCCATCGCTGGGCGCGAGACCGAACCGTGCTGGTCGCATCGCTACCGCTCGTTCCGCCACCGTACACGCAAGGCCGCGTGGACGTAGCAGTCGTGGCGGAAGGTCTGGGCGGAGTGAGCGTTGACCGGGGGCGGCGGGTCGCCGGCAATGCGCGGGCAGCGAGGGTCGCTACTATTGACGTGAATGGATAGACATCGTAGCTTCAGCCGAGACCCATCGGCGCCGCCCTTCCCGCTCGGGCACGGCGCGCCGGCGCGGGGCGCGGGCCCGGCGTAGCGGTGTCGACGATGCTCGTGGCAGCGCAGCGGCCGCTCGGCAGCTTGCATCCCATCGTCGACTTTCTAGCAGCCGCCCTGCCGGCGCTCGGCTGGGCGGTGGCGGTTGCCGCCTTCACCTATGTGATTTCGCGTGCCGCCTCCGGCCGGTTCCAGAAGGCGCTCCAGGCGGGCGGCTTTCAGATCAACGTTGCCATCCTGCTGGCCCGCGGGTTGTGGGCGACGCTCTGGATC
>DATGJB010000217.1:0-17657 GCA_035295425.1 Chloroflexota bacterium | reverse complement strand
CTCTGTTGCACGCTCGGCGGCTGGCGGGAGACCGAGGCATTCCCCTCGCTAGATTGTGATCACCGACGGTAGGTCAACTGGGACGATAGCCTGGACGAGAAGAAGCCGTTCACGGTCTCGCCGCAGGCGCCAGCTTGAAGTCGGTCGAGTCCTGGAGCCTTGCAGTCGCCGTCTGCCAGAGGGATTCCTTGAACTCCGCGGCGCGGTCCTGCAATTCCTGGAAGTCGTCGCGGCGCATCACCCTCTGGGTGATGCGCTGGATCACCCGCACCGTGGCGGTGCGCGGGACGTTCTGTAACAGTGCGATCTCGCCGAAGAAGTCGCCGGGACCGAGCTCGCGCGTCAGGTGGTGGCCGTTCTCGGCGATATCCACTTCCACGCGGCCTCGAGCGATCGTGTAGAACCTGTTGCCGGTGTCGCCCTGCCGGATGATGACCGTCCCTCACGGCAGGCAGCTTTGTGAACGGAGCCGGGCACCGAGGCGCCGGTGTGCGGTTACCTGAACGAGTTGAGCCCGAAGGGGTGTGCCCAGGTTTCGACGGGCGGACCTGGCATGACAGGGGCTCTCGACGCGATCCCGAACAGCACCCCGTAGTAGGCTAAGCAGTGGACCACCTTTCACTCATTGCCATCGATCCGGCGATTTGCCACGGCCAGGCCTGCATCCGTGGCACTCGTATTCCGGTGAGCGTCATTCTGGACAATCTGGCGGCGGGACTTTCTGAACGGGAGATCCTCGACGAGTATCCATCGCTGACCCGCGACGGAATCAAGGCCGCGATCGCGTACGCTGCTGAGCTGGCGCGGGAGGAAGTAACGACCATACCCGCCCAGTGAAGGTTAAGCTCGACGAAAACATGCCCCGGCAGGCGGAGGTTTTGCTCCGCGACCACGGCCACGATGCCGACACTGTTCACAATGAACGGCAAGCTGGGAAGCCGGATGTCGAGCTCGCGCGAGCGGCACTATCTGCGGGACGGATGCTCATGACGCTTGACCGCGGATTCGCTGCGCCGGCGACACTGCCCGGTGGACATCCTGGCGTCATCGTCATCAGGCCACATACTCAAAACGTTGCTGCGGTGATAACCGCGGTGTCGGCTCTCCTGGATCGGCGTGACCTCGAGGATCTGCATGGCAGCATTGTCATTGTTGAACCTGGCAGGATCCGCGTCCGTCGGTCCACCTGACTTTGCGCCCGTTGCCGGTGATCGGCGCTTGTGCTGCGGACCACAGCGGAGAGCGGAAGTAGCCTCACGGCCCGGCCGCAGCCGCCAGCTTGAACTCGGCGTGGTCTTGCAGCTCCTGGAAGTCGTCGCGGCGAGCGACGGTGTAGAACCTGTCGCCGACCTTGCCCCTGGCGGATGATGACCGCGCCACGCGGCAGCTGCCCGCGGAGCTTACGGTGGACCGCCCGATCCGGCGCCGCGGCCAGCTCGTCGGCGTGGGAGGGGATCGTGGCCGGCAGGGTTGTGAACGGAGTCGGGCACCGAGGCGCGCGGCCCAGGTTTCGAAGGGCGGACGTGGCGTGCCACGACGGTTGTGATCTGGCTAGGGTGATGCTACCGTGGGACGACGAGCGGATTCCCTGACGTTGGCTGGGTAGGCGGAGACGACGATGGCGGCGGAGACGGACACTGCGGCCTTGCGGGATGTCACCCTGTTCAGGGATCTCGTGCCCGCCGAGCTTGATGGACTTTCCGGACAGGTGGTGCGCCGCTCCTACGGGCGGAACGAGCTGATCTTCATGCAAGGAGATCGTGGTGACGGCCTGTACATCGTGGTCGATGGGCACGTCAGCATCAGCCGTCAGAATCCGGACGGCGACGAGCTGATCTACGGCGTCTGCGAGGCGGGCGAGTACTTTGGCGAGCTGGCGCTCTTCGACCAGGAGCCGCGCTCGGCCAGCGCCACCGCCATTGACGACTGTACCTGCCTGTTCCTCTCCCGGTCCGCCTTCCGGGCCTTTGTCGAGGCACACCCGCGGGCCGTGCTGACCTGCCTCGCCGCCGTCGTGGCGCAGCTGCGGCGCTGCACCGATCTCGCCGACGAGCTCGCGCTACTCGATATTCGCAGCCGGCTGGCACGGCGGCTGCTCCGCCTTGCCGAGCAGGGGGTCCTCGAGTCTGACGGCTCGGGCCGCCATCACAGCTCGTTCCGCATCACCCAGCAGCAGCTCGCCAGCATGCTGGGCGCAACGCGCGAGAGCGTGAACAAGCACCTCAGCGCATTCGCCGACCAGGGGATAGTCCGTCTCGATCGAGGTCATATCCACGTCCTCGATCCCCGGAAGTTGGAGGAATGCAGCGAAGGACTGATGTAGCAATGAGCGGTGAGCGCCAGGCTTCGGTCGGGAGCGACTGAGAACGCAGAGCTGAGGGTGACCGGCGGCCGGAAAAGCCAGCCGCGCTCCGGCCAGGGCAGTGGCGAATGGGCCGGAAGATCGGTTCCTTTTCCGGTTGTGCCACCGGCGGGAAGGAGTGAGCACCTCATCGCGGCAGAGCGTCTGCACCCTGGTGGCTGAACTCGTCAAGCTGCTGCTATGGTGAGAGCACCATGGACGGAGCGGAGGTAGCCTGTCCGGCCTGCGGCCGATCCATTCCGGCTGGGAAGCGCTTTTGTGGTGACTGCGGCGCCGAGTTGTCACGCATTTGCGCGGCCTGCGGCGCCGAGAATCCCGCGGACAAACGATTCTGTGGCGACTGCGGGACTTCGCTTGCCGCGACGCCCGAGCCGGGACGATCGCCGGCGCCTCTGTCGTCGGAGGAGCGGCGCCTGGTGACCGCCCTTTTCTGCGATCTCGTCGGCTTCACTCCACTTGCCGAACAGCTCGATCCGGAGGACGTTCGGGAAGTACAGCGAGCCTACTTTGGTGCGATGGCGGAGCAGATCGAGCGCTACGGCGGCGCGGTGGAGAAGTACGCCGGCGACGCGGTGCTGGCGCTCTTCGGCGTGCCGGTTGCCCATGAGGACGACGCCGAGCGGGCGGTGCTCTGCGCGCTCGAGATGCAGGCGGCCCTGCGGTCTGTAGCAGCCGGCGTTCGCGAAACCTGGCAACATGATCTCGCAATTCGGATCGGCGTCAATACCGGCGAAGTGGTCGCGGGCGCCTGGGATGCGGCGGGAAAGCAGGATGTTGCCGTCAGCGGCGACACCATCAACACGGCGGCACGTCTCCAGGCAGCCGCCGAGCCCGGTGAGGTGCTGGTCGGGGCTGAGACGATGCACCTCACGCGTCAGCGCATCGAGTATCGCGATCCGCGGCCGCTGATCCTCAAGGGGAAAGCGGGAACCGTTGCCGGGTATCCCGCCGGCCGAGTGCGCGGCCGGTCAACCGAGCCCTGGGAGGCGTACGGGCAGGTGGCTCCGTTCGTGGGACGCGAACGCGAGCTGGCCCAATTACTCGAGGCCTGGCGCCGCGGGCAGGAAGGCGAGGGCGGAATCGTGACGGTGGTGGGCGAGCCGGGGATCGGCAAGAGCCGGCTCGTGGCCGAAACGGTGGGACGACTCGCCACGGCAGGCAGTCCCATCCGGGTCATCCGGGCACGGTGTCTCTCCTACGGGCAGGAGATCAGCCTGTGGCTGGTCGGAGATCTCATCCGCGACCTCTGCAATATCCGAGAGACGGAGAAGGCCGAAGATATTGGCGCCGGGCTGGAGCTGGCACTGGCACCCATCCTCGAAGGGCGGCAGGCGGCGATACGAGAGGAAGCGATCGACGTCTTCGGCGAGGTGCTCGGTCTGCCTGCCGGGGACTCCGCCGTAGGGGGTGCCGGGCCGGCCATTCGCCGCCAGGCTCTGGTGCGCAGTCTGCGCGCGGTTCTGGGCGCGCTCGCGGAGCGGTCCACTGTTGTCCTGGTGCTCGAGGATCTGCACTGGATCGATCGTGCCAGTGAAGAGGCGCTGGAGGGGGTACTGGTCGACGTGCCGGGAAGGAGCGTGGTGGTGTTGATCACCGCGCGCCCCGGGTGGAATCCGCCGTGGGGCGGGTGGGGATGGCCGGAGAGAATCGCGCTCCGGCCACTGCGCGAGCCGGATGCGGTCGTTCTGGCCGGAGCAGTCCTCGGAGGCTGGGCGGCGGACATTGGGCTTACCTCCGAGCTTCGCCGGTATCTGGCCGAGCGGGCCGGTGGCAATCCGTTCTTTGTAGAGGAGCTGTTGCGAGCTCTGATAGAGGCGGGGGGAATCGAGAAACGGAACGGCCAGGCGACTCTGGTTGGTGCCAGGGCCACGCGTCTTCCCAGCACGCTCGCCGAAATCCTGCTCGCCCGCCTCGACCGGCTGGAGAGCCGGGCGAAGGGAGTGGCCCAGGTGGGCAGCGTTATCGGCCGCAGCTTCGCGGTTCGGTTGCTCGCCGAAGTCATGGAGTGCGAGCCGGCAGCGCTGGAGCTACCGCTAACCACCTTGCAGCAAGCGGAGATTGCGTTTCCCACGGCGCTAGCGGACCCGGAGTACGCTTTCCGGCACGTGACCATGCGTGAGGTCGCGTACAGCACCCTGGTTGCGCGGCGGCGACGCGAGCTGCATCTGAAAACGGCCCGCTCGATTGCCGCCCTCTACCCAAACGACGAGTATGCCGAGATGATCGCGTACCACTACACGCAGACACATGCCCCGGAAGCTGCTTCCTGGCTGGAGCGGGCCGGCGACCGGGCGGCGAGCGTCTATGCGAGCCAGGCTGCAGTCGGATACTACCGGGCGGCGAGCGATCGCCTCGGATCCGTCGGAGCCGCGGAGCCAGCGCTGGCGCGGGTGGAAGAGAAGCTCGGAGAGGCGCTCTACACGGTGGGGAGCTACGACGACGCGATCGACGTGCTGAACGCGGCGATTGAGCGATACCGCCGGCACCGGGACCTGGAGTCGGCAGCCCGCGCGACGGCCCTCCTGGGGCGGGTCCACCGGCAGCGCGGCTCGGTCGAGGAGGGTATCGCCTGTGTCCAGCCAATGATCGAGCTGCTGGGCCCCGGCGGTTCGGCTCGCGCCCTCACGACGCTGCACATCGCACTCGCGCATCTGTACATGCCGCTTGGCCGCTACCCCGAGATGCTGTCGGCTGCCGAGCAGGGGAGCGCGCTGGCGCGAACGTTGGGAGATGAACGGCTCATCGGCGAGGTGGAGATGCGCCGCGGAACTGCCCTCGCCCAGCTCGGCCGCGTGGAGGAGGCGCGGCACGCACTCGAAGCGTCGTTACCGCTGGTCCAGGCCGGCGGGGATCTCACAACCCTCTTCATCACGTTGAGCAACCTGGGCGCCGTCCTGGAGCGGCAGGGAGCTATCGACGACATGCGCCGGTACACCGAACAGGCGCTCACCGTGGCCGAGCGGCTTGGTAACCCCGGCCGTCTCTGTCACTGCCTGGCCAATCTCGGCAGAACGCTGATCACCCTCGGCGACTGGGAGGGCGCGCAGATGCACCTCGAACGGGCGGTCGCACTGGCAAAGGAAGTGGGAGACGCTCCCGACGCGGCGTGGGGCCTCCAGAGCATGGGGAATCTGCTGCTCCGGCGGGGAGATTTCGACGAAGCACGTGGGTACCTGCAGGCGGCTCTGGGGATGGCTGAGAGGATTGACGCACGGCAGGCGCGCGAGGTTGCCGCGGCGTCTCTGGCCGAGCTGGAGCTCCTCACCGGGCAGCCGGAGGCGGCGATTGAGCGGCTGGAGCCGCTGGCGGCTCCGGCCGACGCCGAGCTCGGCGAGCTCCTGCCAACGCTGGTCCGCGCCTATCTGGCGCGAGACGACGTGGAGAGCGTCCGGCGCGCCGAACAGACTGGAGAGCGCCTGCTGGCTTGGGCGCGAGACCAGCCGACGTCGCTGGTGGAGGCGTGCTGGGTGTGGGGGCTGACGTTAACACGGCTGGGTCGCCATGAGGAAGCGGATCACACTCTGCACGATGCCCTGGTGCTTGCCCGCCGCCTGCCGTTCCCGTACGCGGAGGCACGTGTCCTCCTGGTCCACGGCGGTTGCTACGCGGCTCAAGGGGAGGCTGGCAGAGCGGCGGAGGCACTCGACCAGGCGCTGACGATTTTCCGGCGGCTTGGTGCGAAGGAGGATGCGGTGCGCGTTGAGGCGATGCTGGCGGCGGTTGGGTAGGCGACGGTCGCGCGAGGTAAGCCCAAGCAGGGCAGTGACACTCTTCATGGCAGCCCTGCAGGAACCATGACTCGCTCGCAGCTCTACAATCGACTACGTGAGTAGTCAACCGGTTCGCATCGACTCCGACACGCTCCGCGCCCTCCGTAGGGAAAGCGCCAGAAGCGGCGAGCCCATCACACGCCTTGCCGAGCGTTTAGGCGTTCCTGCGGAGAAGATTCGCCCTGATTACTCTCCCGCCAGTCGCGGGTGACGCGAACCCTTTTTCATACTCATTGGCACATTACCCGCCGCCACCGCGACGAGCACAGGGTGACAATCGGCCGGCGAATCGCGGCCGACCGACGCGAGCCTGTCCGCAACGCTGCGTCCGGACTGTCGCCGCCGGTGGACCGTCTACGGGAGCCTGGAAAGCTACAGGAGCGTCACCGGGTTCAATGTGCGGTCTGCGCTGCCCCGGACGAGGGTGTCACCCGCTGTGGAAAGCATGAGTGACGGGCTCCCCGCTCGGGAGCCCGTCACACGGTCAGTCACTCCGCGTCGCCGGTCGCCGGGATCGACGCGGTGTGCCGCTAGAATTCCCCCCTCGCCTGACTGAACGCTCCACACTGCGCATAAACCCGAAGATTGTAGTGGGTCGGCTTACTTTGATTCGTCTTGGTGAGATAGACGGTCACGGTATTGCCGGGGGCGTTGTCCGACTCGGTGCCGTTTTTGAGCTTGACCACCTTGACCAGCGTGATCGGGCTCGCGTCCTGCCACTGCTGCTCGAGCTGCTCCGGCGGGCCGGGGATGATGTGCTGGGAAACCAGCGTCGGCCCGACGCAGCTTCTCGGCCCCGTTGCCGCCTGCGTGGTCGGTGTCGAACCGGCGAGCGATCCTAACCCCGCGGTGAGCAAGAGGCCGGCTGCCAGGATTCTGTGGGTCATTGCGTACTCCTTCGTGATCACTGTGTAGCGAAGGGCCTGCCCACGGGCGATTCAGAGATTGCGGCCAAATTGGAGCGCGGACCCGTTGGCGACCCCGGCCGCTGCCGTGGTTCCCTTGTCCCAGATCGAGTGGGCTGCGCTTGGGCTGTGCGACATTCCCCCAACCAGGGCGGTGGCGAGGGCCAGGATCGTCGCTGCGAGCAGGCAGCGAGCGCCGCGGGTGACTCGGGTGGTGCTCAGTGCGGTGCGGTTCATCGTGTGCTCCTTCAAGTGTGATCGGTCTGCTGAATTCCTGATACGTGGTACGCGGTGTGGGTGGGTTGGATGACCGTGCTCTTCTCCTGTGGCGCTCACCTCCTTTCCCTGGTGGAGAGGGTCGATGCCTCATGCATCCCGGATGTCGTCGTTCCCTCGCTCCTCTCGCTGTCGGTCGATCTCATCTGTCTTACGGGGTACAGTCTGAGGCTTGGGGAGCCGCCCGACCACGAAAAACTCACACTCCACGCACACCTTCCGCACACTTTGGCCGGTGAGTGGGCTCTCCGCGACGGTGCTCGGGCCTCACGGGTGCGTCCGGCACGCGTAGGACGAGGCAGGACGGCGGGCCGCCGACCCTCGGGCACGCCGTCCGCCGGCCGGCTGGGGTAGATGTTGCCCGTCCCAATCGGTGGAGCGGTATCCCCTGGTGGGTGCCCTCTCGGCCACACGCCCGAGCTGGTCGACCCGCGGCCGGCGCTCGACATGTCCGCCACGGTCAGCTCCTGCACCACGGCGCCATCTGCTTCGGCGAAACCTGGCCGATGGCTCCCCACGCCGGGATTCCGTCCTCTTGCCGCCGATGCGCTGGAGCTGTCATCTCGAGTAGCAGCGCGCCGTGTCGCTTGCTGGAGCGATGGACTGGCAATCTCACTGTGCGTTGCGAGTTCCAGGCGATTGCGGACAAAATGGTGCGGCGTATGCCGGCAGAGGTTCACTTCAAGGGGCTGTCATGAGTGCCGAGCGCGCAGCACTGCTGAGACACGAGCTGGACCACTTCGTTCGCGTCGTCTCGGCTGCGGTGAAACCGGAGCGGATCATCCTATTCGGTTCGCTCGCCGATGGCGACGTGCATGAGTGGTCCGACCTCGATATCGTTCTGATCGTGGACTCAGATCTACCCTTTCTGCGGCGGCCGCGCGCTGTGCTCGAGCGAGTCGCCCCGCGCGTGAGCATGGATCTATTCGTTTACACACCCGCCGAGTGGCAGGAGGTAGCAGGCACTCGCCCGTTCCTGCGCGATGAAATCCTGCACAAGGGAAGAGTGATCTATGAACGACCCGGCGCAGCCGTGGCTGGATAGCGCGCGTCGCAGCCTTGCGGCTGCAGAGGCCCTCTTCGACGCCGGTCTCTGGCCGAACGCATGCTTCGAGGCCCAACAGTGCGTGGAGCTGATACTCAAGGCCGCCATTATCCACAGCGGATCGCTGCCTCCCCGGGTGCACGGACTTGTCGAGCTCGCGGGTCACCTGGCTCCGGAGCTGCGCGAGCACGTGCAGGACGTGCTTCCCGCGTTCCATGACCTTAACACCTACTACTCGTCAACACGCTATCCCGATGCGATGGTCGGCGAGCTGCCCGAGCGGGAAGAAGCGCAAGTGGCGGTGGCTGTCGCCCGCCGGGTGGTGCAGGCGGTGCGCCAGACACTCAGCTGAAGTCCTGGCCCGCGCGAGGTGTGCAGGTCATCTCCGCGGATGCAGGAGTCGTCACAAAGGCGTATCATGACACCAGAGCGTCGCGACATTCGGTGCTGCCATGGCAAGTGACGAGCGGTCCTTCGGCTACCTGCTGCGGCGCTACCGGCTGGCGGCGCTGCTGACCCAGGAGCAGCTGGCCGAGCGCGCGCACTTGAGCCATCGCACCATCAGCGATCTGGAGGGCGGCGCCAAGCACTCCCCACGGCGGGATACCGTCCTGTTGCTGGCCGATGCGCTGGAGAGGAGCGGCGACTGGTCACCGCGCTCTCCCGATCGCTGGACCCCGAAGAGGTACGTGAGATCCAGGCAACCTACTTCTCGGCGATGAGCGCGCAGATCGACCGCTACGACGGCACGGGCTGCCGATCGTCTACCGTCGCTCGAGCTCTTCTCCGATTGCCGACTTGAGCTGCGGGAGATCCTTCTCGATGAAAGTCCATGCCAGTTCCAGATCAAAGCTCGATAAGTAGTCGTGGACGATGCGATGTCGAAACGCGGCGATCTCCCGCCATGGGATCTCGGGGTGGCGTTCCTTTATCTCGGTCGACAGACGCTGCGTCGACTCGGCGAACGTCTGGAGGCGGCGCAATGTCGCATCCTGAAGCACGCCGGAGTGTATGAATGTCGCGCGCCCGCCGGCGGTGTATTCGGCGATCTTCCCAATACTCTCGGCGATGTGGTCGAGGTAGAGACGGTCATCCTTGCTCGTCATAGCGCGACAGCGTCACGCTCCACCCGATCGCGAATCACCGAGTGCACCTGGGTGCCAATGTCGACCTTGCGACCCAGCAAATCTTCGAGTTGGAGCATGAGACCCGTCAGATCGATCAACGAGCGACCGGGTTCGAACTCGACGAGCAAATCGATGTCGCTGTTCGCATGTGCCTCACCCCGCGCGACCGAGCCAAAGACGCGGACGTTGGAAGCGCCGCGGGAAGCGGCAAGGTGTAGGATTTCGTCCCGGCGCGCCCGCAACTCTTCGAGAGTTACTGCCTGCGTCGTCACCCCGGTGTCCTCGACCATACGTTCAGTTTCGCTCCGAACCGCCCCTCGGGTCCAGCACCTCCCTGGCCTCGATACCATCGTCACCCACACACGATGAGCTCCGCCTACTCTTCGACACGCTATCCCGATGCGATGGTCGGCGAGCTGCCCGGGCGGGAAGAAGCGTAAGCTGCGGTGGCCGTCGCCCGCCGGGTGATACAGGTGGTGCGCCAGACACTCAGCTGAAGTCCTGGCCCGCGCGAGGCGTGCCGAACATCTCCGCTGATGCACGAGCCGTCACAAAGGCGTATCATGGCGCCAGAGCGTCGCGACACTGCGTGCTGCCATGGCAACTGACGAGCGGTCCTTCGGCTACCTGCTGCGGCGCTACCGGCTGGCGGCGCTGCTGACCCAGGAGCAGCTGGCCGAGCGCGCGCACCTGAGCCATCGCACCATCAGCGACCTGGAGCGGGGAGCCAAACACTCCCCACGGCGAGACACCGTCCTGTTGCTGGCCGATGCGCTCGAGCTGTCATCGCGGGAGCGCGCTACCTTGATCGCCGCTGCTCACCCGGTGGAGGACGCGACCCCCGCACGCGCCTGTCCTCGCTGCGGTACCGGCGTCCTGTTCGATCAGGAGTTCTGTGGGAAGTGCGGGTCGCCATTACAGCAAGGAGTGAGCCCGCCGGACGGTCCAGCTCTGCGTCCCGCGGCGCCTCTCCCGATTGTCGTACCTCCCTCGACTGCGTCGAGCCCGCCGGCTCCGGCCGTCCCGGTGTCTGAGGAGCGGCGGCTGGTCACCGCGCTCTTCTGCGATCTGGTGGGGTTCACGGCACTCTCCCGATCGCTCGACCCCGAAGAGGTCCGGGAGATTCAGGCAGCCTACTTCTCGGCGATGAGTGCGCAGATCGACCGCTACGACGGCACGGTCGAGAAGTACGCGGGCGATGCCGTGCTGGCGCTCTTCGGTGTCCCGGCCGCCCACGAAGACGACGCCGAGCGAGCGGTGCTCTGCGCTATCGCCATGCGGGATGCGATCCGGCCAATCGCCCAGAGCGTTCAGGCTCAGCATGGCCGCGCGCTTGCGTTGCGAATCGGGGTCGACAGTGGCGAGGTGGTGAGCGGCCGCTGGGATGCCTCCGGGCGGCAGGATGTGGCTGTAACCGGGAGTGCCTTGAACGCTGCCGCACACATCGAGGCGGCGGCGGAGCCAGGCGAGATCCTGGTAGGCAGGGAGACCGTGCGGCTTAGCCGGAGACGCATCCGGTATGGGGAGGAGCGCCTGCTTCGACTCAAGGGCGAGAGCGACCCGGTGCCCGTCTATCCTGCGCGTGGCATCGTCGAGGCGGCAGGCGGGACGTGGCAGACACGCCCGCTCGACGGTGTCCGGCAGCTGACACCGCTGGTAGGCCGAGCGCGCGAGCTGGAGCACCTCCAGGAGCTATGGGAACGGGTGACCGGCGGCGAGGGACAACTGCTCACGGTGATCGGGGAGCCGGGAGTCGGCAAGAGCCGCCTGCTGGTGGAGGGAATCGGGCTGGTCAAGCTGCAGACAGCGGATGTCCGGATCCTGCAGGGACGCTGCCTCTCCTACGGGCAGAGCGTCTCGCTGTGGCTCATCGCCGATCTGCTGCGCGGGCTGATTGGCGTGGGAGAAGCCGATGGACCGGACGAGGTCCGTGCAGCGGTTACCGTGACCCTGACCGATCTCCTCGAAGGCGGTGACGTCGAAGACCAACGAGAAGCAATTGACGTGCTAGGAGAGGTCCTGGGTCTTCCCGCCGGCGGCTCGATGGTGGCGCAGGCAGGACCGCAGATCCGGCGAGCAGCTCTCATCCGGAGCCTGCGCCGGGTGCTGGGAAGTCTCAGCGAGCGGGTACCGGTGGTCCTGATGCTGGAGGATCTGCACTGGATCGACGAGGCCAGTCAGGAAGTGTTCTCCGAGGTGGTGGTCGACGTGCCGGGGTTACGGCTGCTGGTGCTTGCCAGCCAGCGGCCGGGGTGGAATGCGCCGTGGGGGGAGTGGAGCTGGACCGAGCGAATCAGTCTGCGGCCGCTGGGCGAGAGTGATGCCGCGCTCCTGGCGGGCGCGGTTCTTGGAGAGGAATCAGAAGGCAAGGTCCCGGCGGGTGCCTCCCCGAGCACTCGCCTCGCTCCCGATCTCCGCGCCTATCTGCAGGATCGAGCAGGAGGCAACCCCTTCTTTGTCGAAGAGTTAATCCGGGCATTGCAAGAAGCCGGAGGGCTGGAAGAACAGGACGGGGAGATCACGCTGCGGGCGGGAGCCGCCGAGAAGCTCCCGGCCACTCTGACCGAAGTCATCCTCGCCCGGCTGGATCGCCTGGAAGCGGAAGTGAAGGGTGTTGCCCAGGTCGGCAGCGTCATCGGAAGGAGCTTCGCCGTCCGTCTGCTGGCGCGGGTGATGGAGCAGAACCAGGCAGCACTGGAGCTGCCGCTGACAGGCCTGCAGCAAGCAGAGCTGGCATTCCCGAGGCGGAGCACTGAGCTGGAGTACGTGTTCAAGCATGCGACGGTGCAGGAAGTGGCGTACGGGATGCTGGTGCAGAAGCGGCGCAAGCAGCTCCATCTGGCCGCGGCGAGAGCGATCGCGCAACTCTATCCCAGTGACGAGTATGTGGAGATGATCGCCTACCACTATGCCAGGGCCGATGCGCCCGAAGCGGCGGAGTGGCTGGAGAAGGCGGGAGATCGAGCAGCCAGCATCTATGCCAACGAGGTGGCAATTTCGCACTACCAGGGGGCGAGGGGGCGACTGCAGCGCCCGGGATGCGACCGACTCCAACTCGCACACCTGGATGAGAAGCTAGGCGGGGTACTGGCCACTACGGGGAGATACGCGGAGGCAATCCCGATCATAGAGCGGGCGATCGAGGGTTACCGGGCTGCTGCCGACCTGGAAAGAGCCGCGAGCGCCACTGCGCTGCTGGGGCGCGTCCATCGAGAACGGGGCACTCCGGAGGAAGGGATTGCCCGGGTGCAGTCCATGATTGAGCTGGTTAGTGACAGCGGACCATCCTCTGCATTGGCTGCCGCCTATGTCACGCTCATGAGTCTGTACTTTCTGACAGGCAGATATCGGGATGTGGTTGAGGCGGCCGAACGAGGCGCGGGGATTGCCCGGGCAGTTGGGAACGAGCGATTGATCGGCGAGGCGGAAATGCGCCGCGGTAGTGCTTTGACCCAGCTCGGCCGTCCGGAAGAGGGACGCTTGGTCCAGGAGAGTGCATTGCCGATTGTGGAGACTGGCGGTGACCTTGTCACGCTTTGGATCAACCTGAACAACCTCGGTCACAGTTCCTTTCAATTGGGGCACATGGAGCAGGCTCGGCGGTATCTAGAGCGTGCGCTCGCCGTGAACGAGCGGATCGGTAATCCGGGCTATCTCTGCTTCGCACTCGGCAGCCTGGGCGAGCTTCTCTCTATCACGGGCGACTGGGACGAAGCGTTCATTTACCTGGAACGGGGAGCGGCGCTGGCGAGGTCGCTGGGGGCCGTCCCATCCGCCGCCGTTCCGCTGCACTTCCTCGGAGCCCTCGGACTGTGGCAGGGCAACTGGGAGAGCGCAAGTCGTCACCTGAACGAAGCGCTGGCGGTTTCAAAGGCGGGTGGAGATCGGCAAGTACGGGAGCTTTGCGAGGCATCCCTTGCGGAGTTGGATGCGCGTGAAGGGCGCGCCGAAGCGGCGATTCACCGATTGGAAGGACTCGTCGATGAGGAGCGTGCCGAGCTAGGCGCAATTCTTCCACCGCTCATCCGAGCCTACCTTGCGCTAGGTGGAGAGGAGCATCTGCAGCAGGCAGCGGCGATGGCCATCCGGGCCTTGACTTGGGCGAGCGAACAACCACGCTTCCGCGTCGATGCCCTTTGGATCCGAGGGATGGTGCTCGGGAGGCAGAGCCAGCTCGATGAAGCGGAGAGCTGCCTGGCGCAGGGACTCGAGCTGACCCGCTCGATGCCGTTTCCCTATGCTGAGGCCCGCATACTCTGTGAACTGGGTCTGCTCCAGAAGCAGCGGGAAAAGGTGAAGGAGGCGCGGCAGCGGCTGGAGGAGGCTCTGGCCATCTTCCGGCGGCTGGGCGCGAAGAAGGACATCGAGCAAGCAGAGGAGATGCTGGCGGGGACGTGGCCGGCGTGGTGCTCCGCACCTTCGGGGCCCGTCCAGTAACCGCGTCTCGCCGGCTCCAGGCCGTGTCTCAATGCCACCGGTCCTTGGCGAAGTGGGAGACATTACAGCATTGACGCCAGCCACGCTGCGTGCTAAGGTGTACGTATCTCGCAGACGCAGCCAACGCCGCGAGGGGCCGTACAAAGCGGAAGGTGTTGGGGGCGGCGCGTGTGCCGGCCACGCGGAGGTGGCCCGCTGACCCGTGCAGATCGGGTCCTGTCATCGGATGGAGGTTCTGACGTGACGGCGGGCGACGAGGTAACCCGCAATGAAGAGACGGTGCGCCGATTCATCGAGGAGGTGGGCAACAATCACAACCCCGATGTCATTGAGGAGGTCATTGCGCCTACCTCCGTTGAGCACCCGATGTCGTACAGCTCGCACCTGTTGCCGGGCGAGGAAAGCATGTCACCGGGTGAAGCCATGAGGATCCACCTTGCCTTCATGGAACGCAACTACACGAACCTTCACACGGCCATCGATCGGCTATTCGGCGCCGGCGATATGGTGACGGTGGTGGGAACCGATACCGGCATGAGGGGCGGGAAGCCAATCACCGTCAAGTGGATCAGCGTTGCCCGGCTCGAAGACGGGAAGATCGTGGAGAGCTGGGATCTGCTCGATCGCCTGGGCCTGTACCAGCAGCTCGGCGTCGTCCCGGAGACGCCGGTGCTGGCGGAGCAAGCCGGACTGAAGTAACCGGCGAGACGCTCGAAGTACCGAGCTCTCACCCCGACCAAGAAGTAGGCGCCGCTTCCCTGGCACCCACGGCGCACTGTGGACGCTTAGCACCTGAAAGGGGCCCACCGTGAGAGGCGTACTTACTGCTCTGATTCTCGTTGTCGCAGCGTCGATTCCTCTGGCTGGTAGTCCGGCCGGTACATTTGCCCGCGGTGCTCGCGTGAACCGGATCGCCGGTCTCCCCAGCATCTCGGTCTGTCCCGCCGTTCCCGCCGGCGAGGCGCGCTGCCTGGCGCAGGTCGGGACGCCGCTGACGCCGACCAAAGCACCGATCGGCTTGTCTCCGACCCGATTCAAGGCGGTCTACCAGTTCCCGACCAGTCCCTCGGCCGGAGCGGGCCAGACGATCGCCGTGGTGGACGCCTTCGACGACCCCACCGCCGAGAGCGACCTTGGGGTCTTCGACGGTCAGTTCGGCCTGCCCCCCTGCACGACAGCCAACGGCTGCTTCTCGAAGGTGGATGCCACCGGCGGCAACCATTACCCGAAGAAAAGCGGCAACTGGGCGCTCGAGATGAGTCTCGACGTGCAGTGGGCCCATGCCATCGCACCCGGAGCGAACATCCTCCTGGTGGAGGCACAGACCAACCGCAACGCCGATATGTACGCCGCCGAGGACTACGCCAGGACCCACGCGCAGTATGTCTCGAACAGCTGGGTTACGAACGAGTACTCTGGGGAGCGCAACGACGATGTGCACTTCGTCCAGCCCGGCACCAGCTTCTTCGCGGGATCGGGCGACAGCGGCCTGCCACCTGTATATCCCTCGGCCTCGCCCTACATCATCTCGGTCGGCGGGACGGTGCTCCACTTCGACCGCTCGGGAAACTTCATTGATGAGACAGGATGGCACTTTGGTGGGGGCGGCTGCAGCCGATACGAGACAGCCAATCCGGCGCAGGCCGGCTTCTCCGGTTACGCCCAGGTGCACTGCAACGGCAAGCGCGCCACCCCTGACGTCGCCCTCGACGCTGCTCCGACCCGGTCATCGGGCGTCGCGGTGTACGACGGTACCAAGTATCAGGGCTACGCCGGCTGGTGGTGGGTGGGCGGCACCAGCGCTTCGACGCCGGAGTGGGCGGCTCGATCGGCGGACGCCGGGATCGTGGTGGATGCCTCGGCCGTCTATTCGTCGACGATTACCTACCGCGACATCACGAAGGGCAACAACGGCGCGCCGTGCCTGGTGGGCTACGATCTGTGCTCGGGCCGTGGCAGCTGGATCGGCGACACGCCGTAGCGATCGCACGCGGCGCAGGCCGGCGACAGCCACGGGGTGGACGGGCCGGCCGGTTCCGGGGGGATCTTGATGCCACGCGCCCGCGGCAGGAGCCGTGCGATCTCGTCGGCCGTCCACGAGACGTGCTCGTGGATCTGGGTTTCGATCTCGATCTGATGGTCGGCAGCGTACACCAGAGCCTCTTGTACGAGAGCGCACTCGATCTCGAGATGACGTGCGGTTGCCTCGACATCGCCCTCGTAGCCCTGGGCGATCCAGGCAATCTCCCATACAGTGAGACCGGTTCCCGGGAGATATGCCTCGCGACCTTCGACGGTCCGGAACGCTATATGATCCCCTGCTGCGGTCATACACAATCTTTCTTCACTCATTGTACGGGAGCGCAGCGGCCGTGCTGCCTGCCGTGCGTCGTCGATCCGATGGGGGCCACTTCACGGAAGCGCGACCTGGAACCGACGGTGTCAGCTGTAGCCGGCCCGTATCCCTGGCTGTACAGTTCAGCTCTCGCCAAGCATGCCCTCCACCTGCTCCACATCCTTTTCGGCGCCCAGTCGCCGGAAGATGGTGAGCGCCTCCTCGAGCCGCTGCCGCGCCTCCTCCGGCTTTCCCTGCTGTTGCGCCAGGATGCCCAGCTGCACCAGGATGCGGGCTTCGAAGTACGGGAATGGCATCTCGTGAGCAAGCGCTGCCCCCTCGGTCAGCACGCGCTCTGCCTCCTGATGCCGTCCTTGCCGGATCAGGACCATGCCCTGTACCCACAGGGCATCGGCAAGCGTGCCGGGGAGCTTCCGAGCCCGAGTCACGGCCTGCTCCGCGACGTACGCGGCCTGCTGGAGATGCTCGTCGCCGATGCGGAGATGCGCCCAGGCAAGGTACGGGAGCAGCACGGCGGCGCCGGGGGCCTCTCCCTCCGCCAGCGGTTCCAGTCGCTCGATGGCCTCTCTGGGTCGTCCCCGCAGCACCTCAAGCGCGGCCAGGTCGACTTGTGCGCGGTCCCGCCCCTCCCGGAATCCCGCCTCTTGGGCAATGGCCAGTGCCTCCCGCAGAGTGCGAGACGCCTCTCCCCAGCTTCCCTCATAGAGAGCTAGCTCTCCGAGGCTGGCCAGGAGCATGGCGGCGTCCGAGCCCCGGCCCGCAGTCTCCAACAAGGGCAAAGCCCGTTCCAGTACTCGCCGCGCTTCCTGCCACTCCCCGAGGCCAAAGAGACAGATCCCCAGGTTGGCGTGTGCGAAACAGAGCTGAGAAGGGTTGCCTATCCGCTCGGCTACAGCGAGCGCTTGCTTGAAATGCCGCCGCGCCTGCTCCATCCAACCCAGTCGCTCCGCGCCGGCGCCCATGTTGCCCAGGGTGGTGGAGAGTGTAAGGAGATCCCCTCCTCCCTCCACCAGCGGCAGTGCTTCCGCCAGTACGCACAGGCCCTGCTCAGGTTGGTCGAGCACGTCCAGCGCTACTCCCCGGCGCATTTCGGCCTCACCAAGCAGTCGCTCGTCTCCCTGCGCTCGTGCAATCTCTCCCCCACGTTCTGCAGGTTCCAGCATCTCCCGATATCTCCCGACGAGCATGTAGAGCTGCGAGAGGGTAACGTGAAGGGAGGCGAGGGCAGGCGAAGGGCCGCTCGGGGTGAGGCGCTCGATCATCGGCTCAAGAAGAGCGACCCCGTCCTTGGTGGTCCCACGCCGGCGGTGCGCCAATCCTGCCACGACGGTCGCGCGCCCCGCGCTCTCCAGATCCTGGCGCTGCTGGTACCCCTCGAT
>DATGJB010000216.1:0-15863 GCA_035295425.1 Chloroflexota bacterium | reverse complement strand
CCGGTGACGTTGTTCAACGAGTCGCTGCGTGCGACCTACCTGGCGCCACAGCTGCGCCGCACGCGCGGGATGACGGTCGATGTCCTCAAGCGCATCCTCCATACCCCCCACCGCTGAACCGGCCGCCGCTCGCGGAGAGCCGAGTGGAGCGCACTGGGAGGCGCGACTCTCGTACGTCATCTGCTCCACGCAACGGAGCGGCAGCACGCTGCTCGGCGACGGGCTGGCGAGCACAGGCGTTGCGGGCGATCCCGCGGAATACTTCAACGTCGGACTGGGCGAGACGGCGCAGGAGCCTCCCTGGAAGCATGATCTGTCGACCAGACCGCTGGCCGAGTACCTGCCGGTTGTTGTCGCCCACGGGAGTACGCCGAATGGGGTCTTCGGACTCAAGCTTCAGTGGTGGCAGCTGATACCGCTTGCACATCGACTGCGGGAGCTCCAGGGAGGGAACGCCTCGCTTGCGGAGCGGCTGGCGAGAGCGTTTCCCCAACCGCGCTACATCTGGATGACGCGTCGTGACAAGGTCCGGCAAGCCGTCTCCCTCTTCAAGGCGAAACAATCCCACTCCTGGCACTCCATCGTACCGGGCAGGTCAAGCGCCCCCCCGGTATACAGCTTCCACCTCATCGAGGCCGCGCAGCGCCAGATCATTCAGGAAGAGGCGGCATGGGCGGGATTTTTCGATGAGGCGGGGATCGTGCCGCACACGGTGGTGTACGAGGATCTGGTGATGGCGTATGAGGAGACCATTCACGGGGTGCTGGAATACCTGGAGATCCCGCTGCCCGAGGGGGTTGTCATCCCGGCGCCACGACTCCGCAAGCTGGCCGACGATCTGTCCGAGCAATGGGTGCGGCGCTACAGCGTGCAAGAGCGACGGCGGCATCGACGACGGCTGCTTGCCGGTTTGCCGGTGACGTTGTTCAACGAGTCGCTGCGTGCGACCTACCTGGCGCCACAGCTGCGCCGCACGCGCGGGATGACGGTCGATGTCCTCAAGCGCATCCTCCATACCCCCCACCGCTGAACCGGCCCCGGGTGTCAGCGTGCCGGCCCGGTACCGGCAGCCGCCCGGCGCAGCAACGACTCGAACCTCTGGGCAGTGAGGGCCGGGTCGAACTCCCGCCCGGCTCGCAGGCGGGCGTCCACACCCATCTGGCGGCGCAGCGGCTCGTCACGGAGCAACGTGGCGAGCGCCCGCGTCAATCCCGGCAAGTCCGCCGGCTCGACCAGGAACCCGGTCACACCGTCGAGCACGATCTCAGCTGTGCCTCCTTCGGCCCAGGCGACGACGGGAAGGCGGTGCGCCATGGCCTCCAGCACCGCGAGGCCGAAGGGCTCGTCGCGAGAGGGGTGGGCGAAGAGATCGAGTGCGTCGAGGATCGTCGGGACGTCGGAACGGTGACCCAGGAGGCGGACGCGATCGGCAACACCGGTTTCCCGAGCGAGCTGCTGAAGGCGGGCGGCCAGTCCTCGTCCGGTAATGTCCTCGGAACCTGCGAAGAGAAGCGCCAGCTGCGGCATCTCCGCTAGCAGTGGCAGCGCCGCGCGAAGGAGCTCTTCCTGTCCCTTCCACCGTGTGAGACGTGCGACCATGCCCAGCAAGAGGGAGTCGTGGCGCAGGCCGAGCTCGGTTCGCAGGTCTGCCCGCCGGTACGCACGTTCCTCCGCCGACAGCTCAGGCGGCAACGGCGTGCTGTTGTGGAGCGTGCAGATTCGCTCGGGGGCAACGCCGTAACGCAACGCACCGGCGCGGACGAAGTCGCTGATCGCGATGACCATGCCGGCACTCTGCAGACCGGACAGCGCGGCTCGCCCCAGCCACGCTCCGACGAGATAGTGGAGATGGACGACGCGAGGGCGCTGCACCGCACGAGCGAGTGCCGTCGCGATTCGCATGTCCCAGAGCTGCTGAGCCGAGTACACGATGTCGGGCTGGAACGCGAGAGCCTGCTGCGTAAGACCCCGCAGCGCGAGGCGTATGAGTCCGGCATCGAGCGCCTTGATGGCAGGATCGAGCAGGTGGCGCCGGTACTGCCCGAGCTGGCCCATGCGAACCGTCTGCACGACGAGCCCCGGTAGCTCGCGAAACATGGCGGGAACCGGGCTGTCGGGCTGCGCAGCCGACACGCCCTGCAGGAGGAGGACCTGCGGCGGAACGCCAAGGTCCGCAAGCTGCTTCAGCAGCCCGTATACCACGCGCGCTTCGGCCGAGAGCTCCGGGCATGTCTGGACCAGCACGATTCGGAGCGGGCGGTCCCGGCCGCCGGCCAGGAGGGCGGACCGATAGTCCGTCACCAGAGGCCTGTCCGCGCTGCTATCGCTGGACCTCAGCTCACCCGCTGCCGTCGTGCGTGCTTGAGCGCCGTCGGAGCACGGTTGAGCATCTTCTCGAGTTTCGGCCAGATGTAGATGTTGCGTAGCGTCCGGTTGAGTAACACTGCCGGAACGTTGGCGAGTGTCTGCCAGCGGTGTTGAGCCTGCTCCGCTTCGTAATAGCGCCGGACCCACTTCTCCGACACGGCATCCGCCTGTTTCTGCAGGCGTGGCGCCGGGAAGACGAACCCTTCGGGCAGAGAGACCTGGAGGTAGTCCAGGACGCGCCGGATGGTCGGTTCGTAGTCGAGAACCAGGTCTTCATAGACGACGGTCAGAGGGGCGATGCCGGATTCAACAAAGTACTGCGCCCAGGCGGCCTCCTGCCACGCGATCTGTCGCAGCGGTGAGGCGATGAGCTGCCGGTTGAACGCGGGCGGGTCGACTCGTCGTCGGGTGTTGTATCTCGGATCCCAGATGCCGGATTGCATTGCTTTGAAGTAGGACACGGCCTGCCGCACCTTGTCGCGCCGGGTAATCCAGATGTACCGGAGACCGGGGAAGACGGCCGCAAGCCGCTCAGCCGGAGATTCAGCATCCGGATACGACGGCGCCAGGGCGCCGGTGAGGAATTGCAGCTCTCGCCACAGCAGCTTGGAGGCAAAGACGCCATTGGAAGTGCTTCCGTAGTGGAGAACTCGATCGAGCGCTTCCTGGAACGGACGAGTCCGCCAGTCCTGGACCCACACCCGATCCTGGCCGGCGTCGTCCGGGACGTTGAAGTACTCTTCGGGCTTACCGGCCACACCGGTAGCGGCGAGCGCATCGCCGAGCAAGGTACTGCCGCACCGTGGGGTGTAGCAGATGAAGTAGCTCGTGTGAGGGGCTGTCACGAAGGCCTTTCAGGCGTGACGTTCATTGAACAAGGGCGGGTGAGTATACCACGCTGCGGCGCCTGCCCCCGCGACGGGTATTCCGATCTCGGAGCAGCGGCAAGGGACCTCGCGCCTGCGTTTGCTCCGTTGATATACTCGCCTCATTGTGCGTCCGGGACGCGAGGGGACGATTGATATGGGAAGAAGGGGACCACCGGATGGATGTGCGTGCGTCGTACTTCGTGTGCTTCACGTCGCGTAGCGGGAGTACCCTGCTATGCGAGGCGTTGAGCAGCACCGGAGTCGCGGGAAGGCCGGAAGAATACTTCAACATCGGACAGGGCGATGACCCGGCGAAGGAGCCGCCGTGGAAGGCGGCGTTGCTGACGAAGCCGCTCGCCGAGTACATTCCCATCGCGTGTGAGTTCGGTACGACGCCAAACGGTGTATTTGGCTCCAAGCTTCACCTCTGGCATCTCCAGGCAATGGAGACCGGCCTTGCCGGGACACAGGAGGGCGACGGAAGGTTGCTGGCAGAGCGCCTGCGCGAAGTGTTTCCGAACCCCCGGTATATCTGGATCACGCGTCGGGACAAAGTCCGACAGGCCGTCTCTGCCTTTAAGGGAAAACAGTCCCGCGCCTGGACATCACGCGCGGCCGGCGCAAAGCGCCCTCTGGCATTCAACTTCCCGCTGGTCGAGGCGTCCCTCCGCCAGATGGTGAGGGAGGAAGCGGCCTGGGCCCAGTTCTTCACCGACTCGGGCATCGTTCCGTACACCGTGATCTACGAGGATCTCGTGAGGGACTACGAAGCGACCCTGCGGGGTGTCCTGGACTTCCTCGACATTCCACTCCCCGAGGGCTTTGTCTTTCCGGCGCCCCGGCTCCGGAAGCAGGCCGATGCCCTTTCCGAGATATGGGTGCGCCGGTACTATGAGTGGGACCGGATGGGGCACCGCTGGCGGTTGGCGGTCGGCCTTCCCACCGTACTGTGGAGCGAGTCGCTGCGCAACGCCTATCTCATGCCGCGAGTGCGGAAAGTTCGGAACGTTGCCCTCGGCAGTATCAGGCGAATCGTGCGCTCGAGCGGAGCCGCATCCGGGGCCTCAGGGGAGTGAGATGCGCGTCCAGATTGCCGCGGCGGGGTCTTGGTCTGGCGCGAAAGCCGGGGCTTGCCGGCAACCCGCTTCGCTGACCGCGCCTATCTGACCGTCTCGACGTAGAGCGTATCGCCTTCCCGTCCCGCGCTGTCGGGAGCGGGATCAAGCCCACTCTCGCCAAAAGCGCAGCGTTTGAAGCGGCCGAAGCCGGCGGCTACACCGACCAGGGACAGCGTCTCGAAGTCGTACATCGTACGGTGTCCGTGCCAGTAGAATTCTTCCTGCAGCGCTAGGAGTGGTGTCGGGCGCCCCGGCCGCATCGCGGTGAGGAAGCCGTTCGGATCGCTGCAGTACGATCGCACGTAGGCCTCGGCATCGGGTACGCCGATGCGAAGAGTGCCACCCGGGCGCAGCACGCGATGGCACTCCTCCAGCAGGGCCAGACCGCGTTCGAGCGTCAGGTGCTCGAGCACGTGCTCGTGAAAGACGGCGTCAACTGTCCCCGTCTCGAGCGGCAGCGGCCGGTTGAGATTCCAGGGGAGGTCGACCCGGTGACCTACGAGGTCGACATTGACCCAGCCCTCTTTGTATCGATCGCCGCTACCCAGATGGAGCTGCAGCGGACGTCTCTGCCGGATCGCCTCGAGGCGGTCCTGCCGTCGTACACCCATCGCATCGGTAATGGCACAGCGGATAGGAGTGCGCATCCACTGTGGAAACAGGCGCCGCCAGGTGCGGACCAGACCACGCCCGTAGACATTGCCGGGCGAGACGATCTCGTCACGATAGCGTGTCAGGATTGTGGCCGCCTCTGCCTGCGTTAGAGTCGCCGGCGAGCTTCCTTGATCGCTTGATACGGTCATCGGCTCATCTTTCCTTCCCAAGGTGGCGGTAGGTCTTGTTGGCAGATCATGGCTCCTGGCGACCGACCTTGCCCGGCCATGGTTCGGCCGGGGGATGAAGGCGCACTGCGGACTCCTGGCGCAGGAGATCGAGAAAGGCACCGCGGCCGCCGAGCGCGCCGGCAAGACCCTCGAAGAAGACAAGGTTGTACACCAGGCTGCACAGGGCATCTCCATAGGGGATCGCATTCGTCCGGTCGACCGAGCGGACCATGATCCCGAGGAGAGAAGCCGCGAGCCGGTACAGGATCGGCCGTCCTACCGAGAGCTGGACGAGCGCGCGGATCGCCCCATGACGCTGTCGATACTCCCGGGCCAGGATTTGCACCGTCTCCGGATGGCCGTCTCGAGCCATGGCGACCGCCGCCGCGCCGTAGGCGGCGGGGATGCGAAGCCAGGCGTCGTAAGTGCGGCGGACATAGTGCAAGGTGCGGGCCTCCGGGGCAAAGACGAACTGGAGCCCGCGGTCGCGCAGGCGGAGGGCAAGCTCGACATCCTCGGCCCGCAGGAACCGTGCGTCGAATCCACCGGCATCCAGAATATGCCGCCGGAGCAAGGAGGCGTTGCCGGTGTGGAACTGCCGGTAGGTGGTTTGCCATCGACCACGGATCTGATCGTCGTACTGGCTACACAGCATCTTCTCTTCCCAGGCGCCCCAGAGGTTGAGGCGCACGTCGGGTGGCGGCAAGAGCGGACCGACCACAACCCTGCGGTCGGTGTCGGCATGGGCGGCAAGATGAGCCGCGACCAGGCTGTCCTCAGGGACAACATCATCGTCGAGGAACAGGATGAGAGGGCTTGTTGCCTCTGCCACGCCTCTATTCCGCGCGGCGGCAGGGCCGCTGTTGTCCTGTTCGACCACGTGGAGCATAAACGGAAGGGTAGAGGATAGAGCGTGACATGCCGCGGCGGAGCCGTCGACATCTCCGTCGCAGACCACGACCACATCGAACGTGCCGCGCGGCACAGACTGGCGGGTCAAGCCCTGGAGAACCCGCAGCAGAGATTCACGCCGGCCGTGGGTAGGCAGAACAACGCTCAACGCTGGATGCATCGCTACCGCGCCCTAGCTCTCGACAAGATGAAGCATGATATCGAGAATCCGGTGGGCATTTGCCGCGCTGTCGTACTTGAGCTCCGCGATCCGGCGGGCACGCGCGCCCATTGCCCGCCTGGCGGGAAGGTCATGGGCCATGGCAAGCAGCGCCTCGCGCAGTGCAGCGGGATCTCCCGGCGGCACGAGCATCCCCGTCTCTGCAGGGATCACTGCTTCCCCAATTGCTCCTACATCCGAGGCAATGACCGGTAGCCCTGCCGCCATGGCTTCTTGCACCGCGACCGGGAAACAATCGGCGTGTGTCGGGAGAACGAAGACATCGGCCTTGGCGTACAGGCGCCTGAGCAGATCACTGTTGGGAGTCACGTTGGTGTATACGGAGATGCCAGGCTCCAGCTTCACCTGCGCCTTGGTAACGACGTGCAGCTCGCACGCGCCTTCCAGGCCGCGAAATGCCTCCAGGAGGACGTCGCCACCCTTGCGTGGGAAGTCCGCGCCCACGAAGAGAAAACGCACCGGTGCGCCGGCGTCCTGTCTCGGCTGGGGACCGGGCCACTGTGCGAGATTGACGCCGGGAGCGATGACGCTGATCCGGTCCGGATCCACACCGTAGTCGTTCACCAGTGAGGTGCGTGCCCAATCACACCACGTAATCAGGGCCATGGCAGCATGAAGCGCCCGCCGGTTGAGCGCTCGCTTCACCGCTTCCACCCGTCCCGACCCGGTGTGATGGCCATACGCCGCACCTACCGCATCGTAGTTGAGCGGCGTGGCGTCGAGCGAGATGACGGCAGGCACGCGACGCATCAGCCGCGTGCTGAGGAGGGTCGTGACCTGGGTATGGAAGAAGACCGCGTCGTAGCGGTTCGCGCCCCGACCGAATTGGAGCGCCTGCCATGCCTGCCAGCTGGCGCGAGCCGACCAATTGCTCTTGACCAGCGGGAGCATGGCCGTCAGTCCCGTGGCCTCAAACGGCAGCGGAAACCAGGACGTCGCGATGTGGGGAGCTGAATCGATCGCGCCCCGTAGATTCTGGTAGTGGGTGACGTGGCCCAGTGTCTGTTCCATGACGAATGCCAGCCGCGGCTGCCGATTCCCCGCGGAGCCGAAGGGCGGCTCGCTGGATGTCCCCTGTCGCGTGCCGGTCTGGGACGCAGCATCGCGACTCCTCGACTTAGTGCGCAGGGCCATCGGCGGCGGCAAGCGACGGCTGAGGGGCTCTTCTGCCTCGCTTCCGTGGTACGCGCACCGGTTCGGTTCCCTCGGCAGCCAGCTCATCACCGCGCCGGGTCAGGAGGGAGACAATCCCGAAGAGAATGCCGACCGCAATGAGGTTGCGGTAGTTCGTCCACTGGATGTCGAACCAGCCGAGAATGACCTCTTCGATGATGACCAGCGCGATCCAGAGAGCGATTCCCTTCAGGAAAGAATCGCGCAGCTTCTGCATGGCGAGCATTGATTGGCGAATAGCCATGAAGATAAGAATCCAGAAAAAGACGAAGCCGATGACTCCAACTCGCATCCAGACCCAGAGAACGCTGTTGTGGGGAAGGATATTCCAGAACGTGTAGGTCTTGCTCACCGTGTTGAGACCGGGGAGCGGGAACGGCGCCAGCATCGGCTTTCCGTAACCGAAGCCGATGATAGGGTTGATCCGGGCAGTGAGCATGATGTCCTTGTCTTCGTTCTGGCGATACAGATTGGAGTTGTTGTCTCGATTGTTCGGATGGAGCGCCGAGTCGATCGATCGAGCCGGCCCGGCGATCGTGCCGTAGTGGTTGTGGAAGACCACGTAGTAAGGCGGGAGCGCTACCGCACCGGCAATGAGGATGAGCGCCGCAAGGAGACGCCGCCGCGGGTTCGTGATGACTGTCACCAGCAGCAAGCCAATGACGGCAACGGCAAGCCCGAGGAGTGCGGCCCGACGCTGGCCGACGAGGAGCGCGAGGAGGATAGGGGGAACCGACAGGTAAGTTGCCCGGCGCAGCCACTTGGGGCCGCCATAGAGCAAGAAGATGAGTGCCAGCGTGACGACCGCGACCAGGAAGAAGGCTTCCTCGTGCGAGAAGACGTACGGCGGGTTGAGCTGCTTCCGGCCACGGAGCAACGTCATATAGCGGATGATTCCGTCGAACGCGCGGAAGAGTGTGCCGGCGACGAGGAGCCAGAGCAGGGTGACGATCTGTTTTCGGGTCCGGAGAATGTTGCAGGCCAGGATGTAGGCGACGAGCATGTAGACCTGAGCCCGAATCTCCCACAGCGAGAGACGGGCATTACCACCACCAAGCACGGCATGAAGCTCGCCGACCGCTACCATGCTCATGTAGAGCCCAATGGGCAGGCCGAGCGTCCCGAAATTGAAGGTAAGATTTCGCTTGGCGATGCCGCGCAGGAACCAGATCAGCAGGACGAGGACCATGAAGATCTCGGCCAGGCTGAAGATGAACCGGATCTTGGTCCACGAGCTGATATCGAGGAAGAACGGGAGCCACCTCGCCATCCAGTCGTTGGGGACCGTCTTGTCGAACTGCGTCTCCATCATCACCGCGGCCAGGAAGAGGACATAGACGCCGCGCGCCGGATCCTGCCAGATGAGGATGGCGGCGACGGTGGCGAGAAGCGCGATGCCAATGACGACGGCGAGCGTGATGGAGTGAAGGAGAACCAGGATCAAGGCGCCGGCGAAGACGAGCAGGCCAAGCCCCGACAGAACCGCGATGACGCGGTTCCGCCGCTGGAACGTCTCGACGCCGTAGCGGCGAGATGTGGTGCGCCCGGTTCCGGCCGGGCCGAGGCGGTCGAGCTGTTCAGCGGACATAGAGGTACGTGAACAGACAGAACCCGCCGATGGCAAGACCGGCGATGGTGTACACCAGCCTGTTGAACCTCGGGCCGAGCAGCCCGAGCAATAGGAAGAGGATGAGCAGAATGAGGAACGAGAAGGAGCTCATCGTATCACCCGGACAAGTGCCGGTTCAGCTCCTAGGCAGCCGACGAGCGCAGGCGAAGTCTGCGGCGCCGGGTGGCTGCCGCTGCTCTCCAGCGACGAGGTAGACGCGTCCGCACCGCATTCAAGATGACGCCGCGCGGCGCCCGATCTTCGAGGCGGGCAATTGCCTCCCTGACCACGTCGTCGGGGGTTACGCCGGCGCGCACGACCAGCATCAGCACATCCGTGGCGTGCGCGGCGAGGACGCTGTAGCTCTGGCTGACGATCGGGGGAAGATCGACAATGACCGCACCGCCGGTCAGGGTCGAATCGTGGAACGGGTCGATGAGCGGCATCTGACGCAGCAGCCGGGCCGCATCGAACTCGGTTCTTCCCGCCGGTACCACCAGCAAATTGTCGCCAACCGGAACGGCGACGTCGGCAAGGGTCATCTCTCCCCGGAGCACTTCGGCCAGTCCGGGGGTCGCCGGAATCTCGAAACGAGCTGCCTGCCCCGGGTTCTCGAGGTCGGCATCCACGAGCATGACAGGACCGTCGAGGTCGTAGGCAAGGGTTCGTGCCAGGCCGATGGCCATCGTCGTACGTCCCTCGCCGCCGATTGCACTGGTGATGCCGATGACAGGCCGTCCGTAGGCAGGCAGATCGAGACCCACAAATGCCTGCCGGAACATTTCGAGTGTCAGGTTGTCCTGTGGCAGCGGCGCAAGCTCCGAAGGCGGCTCGATGCGACTCGAACGTTGCCGCCCCGGCAGTCCTACCTGGGGCAGTCGGAAACGCCGTCTGCTGGTTGACACTGTGCTTACCTGCGCAGCGTCAGAGGATTTCGTCGATCTTCGCACATTGATACGCGGCATTGTTCCCTTACCCCACCGTCTCCACGTCCACGACCGTGCTAACGGCCGCGTGCTCGGGCTGCACCGCTCGAGTCTTGCTTGCGCGCTGTTGCTTGGCCAGTCGCTTCAAGGCCCGGCTGTACGGTACCACCCCCAGCACCGGAAGTGCCAGAAGCTCCGGCACTTCGTCCACGAAGCGAACACTGTGATCGAGGGCGGTCCGAATGACCAGGAAGCCAACCCCCAGCAGTAAGCCGACCGCCAGACCGATACCACTGAAGATAATGTCATTTGTTCGGTTCGACGTCGACTGGGGGGTCGGCTGATCGACGATCTGGAATACCGGTCGGGTCGGGCGCAGCGTCTGGACGCGCGCAATATCCGTCTGGAATTTCGTCATGTTGCCGCGGGTCGTCTGAACCGCCTGGAGGAGCGCAGCGAGCGTCGGGTTGGAAAGCGCCGTCACGTTGATATCTCTACTGGAGATATGGTGGCGCCGCAGGTAGGTGCTGAGATTCTTGGCGGCCGCGGTGTACTGGGTGCGCGCGAGCTTCAGCTCGAACGAGAAGTACGCGATATCGGTGTTCGCTTGCTGGATGTAGCGACGCTGAATGGCGCTGGCAGCCTGAGTGAGGAAGGCACTGAGGACCTGCGTGCCGACCCGCGGATTCGCCGTCGAGTACTCGACGGCAACCAGATTCTGTCCGCCCGATGATGAGGTCTTGATGTTCTGGCTGAGGTCGGTGGCAATGGCGTGACGTGGATCGCGCATCTTGCTGTACCGCTTCCAGTACAGCGGCGCATGCTTGGCGACCGTGAGGTCGAAGGACGTGGTTTTGAGCAACTCCTCCATGTTCGCGGTCAGGCTCTTGGCCGGTCCGTTGCCGCCGTTACCCAGCTCTTGAACCGCAGCCTTGGTTACCCACAGGTCGGCAATGACGGTCGGATTCGCCGGGTGCTTGTGGGCGTAGTAGAAGCCCGCAAGCGGTAAAGCGATGATGGGCAGTAAGATGACATACCAGTTACGCAGAAAACAATTGACATACCGTCTCATAGCACCCTGTCCCGCTAGCTAGATCTGATGAATTCCATCCCCATGAGCACACGCCGCACGTGCTCCTCGCCGCCGTAGCAACGATTGCATGCTACGTTGCAATAGTATGAGGCCACCGTCATGGCTACGTCAATGTTTTCGCCTGGATTAGAAGCTTCGTACGACTCTGGCCGGGTTCCCCACAGCGATTGAGCGTGGAGGGATGTCCTCCACCACGACGGCGCCGGCCCCGATTGCGGCGTCGTGGCCGATTGTGACGCCAGGCAGGACAATGACCCGATGCCCCAGCCAGACGTTATCCTCTAGCGTAACGGGCTCGGAGGGTGGAAGGCGGCGGCGCTCGAAGAGGTCGTGCTGGTTATTGTCGAGAATCATCACATACGCGCCCAGCAGGCAGTTCCTGCCAATCTGGATTCTGCCGTGAGCCGAGATCGATACACCATAGTTGAGAAACGTACAGTCACCGATTTCAATCACCCCGCCTTTGAATGCTTCGAGTTGAACCGGGACGATCGTCGATCGGATCGCGACCTGCTCGCCGATGGTTATCGATCCCCGGTTCAGGACTCGCGGACGGCCTACCACGCGCGTCCGCGCGCCCACGTGGGTACAGCGCCGCAAGAATATCCTGGCTGCCAACAGCTGTACGGCAAGCGCGACAAGCGAGCGTACCGGCTGGCGCCGGTGCGGTGATACGCGGAAGTGACGCAGCAGTGGGAACGCGTCGGACAATACCGTTCAGTCTCCCAACATTGACGGGGCCAAGTATAGCTGCTCGCTCCTTCAGGGGCGCCAGGTTGACGCGTGAAAGACACTTCGCTAAGCTACGTGCGTCGAGGGGCCCGTCGGTATAGCGTGCTGCCGGGTGCATCCTGTTCGGATAGCGGGGAAGTGGCAGATCGTTGCCGGGTGCGTGGACGAGGCGAGACGAGACCGGTGAAAGGCATGGAGTGGGCAGGGAAAATATTGCCGGTATGAATCCACTCCTGCCCGGGAGTGCGCTCCACGGCGACCGGGCTGCCCACGGAACGGACATCAGCGCCGCCTCCACTATCACCCTCGCGCACCGGGGCGCGCGTGTCGGCATCCAGGCAGAGGATCCGGGAATGCTGCAGCGTGTTGCTCTCCTCCTGCCAGCTCAGTGGCAGAGGGAGGTAGACGCCTATGACGCCCTCTATACGCTCGGCGTGGGGGACGGGGAACATCGGATCTGGGTCGATGGCGAGCTCCTGCTTCAGACGCCGGATGCCGAGCTGCTCGTCGACCGGCTCCTGTCGGATGTCCATCACCGCATTGCGATCGCCGCCACCGATGGTCTGTTCGTGCATGCGGGGGTGGTAGCCTGGCGGGGCCGCGCGATCGTACTCCCCGGCCGCACCCACAGCGGAAAGTCAACCCTGGTGGCGGCACTGCTGAGACGCGGCGCCACCTACTTCTCGGACGAGTACGCCGTCTTTGATGGCGCCGGACTGGTCCATCCCTATCCCAAGCTGCTTGCGTTACGGGAGGGCGGATCTGCGCGCCGTCTGTGTACTCCCGAGTCGCTCGGCAGTGACGTCGGAACACGAGCTGTGCGCCCAGCGGTGGTCGCCCTTCTCACGTACGACGAGAATGTCACCTGGGAGCTTCGGGAGATCACGGCCGGTCTCGCCGTTCTTTTGCTGCTCGACAACACGATCCACGCCCGGGAGCGCTCTGGAGAGGCATTGCAGACCCTGTCCAGTGCACTGGACGGTGCCATCACGGTGGCCGGCCGGAGAGGAGAGGCCGCCACCGCCGCCGATTGCCTGCTCGCGATGTGCGAGGAGAGCCGAATCTCCTGAAACTCTGCCGGCCGGTGACGTGTAACCGACCCGGCACCCGGCAGAGCGATTCACCTGACGCCGCTGCCCGCTGAAACGAGGTCTGAGGGAGGTCTCCCGCTCGGGTAGGAGTGTGATACCGGCCCATGGCGCGGTAGCGTCGCATCCGGCACCCCGATGTGACCATGGCCCTTCGGGGCTCGGGACTTCAGCCTCGTGACCGCCCGGCACGTGGCTGTTACGTTTCGGAACGTACATTGCGTGCTGGGCCTCGCTCCCGGTGTTCTCCGTGGTTCGGTGGCTTGCCACGCTCTGTCCGCTGGGTAACGCAAAGTAGACGACTACTTAGGAGGGTTCCTGTGCCTTACTTGCGACAGCTGGTAATTCTCGGCTTGATCGCCGCCGCATCGATATTCGCCGTTGGGAGGACATTTGCCAACACCGGCCGTGGCTGGCCGGTCCCAACTCCGCCGCCCCGTCCGGTCCCGGCGCCACCCCGACCGAACGTCCCGGCGGCTCCGGCTCCAGCGATGAGCCAGCCGATGCGGGTCCAGAACGGATCTATCCCTTCTCCGGTCGGCAATTGCCCCTTTACCATCACCAATCCGATCGGGCAGGCCAACCCCTCGCAGGAGCCGGAGCCGATGTATCCGATCGAGTGCGCTCCGGAGCCGATGAATGCGGAACCGACAACGCGAATCTCAGGCGCCAATAGCTGGGTCGACGACTTTCAGACGGGTGTTCCCATGGGTAACCTGGAGGACGGCAACATGGGATACCGCGTCTTCCGCGCCATGACGTACCAGAAAGGACCGTTCACGCGGGCCCGTCTCGCCTGCAGCGGCACCTTCTCCTGCGACCAGCTCTTCGTCAATAACAACCACTGGATGGATGACGAGCAGGTCGGGTTCGGGTTCGGAGCCGCGATCTCGCCGAACCGCTCCTTCTTGCCGGTCAATCACGAGTTCGTCTTTGATAGCGACGTCGCAGCCGGTATCACCGATTATCAGCCCGTGGACGCGCACACCGAGCTTGCGATCTCGACCGCGGCAGTCCCAACCGGCGGGACCAACGTGCAGGGCGATCTCGGCGGGCAGTTCAAAGGTGCCTGGACGCTCTTCTGCCCGCTGAGTCCGCAGGTTGGTGCAGATTGCCAGCTCATGGCACCGACCGAGTATCCGGTGGGCTCGCACCACTACATTCGGTGGACCTACAGCGGCGTCTGGCAGTACAGCGTGAAGATGTGGGGTGACGACCCGGGTGTGAAGGTGTGGGTGAACGGCAAGCTCTACCATCTCTCGGACTTCTTCCGCCGCTGTGCACACAACCAGATGGACATGTACTGCCGGGATCGCTTCCGCATCGACATGACCCCGAGCCAGCTTTCGGTCTACGTCAACGGTCAGCTCTTCTTGCAGGCCACCGCCACGGCGAACACGCAAATCGCGGATCTACCAAAGGGACAGCTGTTCCCGACGCAGATGCTCGACGGTAGCACGCCCCTTTACACGTACGTCGGCGACTGGATGGGATCCGGCGCGGAGCACCACCCCGGACTGTTCGTCCGCTACCACTTCCAGCACATTGCGGTCAACCCCGGCACACCGCCCTCCGCGTCCCCCTCGTTCTGCCTCGGTGACCCGGGCAACACCTGCCCGATGTAAGCAGTCGACGCGAATAGCGCACGAGAGGGGCCTCCGGCGCCGGAGGCCCCTCTCGTCATCATGTGCTAGCCGACGGTGAGGGTTGCCGCCTTGTTGTTCCAGCTGTAGAGCGGGGCCCACTTGGAACCGAAGACCCCGATCTTCATCAGGTACTTACCACTTGCCAGTCCCGCGGGCACGGTACACTGCGCAGCGAAGGAGACACTGCCGTTGGCGGGGATGTTGATGTGGTTCTCGAACTTCTTGCACAGCTTTGGACCGCTGGTGGCAGGCCAGACCTCGACGTCGATCAAGAGGTCCGAGGCAGCGGCGTTCTGCGCCGACACCACGGCGGTGAAGGTGACGGAATCGCCGGACTTGACAGTGGATGACGAGACCGACCCGGTCGAGCTGATCTTGGGCGGTGGCGGTCCCGACACCGTGAATGTTGCCGGCTTCTTGAGCTTGCCGTAGGTCGCGGCGTAGGCGGGCGCATACACGTCAACTCTGACCTTGTAGGTGCCGCCGTAGGCGCCGCTGGGAATCGTGAACGTCTCGGTGACGGTGACCGTCTGGCCGGCGGAGATCGTGATCCTGTCCTTCTTGCCGGAGATCTTCCGGCCGGAGCTGTCCTTCACCGGCATGGTGACGATGGCCGGGCCGACATCGGTGTTGCTGGAGATGTGCGCGGTGATGGTCTGGGTATCGCCGGCGGAGACGGCATCGCGGGCAACCGTCACGGCAACATCGACCGTGGGCTTGGGCGCCTCAGGGGCCTGCTGAACCGGGCTCCAGTGAACGCTGGAATCCCGGGTCGTGCCGTTGAGGTCGAGGACGACGGCGCTGTAGGCGGGGACTGTGTAGGTGAGGGTCTTGCCATGCACGACGCCCCCATCCTGCCCACCGGGCAACGGCTGCTGCGGTGAGGGCATCGTCTTCCCGTCATAGCTGGCGTCGAGGGCGTCGACGCTGTTCGTCGTGCCGGTGAGGCTGTACACGGTGAGCTTGTGGCCGTTGGGCGTGGCACCCTGGATCTCGACGTTCACCTTGCGGGGCGTGTTCAGCTTGTTGATGGCCATCACCTGCATGGCGCCGTCCTTGCGCGTCGTCACGTACGTGCTGAGCGCGCTCGTCGCGTCGTCGGTTTGCTGCGAGGAGACGACCTGATCGCCCATGTGACCCCAGAGTGCCAGTGCGTAGTAGGTCGGCGTCGGGCTGTCGACCGGCCGCTTGTCCTTCTCGCCGTAGAGGAACCCCCAGCCATAGGCGTAATGGATCGTCCAGTAGTACTGCCCGGCTACCCCGGAACGGGCGAAGGCACCGACCAT
>DATGJB010000215.1:0-8127 GCA_035295425.1 Chloroflexota bacterium | reverse complement strand
TGGGAACAAACCGACAAGGCGGATGAGCTTCGGCTCGCCGCCCGCCAGGAGGCGGCCACCGCCTGAGTTTGCGGGAAACACCGGCGCCGATTCGTGCCGTAGTCGGTCTTGGCCGCTCGGTTCATCCCTTCCCCGTTCTTGTCGTCGTCGCGACGTCGACGCTCCTCCTTCTGATTGCCCAGCGGCACGCCCCGGGCGCCGGCCTTCTCACTCGCGCGGTCCTGGTGGTGTTCTTCTCACAGGTCGCGATCGGGAGCCTGAACGACTTCGTCGATCGAGACTCCGACGCCACTGTGCAGCCCTACAAGCCCATTCCCTCCGGCCAGGTTTCGGACCGCGCGGTACTGAGCCTCTGTATCGCGAGTCTTGGCGCATTTCTGGTCATGGCGGCGAGCTTCGGAGCGGTTCCCCTGGCACTGATTTCAGCCGCTACCGCAGCGGGAATCGCCTACGATGTCGCGCTAAAGCCGACTCCGTTCGCCATCGTGGGCTACTTTGGCGGATTCCTCGGCCTGGGTGCCTGGATCCTGCGCCTCGCGGACCGGCTGACGATCTGGTACGTTCCGTTGCTACCGGTGGGAGCAGCCCTTCTGGTCGCCGCGTATCTGGCTCAAACCTACCCGGATCTGGAACACGACCGCGCGCTCGGCCATCGCGGTCTTGCCGCGCTACTCGGCCCACGCCACACGCTGTTGGCGATTGGGGCGGCATATCTCAGCGCCACTGCTGCCGGGATCTCCGGGGCGCTGTTCGTTCGGTCTGGCGCGGCTCTCGCCGCGAGCCTCGCCGCCGCCCTTATGGGCGCGGGTGCTATCGGCACTCAACGAGCCGCGGCGCGCGAGCTCGCGCGCCGCAGGCGTCTTTTCTATCTGATCGCGCCGGGCATAGCCTGCCTGGCTGCGGCGAGCTTCCTCATCGAAGCATCGCTCACAGACTAACCGGCCGAGACGCTCCTCAAGCCTCGAACCGCCGGTACGCCCCGACACTGACAACGCCGCTCCGGGACAGCAACGAGAGCGCCGAAGGTGCTATTATAGAACATACGTACTAGTACCTGAGTCTTGGGAGAGGTAACAGCGCTCATGGTGTACGAGCTTCGTCGGTGGTCGGACGACCAGGATTGCCTGTACACGGACGATAAGCTGCTTCACGAGGCTGCCCTGGCCGCGGCTGACCTGACTGTGGTGGCCTCCTACTTCAAGTCGATCGGCGCACGGGACCCATTTGCCTGGGATATTGTAGGTCCGAGGCACAGCCTGTCCCCTCTCGCACACGGCAGGCACCGAGCAAGGCGCGGCAAGGTGGGCGCCGCGCGGACTTGACGAGTACCCTTCAGCCGCGCCTACGGAATCCTGTACAATGACGCACTAACACCCTCGGGGATTCTGTGTCAGCGTTTGACGATTTACTCGCACGAGCTCGCGAGCACGTTCGAGAGGTGGGGGTACGTGAGGCGGCGGAGCTTGCCGACCGTTCCGACCCGACAGCCGTACTGGACATTCGCGAGAAATATGAATGGGATGAGGGTCATATCCCTGATGCCCGTCATGTGCCGCGTAGCTACCTGGAGCTTCGGATCGAGAACGCGGTGCCCAACAAGAGCGCGCCAATACTGCTCTATTGCGCCGGCGGCACCCGCTCGCTGCTGGCCGCCGAGACGCTCCAGCAGATGGGCTACACCAACGTGCAACACCTGCGCGGTGGGTTCACGGCCTGGAAGGATGCCGGCCGACCATTCGTCGTGCCGCGAGCACTGACCAGCGAGCAGACGCACCGCTACAGTCGCCACGTCCTGATTTCGGAGGTGGGAGAGGAAGGTCAGCTAAAGCTGCTTGACGCGAAGGTCTTGCTGATCGGCGCCGGAGGACTCGGCTCGCCCGCCGCTCTGTATCTGGCGGCCGCCGGGGTCGGCACGCTCGGCATTGTGGACTCGGATGTCGTTGACGTGAGCAATCTGCAGCGCCAGATCTTGCACACCACCGACCGGGTTGGCATGTCCAAGGTCGAGTCGGCGCGGATGACGATCGCCGCGCTCAACCCGGAAGTGCGCGTGGTGGGCCACGAGGTGCGCCTCACTCCCGACAATGCGCGCGACATAATCGGACAGTACGACATCGTCGCCGACGGCACCGACAACTTCGACACTCGGTATCTCATCAACGACCTGTGCGTAGAGCTGGGCAAGCCAAACGTATCGGCGAGCATTCTGTCCTTTGACGGTCAGATCACCACGTTTGTACCCGGTGCGGGGCCATGCTACCGATGTGTCTATCCGGAGCCCCCGCCGCCCTCGCTCGCGCCTACCTGAAGTGAAGCTGGAGTCCTGGGCGTGCTTCCCGGGGTAATGGGGCTCTTGCAAGCCAACGAAGTGATGAAGCTGATCCTGGGTATCGGCGACCCGCTCATCGGTCGTTTGATCATGTTCGACGCACTCAGCACATCGTTCATCGAGCTGAAGCTGCGCCGCGACCCAAACTGCCCGGTCTGCGGACATGTGGGGGCCGTGGCGGCGGCGGTTGGCGCTGGGGCGCCCGCCTGAACTACACCCGAAGGGGATTGAGGAGAGGAGTGCGATGAGTACTGTCCGCGTGCCGCCGGTTCTGCGCAGTCAGACCGGCGGAGCCAAAGAAGTGCAGGCTGAGGGCGCCACGGTCGGCGAAGTGCTGCAGAATCTTGCCGAGCGACACCCGGCGCTGCAGGACCAGCTGTTTCAGGACGGGAAGCTTCAAAGGTTTGTCAACGTCTACGTGAACAACCAGGACATTCAGTACCTGCAGAGCCTGGAAACGCCTGTTTCGTCGGACGACACCGTCATCATTCTCCCCGCCATGGCCGGAGGCGCGGGCTAGATGACGTCTCCGGGGGTGGATAGGGCGCGTGCGGTTCCGGCGCGCGCTTACCGAACCCTGCTCGACACGATCGGGAACACTCCGGTTGTCGAGCTCCTCCGGATTCGGCCGGATAACGACGTTCGGATTCTGGTAAAGCTGGAGGGCACAAACCCGAGCGGCAGTGTGAAGGACCGCATCGCGAAGTACCTGGTCGAGGAGTTCGAGTCGCGCGCCGACTCGCCGGACTACATCTTGATGGAGCCGACCAGTGGCAACACCGGCATCGCGGTCGCAATGGTCAGCCGCATCAAGGGATACCGCGTGGTCGCGGTTATGCCGGAGAACGTGACCCCGGAGCGCAGGAAGCTGCTGCGCATCTTCGGCGCGGAGATTATCGACTCATCCGCCGAACTGGGCACCAACGGGGCGATCGAGGTGGCGCGTCAGCTCGATCTGCAGCCGCAGTACTGGATCCTGAATCAGTACGCCAACCCGGCCAACCCTCGGGCTCACTACGAGACGACCGCCGTCGAAATACTGCGCGACGTGCCGGAAGTGGACGTGTTCGTGGCAGGACTGGGAACCGGCGGCACTCTCACCGGCTGCGGGCGACGCTTGAAGGAAGAGCGCCCGGGCGTGAAGATCGTGGCTGCCGAGCCGTTGCCGGGCGACCTGGTCCAGGGGCTGCGTAGCCTTGAAGAGGGATTCGTCCCGCCTATCTTTGATCCGGCCGTGCTCGACGCCAAGCTCTTGATTCCGAGCGATGAGGCGGTGATCAACATGCGCCGCCTCGCCGCCGAGGAGGGCATTTTCGCCGGGGTCTCGTCGGGAGCCATCCTGGCCGCCGCCCTTCGCTATGCGGCCACCATGGACTCGGGAACCATCGTGGCGCTGCTCCCCGATGGCGGGTGGAAGTACCTCAGCGGCGAGCTGTGGACTGCCCCGATCCAGGACCTGGAAGGAGGGCTGGAGGGAGCCTTTCTATGGTGATTCAGACCGGTTTTCGGGAGGAGATGCTCGCGCACGCGCGTCGAGAGTTCCCGAACGAAGCGTGCGGCTTGATCGCGACGCTGGACGGCCGTGCGATGGCGATCTACCCAATCCGAAACGCGGAAGCGAGTCCGGTCGCGTACAGCATGGACAGCCAGAATCAGCTGCGGGCGATGCTCGAGATCGAGGACCGCGGCTGGGAGCTTGGCGGCATCTATCACTCGCACACACGCACTCGGGCGTATCCTTCACGCACCGACATCGCGCGCGCATTCTACCCGGAAACCACGTACATCATCGTCTCTCTGGCCGACTTCGACGACCCGGAAATCCGCGGGTTCAGCATCCAGGGTGAAGAAGTGCGCGAGGTTCAGTTGACGGTCGCCGGGTAAGAACTGCTGCCGGACCGCATCGACTTTTCTGCCGCGGTAGAGCCCGCTGGTAATCCGTCGATCAGTCCGTGACGACTGTCTGGTTCTGCTCGTGCAAGAACTGCTGAACGTAGTAGGGCCCGAGCGCCGACTTCCCGGTTGATCCGCTGGCCTTCCAGCCACCGAAGCTCTGCACCCCCGGCCACGCCCCCGTGGTAGCGCCGCCCCTGCGATTCACGTACACCACGCCGGCCTCGATTCTCTCCAGAAACGTTCGTGCCTCTCCCGGATCCTCGGTGAAGATGCCGGCTGTGAGACCGTACTCCGAGTCATTGGCCCTGGAGATGGCGTCGTCCAGCGTCGGGACGCTCGCCACCACGATGAACGGAACAAACAGCTCCTCATAAAAGAACTCGTGCCCGGCGTCCAGCCGCGCGATCGTCGGCGCGCAGTAGTAGCCATACTGCAGATCATCCTCTGTAAGGACCGTTCCCCCGGTGACAATCTCGCCGTCGTGCCGTGCGGTGTCGCATGCCGACGTGAAGCGGTCGTACGCGCGTCGATTGATCACTGGTCCCACGAACACGTCACGCTCGATGGGGTTTCCGATTGAGAGCTCCTCGGTGCGGGCCTTGAATCGCCGCACGAACTCATCCGCTACCGAGTCGAGCACGTAGACGCGAGATGCCGCGCTGCACTTCTGACCGGCGTAACCGAACGCAGCCCGCACAGTGCCCTCAACCGCCTTGCTCATATCGGCGCGGTCGGTCACGATGACAGGATTCTTTCCACCCATCTCGGCAATACAGGGCCGGGGTCTCTCCCGGCTGAACTCGGTGTAGACATGGGTTCCGACCGCTTTGGAACCCGTAAAGGCAATCCCGTCAACGCCGGGGTTGCCCGACAGAAGCTCGCCGGTAGCGTTCCCCATCCCGGTGACAAAGTTCACCACGCCCGGCGGCAATCCAGCATCGGCCAGGCACTGGTACACCTGCACGCCGCAGAGCGGCGTCTCACTGGAGGGCTTGAACACGACCGTGTTCCCGGCGACGAGCGCTCCTGCCAGCATTCCAGTGGCAAGAGCGACCGGGAAATTGAACGGTGCAATCACGACCCAGACTCCGTATGGACGGAGGACGCTGTGATTGATTTCTTGCGGCGTCAGCTGATTGAGCTTGATGACGAATCCGTCGTGCTGCTCCATCTGGTCGCAATAGGTCGTGATGAGGTCGGCCGCCTCCTCGACCTCGCCCATGGCCTCAAGACGAGACTTGCCTGCTTCGATCGTCAACCACGCGGCGATCTCGTATTTGCGCACCCTGAAGTTGTCCGCCGCTCGTCGCATCACCTCGACATGTTCCCGCCAGGGAGTGCGGGCCCATCCCGGAAAGGCACGGCGTGCAGCGGATACCGCGGCTTCCGTTTCCTCGCGCCCACACTCCTGGAACGCTCCAAGAACGATGCGAGTGTCGTCGGGACTGCGACTTTCAAACGTCGGAGCGTGGGTCTGTCGCGGCTGACCGTCGATGAAGGCGGTGTACTCGCGGCCGAGGTCGGTGAGTGCGGAGGCCAGTGCCTGATCGAAGGCTCGATTGAAGCTCTCGGCCTGCTCCACTCCCATCGTGGTATACGTGATCTTCTGCTCACGCTGGTCCGTAACCATGCCCTGCCCTCCGTGAACCGAGTACTCTACTCCGCCGCCACAGTCTACCAGCCCCCTGCGGAGCCGCCGGACCTCCTGGTAAGATGCTCCGACGTTGCCCCATAAGGGAACAAGGAAGCTCGCATGACCGACCACAACCGAGACGAAGCCGAGTTGAGCGAGGCGCTGCGACACTGCACTGCCGGTCTGAGGGCACTCGAGACTGCCCGCGAGTCGGCAGTCCACGGCGGCGTCTATCCAACGCACCTGTATCTGGCAACGGTCGAGCTGGCGCACGCCATCGAAACCGCCATGAAGGTCGCCCTGCGCAACCAGTGACCCCTGGCGGCCCGCTCAGAGTGACCTGGGAAGTCCGTGCGCCGGCGCCTCCGCGTCCAGCCGGCTCACAGCGTGTAAACCTGCACCTTCGTGCCTGCTCCGGAAGGTTTCAACCGCTTCACTCAACAGTTTTCCCAGAACAGGTACAGTGCGACGTCCTGGCGGGCCAGGTCGTCGTTCGCGTAGAGGTGATCGTTGAAGCCGGAGATGGCGAATCCGTGCTTCCGGTAGAAGCGCACGGCGGGGTAGTTGTTGATCTGCGTCTCGACTGAAATACCCCGCACTCTCAGGTCTCGGCTCAACGCCTTGAGCTCCTCGATCAATGCCGACCCGATTCCACGCCGCCGCTGGGGCTCTCGGGTTCGGATGTCGATCAGCCACACCGTGTTGTTCCATTCCATCAGACTCCAGGTGAGGAGGCCGACGATCTCGCCGTTCGAGCTCGCCGCCTCGAAATGAAGCGCCGCCTCGGGTACTGACTGCAGGTACGACTTCAGCCACTCGTCAAGGTCGCCTGAATCGTACGTTTTCGTCAGGACGGCGGGAAGCTCGACTTCGTCCAGACTCCAGCGCAAAACACTGTTACCGTCCTTGCGGGCGAGGCGATACACCTGCCTGGTGCTGAAACCGCTCGGAATGCGTGCGTGGCGACGGGCCCGTGCGATCGGGATCGAGGTACAGACGACGGACCGTGGCTCGACGCGCTCCGTCCTTCGTCCCCCGTCCGGAAATCGCACAGCGCTCACCGTGGCCGAACCCGAAGTGGCCGGGGTGTCTCGTCCACGGAAGCATCAATAGACATGGAGCAGCTCGGTTTGCACCTCGACGACGTCGACGTCGATTCGGCGGGTGGAAATGAAGCCGAGCGCCCGTGAAATGACTTCGTCGGCATGTCGCGGGTCGTTGGCGACGCAGGCGAGACCGAGCGTGGCGAGCTGCCAGCGGTCCAGATCGTCCACCTCGGCCACCGAGATCTGAAACTGTCGTTGGGCCAGCGCCACCAACGAGCGCACAACCTGGCGCTTGTCCTTAAGCGACTGGCTGGCCGGGATGTGCAGGACCACGCGTGCCGTCCCCACGACCACGGTCATTCCCCCCCCAGCCGAGCGCCGACGATCGCCGGGTACCCTCGAGCGAATGCCGGAGCGTCGAGGACGCGCTTCCCTGCGACCTGAAGCTCCTCCACCAGTACCAGTCCGCAGTCGGAGCCGACCGCGATCGCTGAGCCGGCCAGTCCGACTACTCTGCCGGGCTCCGCCCGTCCCTCGGCCGCGGTTGCTCGCAGCAGTCGGATCGGCCGTCCATCCCACGTCGTGGTGGCGACGGGCCACGGGTTGAAAGCCTGAATGCGCCGCGCGATCGCGGGCGCGGGCAGGCGCCAGTCAACGACGCCGTCCTCCTTACGGATAATCCGGCTGTAGGTGGCCGCGCCGGAGTCCTGGGGAACAGGTTCAAATCTGCCGGCCAGCCAGCCCGGCAGAGTCCCGGCTAGCAGGTGAGCGCTTCGAGCGGCAAGTCGCCTCTCGAGCTCGCCCGCCGTCTCGCGCGCGCCCACCGGGACTGCCTCCTGCGCGATAATCGGGCCCTCGTCCATTTGCGCATTCATCAACATGACGGTTGTACCGGTTTGGTCATCACCATTGAGGATCGCCGTGGCGATGGGTGAAGGTCCGCGCAGACGCGGCAGAAGCGACGGATGAAGATTGAGGCAACCGAAGCGCGGCACGTCGAGGAGCCGCTGCGGCAGAATCTGGCCAAAAGACGCAACGACGATGAGCTCGGGAGCCAGGTCGAGAAGCGGCTCGAGCTGATCGGGCGATCGCAGGCGCCCGGGCTGCAACACGGCAACCCCGTGGTCCAGCGCCACTCTCTTCACGATGCCCATGGAGGTCTTCCGGCCGCGGCCGGCCGGGCGGTCCGGTTGAGTCACCACCGCTTCGACTCGGGTCGAAGA
>DATGJB010000214.1:0-5485 GCA_035295425.1 Chloroflexota bacterium | reverse complement strand
GGGCCTTTGTGTCGCGCGATGGACACACGACGTTCGGCGTCGTGTATCCACGACTGGCGGCGGGGGCCGACGCCGGAGCTGCCATTGGCCGGACACTTCCCCGGGTCGAGCGAGCCCTATCGGTCACGACGATCGCCGGGTCGCGCTTCCATGTCACCGGCATTGATGCTCTGGACAACGGCTCGGGGAATAGCGGTGGTCACGGCGTGTTCTTCGAGACTATGCTGGCCGGACTCACCGCGCTCGTCGTCCTCGCCTTTGTCTTCGGCTCCTTCCTCGCAATCATCCCACTCCTGATGGCGGTCGTAGCCATCCCGACCACCTTCCTGCTGGTGTGGGGACTGACGAGGATAACCGAGGTCTCGTTCCTGATCACCTTCCTGATTGCGCTGATCGGCCTCGGCGTGGCGATCGATTACTCGCTGCTGGTCGTGATGCGCTGGCGGGAAGAGCGAGCCAACGGCCTGCACAACCAAGCGGCCATCTCCGGGCGATGGAGACAGCGGGACGTTCGGTGCTCTACAGTGGCGCCACCGTTGCAGTCGGCTTGCTGGCGCTCATCGCCCTGCCCATGCCCTTCCTGCGCAGCGTTGGCCTGGGTGGAATGTTGATCCCGCTGGTGACGGTGGTCGTGGCCATCACCCTGCTGCCCGTCGTGCTGGCGACCGCGGGGCCGATTCTCGACTGGCCGCGGCATAGGAACAGCGGCCGTACGAGCCCCGTCTGGACTGCCTGGGCGGGTCAGGTGGTCGAGCACCCAGTGATCGCGGCCGGCGCCGGACTTGTGATCCTCGGCGCTCTCCTGACGGCTGCAAGTACGGTCTCGATGAACGGCGCCCGTGCCGACTCGCTGGCAAGGACCGGGGAGGCCCGTACCGGTCTGGTCGAGCTGGAGCGATCGGGAATCGGCGCCGGCGCGCTGGCGCCCTTCGAGGTGCTGGTTCAGGGCGGGTCCGCCGGCACCGTCGCCGGACGCTTCGCGGGTATCTCCGGTGTCTCCGGCGCCGTGGCGCCGGCGGCCTGGCGACACGGAGCCATCGCGGTGATGGATGTGTTTCCGACGGCGGATGGGAGCTCTCCCGAGGCGTCGGCAACGCTGAGCCGCGTGCGCGGCCTCGCCGGCCGGATGGCCGGCTCGATCCAGGTCGGTGGCGCAACCGCCGCCAGCGAGGACTTCACGAGTGCAGTCTACGGCAGCTTCCCGCTGATGGTCGGATTCATCGCCCTCTTCACCTTCCTGTTCCTGGTTCGGGCCTTCCGCTCGATCCTGCTGCCCCTCAAGGCAGTTCTGCTCAATCTCGTGTCGGTCGGCGCCGCCTGGGGGGTGATGGTGATCATCTGGCAGGACGGCTTCGGCTCGAAAGCGCTGTGGGGTATCCAGTCCACCGGCGCGATCACCGCCTGGGTGCCGCTCATGACCTTCGCCTTCCTCTTCGGTCTCTCGATGGACTACGAGGTGTTCCTGCTTACGCGCATCCGCGAAGCGTACGATGCCGGCGGATCGACCGAGGGCGCCGTAGTCACCGGAGTGGGGCGAATTGGCCGCCTGGTAACTGGAGCAGCCCTGATCCTTTTCCTGGCCTTCGTCTCAATGTCCGGCATCCCACAGACTGAAGTGAAGATCTTCGCGACCGGGTTGGCGGCCGGGATCCTCCTCGACGCGACTGTGGTGCGCATGCTGCTCGTCCCGGCTCTGGTGGTGCTCTTCGGACGCTGGAACTGGTGGCTACCAGCGCGCCTGAGTGGAGCGTTGCGGCTGCCAACGCCGGCCCCGGCTGCTGAGTCGGCGCCGGCCACGTAAGTCGGAGTTCACGGTGTGGTGCCTGCCTCATCTTGGGGCGGGCACTGCACCGCCTTCCACTATGCTGGAACACGGAAGGGTGACCTTGCGGTGGTGACCGATCGAGCCGGAACGGACACAGGCGCTTCCTTCATCGGGCGAGCGCGCTACTACTTGTGGCTGCTCTGGGTGGTATGGCTGGTAGAGCTTGCATACCCGCTGGGCTCGCTGCGCGACTCACACCCGTCGCCGTTGAGGGCCGCACTGGTACTGAGCGGAGCCGCCCTCTTTGTGGCCATTTATGCCTGGAACGTCTGGACGTCCGTGCGGCGGATGACCATCAGGGCCGAAGGGCGACCCGGTAGGCGGGCCTGGTTGACGCTTGGAATCCTGACCGGTCTCGCTCTGGCGCTGGCCATCGGCGATCGAGCCGCCTGGCTGGAGCTGCTGATCTTCGTGGGCGTCAGTATGGGGCCGTGCCTTCCGCCGCGCCAGGCGATCGCCGGCGTTGCCGCCACGATTGGACTCGAGCTGGTAGTTGGAGTACCGCTGCTTGGCGTGGGCACCGCCGCACCGGGAGCGTTGACCATCTTCGCATCGAGTGTCGGCGTGATCATTATCGTGCGGACGATCGTGCTCGATCGCGAGCTGCAACTGGCGCGGGACGAGATTGCGCGCCTGGCGGTGAGCGAGGAGCGGTTGCGCTTCGCGCGCGACCTGCACGATCTGCTGGGACACAGTCTTTCGCTGATCGCACTGAAGAGCGAGCTCGCCGGGCGCCTCGCGGAACGCTCGCCGGAGAAGGCGCTGGCCGAGATCCGTGATGTCGAGGTGGCGGCGCGGGAAGCGCTCCGGGAAGTGCGTGAGGCGGTTGCGGGCTACCGCCGGCCGACGCTGGAGAGCGAGCTGAGGAGCGCCGGCGAGCTGCTGGCGGCGGCCGGCATCGAGTGGCGCTGCGGGGGTGATGCCGGAACGCTGCATCCGGCTCAGGAAGCAGCGCTCTCCTGGGTGGTGCGCGAAGGTATCACCAATGTGATCAGGCACAGCCGCGCCCATCGCTGCACGGTCCGTCTGGATCACGACGCGACCGCTATCCGGCTCGAGATCAGCGATGACGGCCGGGGAACGAGTGGTGAACTGTCGCACCAGCCGGGCTCAGGGCTTCCAGGTCTGCAGGAACGGATCGAGCAGCTGAACGGTACAGTCCACGCCGGCGATAGGGTGTCGGGTGGATACCAGCTGAGCGTGAGCCTCCCGCTCGCCAGGGCGAACGAAGCCGGTGGCTCAACCGTGGCCCAGACCGTCGAGAGCTCGGCGTGATTCGCGTCCTGCTGGCTGAAGATCAGGCGATGGTGCGGGGTGCGCTGGCGGCGCTCCTGGCGCTGGAAAATGACATCGAGGTTGTCGCCCAGGTCTCTCGAGGCGACGACGTGGTGCCGGCGGCGGCGGCGCACCGGCCAGACGTGGCGTTACTGGATATCGAAATGCCCGGGATGGATGGCCTGGATGCCGCGGCAGTGCTTCGCCGCGAGCTACCGTCCTGCCGCGTACTTATTTTGACCACCTTCGGCCGTCCCGGTTTCCTGCGGCGGGCGATGGAAGGCGGAGCTGCCGGATTTGTGATCAAGGATGCACCTTCCGACCAGCTAGCCGACGCAGTCCGGCGCGTGGCCGCCGGTGAGCGCGTTATCGATCCGGCGCTCGCTCTGTCAGCGCTGGGTGAAGGGAGCAATCCGCTGACGCAGCGAGAGCGCGACGTGCTGGCCGAGGCGGCGCGAGGCGCCAGCATCGCCGACATTGCTCGCGTGCTCTTCCTTTCAGAGGGCACAGTGCGCAACTATCTCTCCGAGGCGATCAAGAAACTGGACGCGCGAAATCGGATCGAGGCAGCGCGCATCGCCGAAGAGAAGGGCTGGCTGTGAGCCGGGGCCGTCACGTCGTGTGACCGGATAGGGGGAAGCGATTCAGCCCCACGATCACTTTCCGGCAATCGCCATTGTCATAGCCGAAAGGCAGGGCAGGTGCTAGCTCCTTCCCCGTCCTTCGGACGGTCGGGGCAGTGTGGCGGTGAGACCGCCATCGACGTACAGCACCTGCCCAGTGACGAAGGAGCACTCCTCGGCTGCGAAAAACGCCACAGCTGCCGCCACGTCCTCCGGGTAGCCGACGCGCCCAACAGGCAGCAGCGGTGACCAGTGGTCGGCGTACTCCGGATCGTCCGCCAGATTGCGCGCATTCTCGATCGGACCCGGTGCCACGCAGTTGACCGTGATTCCGAACGGACCCAGCTCGAGCGCCAGGCCGCGCGTCAACGCCTCGATGCCGGCTTTCGACACCGAGTAGGCCAGCACCGACTCCTGAGCCCCGCGGCCCAGAACCGAGCCAATGTTGACGATCCGGCCGTAGCGCTGGTTTGCCATCCTTCGGCCCAGGATCCGGGCAAGGAAGAACTGGCTCTTGAGATTGGAATCGAGCTGGCGATCCCACAGGGCTTCGTCGACCGCAGTGAACGGCCGCCAGAGCGTGATCCCGGCGTTATTGACCAGGATATCGATACTCGTCAGCGCCGCCAGCGCACTCTCCGCCACCTCGCGCACCCCGGCAGGGTCGGCCAGATCCCCCGGCACCACGACCGCCCGCCGTCCCATGGCTTCGATCTCGGCGGCGGTATCTTCGATGTCCTCTTCGCCCTCCGGAGGGTAGTACCCAAGCGCCAGATCGGCCCCCTCCGATGCCAGCCGGAGCGCGATTCCCCGTCCGATTCCCTTGCTTGCGCCCGTGACGAGCGCATTCCTTCCCTCGAAGCGCATCGCATCCTCCCTCCACGCTGCCATCAGTGTCGCACGCGTACCGCCGCCCGCATGGCTGGTAAAGTGAGTGCGACCGAAGCGCGCGTTCCCCACTTCTATCGTGCAATGGCATCGAGAGGAGACGGCTCATGGCTGATGGCCTGAAGACCAGTATCGGCATCTGGGCGTTCGGCACGCTCGCCACCCGCTTTTTGACCGCCGGCTACCATCCCCAGGTGGGTTCGGAAGATCCGGTCGAACGCGCCCGCCGCGTGGCCGCCGGCCTGGCCGATCTCTACGACGGAATCGAGCTGCACTACCCGGGCGAGATTGACGAAAGCAACGCCGACGCGCTCGTCGAGGCCATCAAGCCGATGGACGTCTACGCCATCGCTTCGGGGGCGCATACCATCCCGCGCCATGGCCGGGGCGCGCTGACCAATCCCGATGCCGGCGTGCGCGAGGAAGCGATGGCGGCGAACCGCCGGGCCATCGACCTGGCCGCGCGTCTCGACGCGGCGATGATCATCTGGCCGGGCATCGAGGGCTACAACTATCCCTTCCAGTCGGACTACACCACGCAGTGGCAGTACCTCCTCGAGGGAATCGGCGACGCCGTGGAGCGCGCGAACGAGCGTGGGGTGACGGTCTTCCTCGAGCACAAGAACTCCGAGCCGCAGATGAAGATCTACATGCGCGACATGGGCATGAGCATCTTCATCATTCGCAAGCTGGCCCAGATGGGCGTGGCGACCGGCCGGACCAAGATCAACATGGACTGGCAGCACCTGATCATGAACGGCGAGAACCTGGCGGAGTATGTCGAGATCCTCGCCGGTGAGGGTCTGCTCGGCCACCAGCATGCCAACTCCGGCTGGGGTCTCACCGACGACGACAACATTGTCGGGGCGACTCG
>DATGJB010000213.1:0-6846 GCA_035295425.1 Chloroflexota bacterium | reverse complement strand
TGCGTACCGCCGCAGGCAGCCAGCAGCACGAGGAGACATCCGCTTCCGAGGAGATTCGCGATTCTGGGTTCGCTGCGCATTATGGGTCTCGCCATCCCAGAGTAGACGGCGACCATGGTGCGGCGCGGGACATCAGATCTTACGAACACCCAGCACGATCGCACCGGTGTACCCACCGTGGCCGCCCGATCGCATCGAGTCTGACCTGTCCGGTACGGGCCTACTCTACTCCGGCGAGATGACGATTCGATCGGGCTATGGCATCCTGCCCGGCGCAGCGTTCAGGCGCGCCTGATCTCCTGAAGCGCCCACCCATTGCCGTCGGGGTCGCTGAAGAATGCAAAGCGAGAACCCGGCGCGCCTTCTGGGCCAAGCTGTTGGATGTCCGAGATCGGGACGCCCCGGTCGGCGAGTGCGGCGCGCACGGCATCGATGTCCTGCACCACCAGTTGCATGCCCCTGGTAGAGCCTGGCTCGCCCAGGGGCAGCCCCTCACCGATGACCACCGAGCACGGCGAACCCGGAGGCGTGAGCTGAACCACCCGCATGCCTTCGTTGGGGCGAATATCGTGATCGAGCCGGAACCCGACTCGCTCGACGTAGAACGCCTTCGCGGCATCGACATCGGTGACCGGGATACCGATGACCTCCAGACTCATGTCCACGTGCTATCACTCCTTTGCAGGTCACGGTCTACCGGGACGGGACGGCGTGCCGTTGTTTCCCGGTGCGGCCCAGTCTATAGCGCCCACATCTGTGGCGCATCGCTTCCAGAAACGAAGATCCGCGGTCGGGTACTAGGGCTTCACGTAGATCCCAAGGATGTAGCCGGTCGTCTTGCTGGGGAGGCGCACCTCCGTCCAGCCGGCGCTCGATCCCAGGATCTGAACGCGCGTTCCAGCCGCGACCAGTTGGATGACCGGCCGGCTGATGCCCGGGGCCGCGTGGAGACGCACACCGGCGGTCACCACCGGACTGGGACGTACCGAGCGGCTCGCCGTGCTGAGAATGTTGCGGCCGGCTCGTGCAACCGGCGCGCTTCGGCCGCCGGCTGCCAGACTGTAGCGGCCCAGCACGGCTGCGCTCATCCAGCCCCAAACACCGGTGCTGGTGTGCACCTGCGCCCAGCCGTTCCACCAGCGCAGGATGCGGTAGGTCTCACCCGGTACGACGATCGAGACGACGGCGCCGTTCAGCGACGGACGCGTGCGGACGTTGATGCCGGCGGTGGTGCGCAATACGCCACTCGCATACCGGACGGCCGTCACCCGCCGCGGCGCCGTGGCCACGGCGGCAGGCAATCGCGTATAGGTGGTGTCGATCCAGCCGGTCCTGCCATTCGCCAGCCTCACCCGGGCCCACCCGCCGGAACGGCCCAGGAACGCGAGACGCTGCCCGGCATAGGCGCTGCCGATTACCGCCGCGCCGAGCGCGGGCGCCGTGTGCACGCGCAAGCCATTGACTCCGACCGTGAGCGTTGCCTGCGGACGGGCACGGCGCGGCGTGGTGAAGCCCGTGACGGTGTGACGCGCTGCCACCTGACGCAGCGTGGACACTGTTCCGATGGTGGCGGCGCCGCGTCCTCGCCCGATGCCCAGGCCGACCACCCAGCCGACCGCACCATTCGGCAGCTCGACATGGTACCAGCCGGGCCGCCGGCCGAGTATGGTCAGCGGCGTTCCCTGGCGCACTACCGTCAGAACTGACGAGTCCAGCGAGGGGCCGGAGCGCACGTTCAGCGCCGGGACGCGAACCGGAACGCTCGGCGCTACCCGCCGGTATGACCTGACCAGAGGGGCCGCCTGCGTGGCGCTGGTGGGTGCGAGCGACTGGACGGATGGCTGCGAGGGAGACGCCGCCAGCGCCCAGGGTCGATTGGCGCTCAGGTAGTGTGACGGCCAGTAATTGCCGTCGACCGAATCGTTGTTGAAAGAGGTGATGACGACCCCACGGTTGTACCACTCGGCGTGAATGAACCTGCCGCCGCCGATGTAGATGGCGGCGTGCGAGAGGCCGGCCCAGACCGTGTTCTGGAAGTAGAGCACGTCGCCGGGCTGCAGGTCGGAAAATGCCACCGCCGGCGCGAACGCCATCGCCTGATCGAGGCCGTCGGGTAGATTGATACCCAGCGACTGGTACACGTAGGAGACGAATCCAATGCAGCTAAATCCCGTGCTCGGGCTGTTCCCGGTCGCGGCGTAGGGATAGCCGACGAACTTCAGGGCATACTGAACAATTGCCTGGCCCGAGACGCCCGCGGCGGGGCTCTCCGCGCCCGGAGCATTGTTGCTCGCCGCCTCTACCCCGTACCGGGGAAGGACTCCTAAACCGGTACCGACTACCAGGACGAGAGCTACCGCCGCTTTCCTCACTCCGCGACCTCCACCGAATTTTGGTCGCACTGAGGCCCTGGGACAGCCACACCATCGGCACAGGAGGGCTCAGCACGCAAATGCATCACCAAAATACCATGAAATATTCAGGTAGTCAAGTTTTGGCGCGGTCGTGCTGTGTCCACCACTACCCTGAACGAGAGTTATCGTCGAGTAGCGATCGCTACTGCCGGTATACGCTGCATCGCACCTTCACGAATTCATCATGGATTCATCATCAACTCATCATTTCATCCGGGCTCCAGCAATCGATGCAGAGACGATCTCACCACACATGTCTTGAAATTATGTTTACTTGCCGTCCCTGTGGATGCGATACAGGGGACTGAAGGGCCTGACGAGGCGGGTAGTAGTGAAGCCCCTTCACCGCGAGAAGAACAACAGTTGGAATGTCTTGGCAGCGCTCAGCTACCATCCGGCCAGCCACCTCGGTGAGTTATCAGCGGATAGTGCGGCAAGGCCGTTGTGGGGTCCGCGATCATGGCCCGGGTCTGAGTCAGGTAGGGACGCTTTGCTCGCCATCCCTCCGGATATGGGACCAGTCCGTGAGACAGCCGGTAGTGGTCGCCATCGCGCTGCTCGAGGACGCGGAGGAGAGACTCCCTCAGCTGTTCCACGGTGGCTCGTCCGAAGCGGCCCTCCCACTCTGCCCTGACTTCCTCGACCAGTTGGAGATACGCGCGGCGCGCGTGGCGTCCCTCTGGCGTCAGGCGCACCGTCCCGGTCCGGCTCATAGCGTCGGCTTCGATCGTGACATACCCCTGGCGCGCAAGGAAGCCAGTGGACGCACGGATGGTCTCCTTCGGTACGCCCGTCAGGCTGGGAAGGTCGCGCATGCGCTGCGCTCCATCGTCCAGAGCGCGCAATACAGTTGCACTCAGAGCCAGGGATAGGTGAGAACGGCGCTCGAAGTCGATCGTGAGCTCGACAAGCACCAGCGAAAGCAGTGTTGCCAGGCTCACTCGCTCGGTCCCATCGCTCGACCGGGGTGGTCGCCGGGCCTCGACGGGCGGCAGGTGGGCGCGCATGCCGTCGGCGAACCCCACCATCGGGAGGTAGCGCGGCCGGTCCACTCCGAGGTCGGCGACGATTGCCTGCAGAGAGCGGCGCAGGTCGGACACGACTGCTGCCTCGAAACGATCGATCCACCGCTGTTCCACCACGTCGTGTAGCTCCGGCCAGACCGCGCCGGCTCTCTCGCCGACAGCCGTCCTGCGCACGACCCACTCCGGCCTCGGTCGTCCAGTGCGTCGGTCCGCCCGATGGCGCTCGACGGTCACGTAGCCCCATCGCTCCGTGGCCAGATACATGTGCACGGTCTGTGGCGCAATCCCTGCGCGTTTCACCAGATCGCCGACCCCGGTGCCCTCGGGGTTGATGTATTGCAGGAAGTTTTCCCACAGCACGAGCGAGGTTCCGAAGGCTCGATGCTGCTCCACGGCGGCCATCCGGTGCTCGAACTCATTGTCGAGCTCCATCGTGTAAGCGATGAGCAGCCACGACAGGAGGGTCGAGAGATCCAGCTCTCGCATGGGGGACACTGCCGGCTCCGGATCTTGGGCCATTCTCCGGCCCGATTATGGTCGATCACCGCCTGAAACATGGCGAGGTGCGCTTTCTTGTTGATGGCCTCACCCCGGTGTGCCGCAGGATTGCCGCGCCTCTTCCGCAAGCCCTTGGCCCGCCGTGGCCACCATACTGTGTCTCCGTACGGCGCGCCGGTCACAATGCCGCGTCTTCTACCATGTCGTGGCCACAACACTCTGAAACCTCGGCCCGCCGTGGCCGCTCTACCCTGAAGCCTCGGACGGCCCTGTCCGAGTCGCCTCGCACGGCGACATGTCGGGTATCACGCATACCACCGTCAAACCGACTCCAACGCCGGCATCCCCATCCACTGCCGCTTTTCCCGCGGTTCGGACAATATGCGTACATTACCGGTTTCCCGCGGCAAGGGCAGCATCCGACATGCCGGGCTGCGGCCCGGTCCGGACAGGGCCGTCCGGGGCTTCAGTGGGTGGTGGCATAGCCGTCCCGAGATGGAAGCCATGGTTCGCCGTCAACCGATACGGCTGAAGCCTCGGTCCGCCGTGACCGAGTCGCCCCGCAGGGCGACATGTCGGACCTTCCGCATGCCACGGGAAACCGACTTGGACGCCGGCGTGCCCGATTCGCCTCCACCATTACCGCATGGATCGGACGGCACGCGTTCATGCCGTGTTTTCCGCGGCGCTTGGAGTATCCGACATGCCGGGCTGCGGCCCGGTCTCGGTCACGGCGGACCGAGGCTTCATAGCCTGTGCCGATGCCCGTGCCGATGTGGGTCCCTTTCCTGAAGCCTCGGACGGCCCTGTCCGAGTCGCCCCGCAGGGCGACATGTCGGATAGTGCACATACCGCTGGCAAATCGACTCCAACGCCGGCACCGTACACCCGCCGCCTGCACTAGAAGGCGCAGCGTGTGGCCTTCGCGCTCAGCAGGACGCGCACAATGCGCGCGGTGTTCTGCTCGACCACGATCGGGTCGCCGCAGCGATCGAGGGTCAGCCCTTGCGGGTTGGCCAGTCCCACCAGGATGCGCTGCGGCGCCCGGCCCGGTGACATCTCCCACAGGCCGCCGTCGCCCAGCGTCGTGATCCAGGCTCGCCCACCGGCGTCGACGGCGACGTCGTCCGGCGTCGAGAACGCTCCGTGATAGGTAATGCGGCCGCGGGGCGAGACGGCGACCACCGTGCCGAGATGCTCGTCCGGGACGAGTACATTTCCATGCGTATCGGTCGCGGCGTCGACCGGCCGGCCCAACCCGCCGGCGATGATCCGCGCATGCCGGCCGTATGCACTCATCCGCAGCAGCGTACCGCGCGGCGAGTCCGGTACCAGCAGATCGCCGTTGCGGGGATCGCGGCCGATGCCGTCCACGCCTTCCTGGCCGGGGGCCGGTACTAGCCGGTAGATGACCGAGCGATTGCCGCCGGGACCGATCCGATCGATGCGGTCGAATCCCTGTTCGGCAACCAGCAGCGTCCCGTCGCGCAGCCCGAGCACACCCTCCGGCACCGAGAGGCCGCGGGCGATGGTAACGATCCGGCGCCCCTGCAAGCGATCGATCGTGCCGGCTGCCAGGTCGCCCCAGACCAGCCGGCCGTGGGCGTCGACCGTGATATCGTCCGGCTGCCCGCCGACAACCGCGATGGTCTGCAGCGCCGGAGCGGCTCGCACCGCGCGTCCGGTCGAGAGCCCGGGCTGCGCCAGGAGCCAGACCGCAACGATAAGTATGGCAAGACAGAAGCGCACGTGGCGTGCGAGCACGAGCACGGCTTCAGCTCCTTGACCTTTTCGCCTCATTATTGCCGCCGCGCTCTGGGTCATCTTCTCCCCGCTTAACGCCTTTCGTACTGTGCCCGCAGTCGAGGGGCTACCGGTGGAGCTGCTCACTCGTGGCCGGCTTCGCGGAGCGCGGACTGCAGCGTGTCGGCGTCTCGCATATTCCATATCTCCGCGATCCGGCCGTCCGCGAATCGCAGGAAGGTCATGGAGGGAAAGCTGACGCGCACACCGTCGAGCCGGGGCGAGTCGCGATCGGCGTATCGCCCGGTCGTTCGCCAGCGCAATGCCACGGTGTCTCCTTCGGCGATGATCTGCTCGAGCTGCACCTCGCGCTCGACGATCGGACTGCGACCCCCCAGCTCGCCCTGCAAGAGAGCGCGGGCCGGCAACGGCTTGAGAAACCCGCATTGGTGAAGGACCGCGTCGGGCGCCAGCAGGGACTCGAGGCGGTTAAAGTCGCGTGCCGCCAGTGCGCCAAAGGCACGTTCGGCAACCTGCTTGTTCTCGTCGACAGTCATTGTTGTCCTCTGCTCCATCCTGAAGTGACGCGCTCGTGGAGCCGGGCGCCAGCAATCGAAATCGCCCCCGCGGCTCGCTACCCGGGTTCGGGTATGCTCGCCCTCGCCGGCTCATTCAACGCTACTCCATCGAGGCGTCCCTAAAGCCGGCTGAGGCTCTCACCGCCCTCGCATCGGTCGTACGGCTGGATCGTGCCGCGCCCTGATTACCCGTACAGTCCCCCTGCCGAAAATCCCCCCGTCCGGCAGGACCTGGATAACCAAACTGCAACCAAAACCGCTGTACAGTCGCTCCCGACACGCGCATACTGCTGACTGGAAGTTGAAGCCGCACCGCTCCGGTGCGAAGTACGAAAGGACGGGAAGGGGTCATGTCACTACGATCATCACGGTATCCCAGGCGGGTCGTCGTCGGTCTCGCGGCGCTGCTCGGCAGTGCCGTGCTCGGGTCATTCGCGGCAGGGAATGCGGCGGCAACCGCCGGCTGTCGCACAGATCCACTGGTGACACTCTCGAACGGAACCAGGCTGACCCTCTATGAGGACATCGCGGACTCTGCCTCCGATGTCACCGCGGTCAGCTATAAGCTCCACATCCCGGTGGGCCTGA
>DATGJB010000212.1:0-45262 GCA_035295425.1 Chloroflexota bacterium | reverse complement strand
ACAAGAGACAAAATAGCAGGAGCGCCGCCACTGCGCGCGCCACCAGCAATGGCTGTCCCAGTTTCGAGGCAAAGACCAACGCGGCGAGAACAAACGCGTTCTTGACCCACTGGCGCGGTCTGGTTGATCGCAGCACGTCCGCAACGAAGCGGGTCGGCGCGGGACCCGGGACGGTCGGCTCGCGTGCTGCCGGCTTGTGAAGCATAGCGGTGTTCGATACCCTGCAGGCTGCGACATCCTAGCAGGAGCCCGAACGGACCGGCAACGGAGCGGTGACACTTGGGGACGTGGAATGGCATGGCACACGTGGCTGGGCTCGCCGGCCTGTGGGAGGAACGGGCAAACGGCCCGCACGAGCGCACACCTCAGAGGACATGGCAGGAGGCCGGACGGCTCCCGAGGACGGTGGGGTCGAGTATCCTTGAGAAGTGCCCGCAGGCGCTGCGGCTCGTGCGGCGGGCGCTATACTGCTGCCGCGGACACCACCGTCTATACGACCAGAGCCTCACGAGTAAACAATGTTCGGTCACTTTCCTGAACTCATTATCATCGTCGTCATAGCTCTCATCGTCTTTGGCCCGGAGAAGCTTCCCGAGATGGCAGCTACCGCCGGAAAGATGGTACGTGAGGTCCGACAAACACTCGACACGGCCATGCACCCCGAAGATCACGAGGTTCCGGAGGATTTCTCGGCCTATTACCACGAGTCGATGTCCCGATCGGGCGAGTACGTGTATGACGACGATGAGGACGTTGATGAAGACGAGGATGAAGATGGGGACGAGGATGACGACGAGGACGGGGAAGAATACGACGCGGTGGACGGAGCGAACGATGACGAGTTCGGCTACGACATTGAGGACGAGGGCGACGTCGAGGATGATGGCCGCGTGACGGCGCTGGCCGACGAGGACTCGGAGCTGTACGGCATTCATCCGGAGTGGGAGCGAAACCCGATTGAGACGCCCGGCACCGATCGCGAAGCCGAGCTGGAAACCGAACATCCCGGTGGCCGCACGGGGGATGAATCGAAGCACCCGGCGTAAACGCCCGAGCGACCTCGTCACGCGTGACGGGCGCGCGTATATCTTGGAGTAGGGCTGTCGGGTAACGCCCGATAGACACGCCACTACCGGGAGACTCTCGACGTGTCGCAACGCGCTCGCATCACGCCTTTTCTGACCGGTGATCCGGCCGAGCAGAGCCGAAGCCACGGCGCGCCCAGCGCGGGTGACGGCGTTGTGGTTGTGTCATCACTCCAGGCTGCACGGCGCCATCGATACCGGAGGCGGCACACGGTCCATTACTACACGGTTGTGATCGCACTCCTGTGCGCGGCTGCAGTCGTCGCACTCGATGCGATCGGGTTCGTCGAGCGGGACATTGGGCTCTCCACCGCCGCCTTCGCCGCCGTCGGGATCGCCACTCTCGCGGTGTTCGTCGCGTTCTTCTGGGGCTTCTACATGCTGATGAGCGGAAGCATCCCGGCGAAGCGGATCAGGCGGGTTGTGCCGCACGCCGCCCTGGGCGTGATTGCGCCCTTGCTGTATACATTGAACCTTTCCGCGGGTCTCGACGACGTGGGAAGGAAACCGGTGAGCGGGGTGTCGCTCGGATGCAGCCTCGCCTGCCTGCTGATCCTGTGCCTGCAATTCTGGATGGGCAAGATGATCGTGCGCCCGGCGCGGCTTCACGTGATCCGCACTGTATCGACCGGACCAACCGCCCTTGACCGCCCGGCAGACCATACGACTTCTACGCTCGGTTAGATCGGCGCGAAAGATTCCTCCTTGACACTGGGCCTCGCATATCCCAATATGGAGGCAGGCCTCTGATAGGGTCAGGGTGAGACAGTTGCATAGTGATATGCAACGGTGAGCGGGCGTACGCCGTAGCGCGCGTCCGGGTCGCCGACCATCGCGCCAGCATGCATGTCGAGGAGGAGATTTGCAATGGCCGTAGCGACTGCAGTGATGCCCCGGAACCGGAGCTGGTTGATTCGGCCGAATGTCTTCACCGCGCTACTGGGCGGAATCATCGGATTCGTTCTGGTTCAGTGGGTGCTCGGCCACGATGGCGGACTTCTCACCCAGAGTGGCCCGATCGGCCTTGGGTGGGAGACCGACCAGATCAGTCTCGCCGCGTATGCTACCGCGGTCGTCGGGTTCTTCATCGGCCTGGGATACTTCAACTTTCCGGTCAAGTGGCTGCTCGGCCGGCAGGAGACGATAGAAGAGCAGGCCGACGTCTATGGCGTGGGGTTGGGGCCCGAGAAGTACTTCCGGCTCTGCCTCGACCACAAAGTGGTCGGAATCCAGTACCTGGTTGCCGTCCTGGCCTTCTTTTGCATCGGCGGCTTCACCGCCATGCTGATCAGGACGGAGCTGCTGACGCCGAATGTGAAGCTGGTCGACCCGGAGGTGTACCTCACGCTCGTAACCGAGCACAGCGTGACGATGCTGGTCATGGCCAGCAGCATCATCATTGGTCCGTTCGGTAACTATTTCGTTCCGCTCATGATCGGCGCCAAGCGCATGGCCTTTCCCCGGATCGAAGCGCTTTCTTTCTGGACATTCCTGCTCGCCCTCCTGATCCTCCCGACCATGTTCTTCTTTGGCGGAGACCAGGGCGGCTGGACGGGATACGCTCCTCTCGCCGATCAGCTCCATGCCGGTCACAACGCCTACATCACGTGCTGGGCGCTGGCCGGATTCAGCATGACCGTCTCGGCAATCAACATTCTGGCGACGGTCTTGCTCATGCGCGCGCCTGGAATGTCGTGGTCGCGGCTCAATACGACGGTCTGGGCCGTCGTGGTGGCGTCGATTCTCGCCTGGCTGGCAGCGCCGATCATGATCGCTGTCCAGCTGATGGTCGCGTACGACCGGGCGTTCCTCACCGGTCTGTTCGTACCGGTGCAGGGCGGCAGCCCGTTCCTGTACGAGAACGTTTTCTGGACCTTCGGACATCCCGAGGTATACATACTCGCGGTGCCTGCGTTTGGCATCATCCTCGACATCGTGCCGGTGTTTGCCCGCAAGCCGGTCTACACGTACAAAGCGGCCGTGGTCGCCATGTTTGGGATTGGACTGCTCAGCTGGTTCGTGTGGCAGCACCACCTGTTCGTGAGCGGACTTACTCCCGGTCTTCGACCGTTCTTCATGTTCTCGACCGAGATGATCTCGTTCCCGACCGGCATCATTTTTCTGGCGGGCCTCGGGACGCTCTTCGGCGCCCGCATCAGGTTCAACTCAGCAATGCTGTTTGCCCTGGCGTTCTTCCCGAACTTCCTTCTTGGCGGATTCTCCGGCATCTTCGTGTCGGATGTGCCTGCCGACGTCCAGCTCCACGGGAGCTACTGGGTGCAGGCGCACTTCCACTTCGTGTTGATGGGCGGCACTCTGTTCGCCTTCTTCGCGGCAGTGTTCTACTGGTTCCCAAAGATCACCGGACGGAAGATGAACGAGTTCCTCGGACAGCTCCAATTCTGGCCGATGTTCATCGGGTTCAATGGAACGTTTCTTACTCTGGCCCTGGTCGGAATACAGGGAATGTCGCGCCGATACGCCACCTACGAGCCATCGCTGCAAACGACGAATGACGTGGCCACGGCGTTTGCCTACATTCTCGGACTGTCGATCATCCCCTTCCTGATCAACATCGTCGTCTCCTGGCAGTGGGGTGAGAAGGCGGAAGAGAACCCATGGAATTCGCGCAGTCTGGAGTGGCTCACCACCACGCCGGTGCCGGTCGAAAACTTCGAGGAGATCCCGTTGGTGGTCGCCGGGCCGTATCAGTACGGATTACCGGCCGAGAAGGTGCACCCGATGGCCGTGTTGAGGCCCTCCGAGCAGTCGGCCGGCGGCGCGGTACCGGCCGGAAGCTAGCACAGGGTCTGTAGGAGGAGAGAGATGTCGACCGACGCAACCGGACTTCCCTCCGAAGGCGCCGCGGCAGTGAGCCGCGGTCTGGATGTGGCAGCTACCACAGCCGCCGGGGCAGGCGCGCGTTCTATCCGTAATCTCGACGACCGGCTCACGCTTCTGCTCAGCAGAATGACGATCGCCTCACTGTCGTTCTTCTTCGCTTGCTTCTACTTCGCTCAGGTGTACCTGCAAATCGTGAACGAGAACGGCATGTGGCTGCCTGCCGGTATAACCCACCCCTCGACGGCGCTTGGAATCGCGGAAGTAGCCTGTATCATCGTCGCCGGGCTGGCCTACTTCTGGGGTCAGTGGGGGGGCCTGTACCAGCGCAACTACGAGCGGCTGACAGCCGGATTGTCGCTCGCGGCACTCCTCAGCGTCGCGGCAGTAATCCTGCACATCGGCGAGCTGCACAATCCCGGCTTCTACCTGAAGGGGGGCGGGTACGTGAGTGTGTTCATTGCGCTCGAAGGAACCTTCACAATACTCCTCTTTATTTCCACGATCGTGCTGCTGGGTATGGCCAACCGCGCCCGGCTCGGCCTGTTTCGCCAGTCGGGCATCGCCGTCGAAGCGTTCGGCGAGTACTTCGGCTTCCTCTCCGCAATCGCGCTGATGAACTTCCTCGCGCTATACGTGCAGCCGTTCTTCCCGAGCGCCGGTTGAGAGGCAGTCACATGGACGGGAGATGCCGATGACGAGCTGGCCCGGCGTCCTGCTCAACTGGACGTTCGAACCATCGGTGGTCGCGGGCGCCCTCATCCTGGCCGTTCTGTACTGGCGCGGTCGCCAGCCCTTGACTGTGGTGCGAGCCGGTCGCGCATCGCCGATCACCGGGTGGAACGCTGCCGCCTTCTATGCAGGGCTGGCCGTCGTGGTCGTTGCTCTCGAGTCGCCGATCGACTCGCTTTCGGCATCGCTCTTCTCCTTCCACATGGTGCAGCATCTACTACTCATCATGGTCGCGGCTCCACTCCTGTTGCTCGGCGACCCCGGTGTCACGCTGCTGCGGGGCACTCCACTGGCGGCGCGGCGCGCAGTTCTCGGTTTTGCGGCGCGCCGGATCCCGCTTCACGGACTGGGCCGGGCGTTTTCGTGGCTGCGGCGTCCGGAGACGGTCTTTATCGTCTTCCTGGCCGATCTGTATCTGTGGCACTGGTCGTGGCTCTTCAACCTGACCTTGCAGAACGCCTCGGTGCATCTGCTCGAGCACCTCTGCTTCCTCGTGACCGCCTTACTGTTCTGGAGTCAGGTTATCGACCAGCGAGTTCTGCATCCGCGATTGCCGTACATCATGCGAGCGGTTTACGTCTTGATCACCGCGTTCGCAAGCAATGTCCTTGCAATGTATCTGGTGTTCACGCCCAAACCGCTGTATCCGGTATACGCGCACCTCGCGAGCCGACCGTATGGCATGACGGCACTCGGCGACCAGCAGATCGCCGGAGCCATCATGTGGGTCCCGGTGCTCTTCCTGTTCGGTGGTGCGTTTGCGATCCTGTTGTACAAGGCCCTCAGTCAAGACGAGCGACAGACCCGCACGCTGTCGGTGGGTGAGACGCCGTACAGCATGCCTTTCTAGTGAGGTCACAGATGGACGCTGGGGTGTTCATTCCCGAGCAGCGGCGCTGTAGGAGGTCGATATGGACGAGGTGAGCGAAGCGACGAGAAGGAACCCGAGAGCGGTTCTCTTCACGATTATTGGTGCGCTCGTGGTGCTTATCGCGACAATCCTGTACACATGGGCCGTGACGTACAAACCTGCTTATGGTTCCGACCGAACCGGAAACAGCGCAGTACAGTGCACGACCGCGACTGGGCAGATGCACTGTACCGTGCATCTTCAAATCCAGCCCGCCGTGGGGGTTGGTCCGCACGCCGACTATCTCGGCTACATCACCGACACGTCGACTCCGCACCCCGGAACGATACTTACACTACCGCGTAACGCGCTGGTGACGGTGATTGTCCGCAACTTCGATAGCCGTACTGCGCTGCGCAACCCGTTTTTTACCCTGGTCCAGGGGACGATCGGTGGTCAGGAGTTTGTGAACGGGAAGCCGGTAAAGGTCATGAGCCCTGATCTCACCTCCCACACCTTCACGATTCCGGACTTCGGCGTGAGTGTGCCGATGGAAGGGATTCCGTCCAGCGGCAATCCGTCTTTCGAGACGATGAAGTTCACCTTCCGAACACCGAATCGAACGGGCGTCTTCCGCTGGCAGTGCATCGTGCCCTGCGGCTACGGGCTGTACGGCAACGGTGGACCGATGGGCGAGCTTGGATACATGGGTGGCCTGATCACGTTGACATAAGCGGTCATGACTCGGCCGGTCGCGAACTGCCGGGTGAGAGAAGAGCAGGAGGAAGTTCCACATGCGACATGGCTTGCGAATAGCGGTCATCTGGCTGGTAGTGTCGGTGATCGTCGAGATCCTCATCGCCGTGCTCCCGATACCGCTGCCGACCGGCTCGGTGGAAGCGATGGGCGGCCGGCAGACGATGTACATGCTCTTCTATGTGGGCGCCCCCGTGTTTGTCTTCGTCTGGGTGCTTCTCGTCTACAACCTGGTCACGTTTCGGTACCGTCCGGGCGAAGATACCGAACCGGTCGCGCCGCCCGACTCAACGCCGATCCTCTTGCTGTGGGCCGGTCTGAGCTTCGTCATAGTCCTCTTCATGGCCGGGTGGGGTACGTTCACGTTGCATGAGATTACGGAGCCACCGCCGGCAGCCGAAGCGGCGTCTACCACCTCCACCGGGACGCATGGTCACACGTACGTTGCCTCGATTGAGAAGCCGGGTCAGGCGCTTGACATTCAGGTCATCGGTCAGGAGTGGATGTGGACGTTCCGCTATCCTACCTACGGCGGGATGGAGACACGTGATCTGTACGTGCCGGTGAATACGCTCATCAGGCTTCACATTACGTCGCTCGATGTGGTCCACAGCTTCTGGACCTACGACTACGACATCAAGGAAGATGCAGTTCCCGGCATCGAAAACACAGCCTGGTTCTGGCCGCGCACGCTTGGTGAGCCGACGGACAATGGGAAGAACTGGGTGAAGTGCAATGAGTTGTGCGGAATCTGGCACGGGTACATGCGCGCCGGCATCCACGTAATCCCTCAATCGGCCTTCCTCACCTGGGCCAAGCAGCAGTACGCATTCGAGAAGTCGAGCGGGTTCCTGAAGAACCTGCCGCCATACGCTTCGGTGTACTACCCCGCGGCCAATTCCAACTGGCCAACACCCCCGCAGGATCAGTCCCCGTAGCATGGGCTACGCGGCGGTTGCCCTTCTCGTCGTCGCGCTCTTTGTCGCGATCGCGGGTCTGCTTGGGTACGGATTCCGGGTGTTCGGGCGAGGCGACACCGAGCTTGACAGGCCCGAACCGGGGAAACCCACTGTGAACATGCGGCTAGAAGTTCTGTGGACGGGCCTGTCCGCCGCTCTTCTGCTTGCAGTATTCTTGATGGTCCGCTAGGGAGTCGGTGCGGAACGTGGAGGAGATGGTTGAGTGACTGAACTTGTGGAGCGGCGTCAATGGCGGTGACGCAGGCCGACGCTCCGGCCGAGCTCATTCACGGTGGGGCGCTCGAGGGGACGCGACGGCCGCTGACCCAGGTGATCCCGGCATACTTCGCGCTGATGAAGCCGAGGATCATGAGTCTGTTGCTCATTACCACGCTGGCGTCGGCTCTGATCGCCGCCCGGCAGCACCCACTGCCGGCGATTGACCTGTGGCGCGTGCTTATCGCCACCTGGTTTGGCGGCGTGCTGGCCGCAGGCGGTGCCGCCGCGCTCAACTGTTACATCGATCGAGATATCGACGTGGTGATGGCACGCACCAGACGTCGCGCGATCCCCGCGGGGGTAGCAAGCCCGCGTGATGTCCTGATCTTCGGATTGACGCTGTCGGCGCTGTCTCTAATCGTGCTAGGCACGCTGACAACCCCGACCGCCGCCGTGCTGGCGCTGGCGGGGAATGTGTTCTACGTCGTCGTCTACACGATGTGGCTCAAGAGGTCCACCACCCAGAACATCGTCATCGGCGGTGTGGCCGGTGCTTTCCCGCCGCTGGTGGGCTGGGCCGCGGTAACTGGCGGGATCGCACTCCCCGCGGTGCTGCTGTTCATCATCGTGACGTACTGGACGCCGGCCCACTTCTGGTCGCTGGCTCTGTTGCTGCGCGGGGATTACAGCCGGGCGCGGGTTCCCATGCTTCCCTCCGTGGCGACTCAGCTTCACGCTCGATGGCAGATTCTCGTGTACACCCTGCTCGTCGTCGTGGCGAGCCTCCTGCTGTACGTAGCACACGCCATGGGGCCGATCTACCTCGGCGGGGCAGCGCTTCTCGGCCTGGGCTTCGTTGGCCACGCCGTCGTGCTCTACCGCTACGGCAGCGCGCGGCTGGCACGCCGGACGTTCATGTACTCGAACTACTATCTCGCGGCGCTCTTCATCGCGATGATCGTGGACCGTCTGGTCGGGTAACCGACCCGTGGCCGGCGCCCCCTCGACCATTCCCATAGGACCCGCGCGCCGGCGCCGACTCCTGTCGGGAGCGTTGAGGCGCGCCGGGTGGGGGATGGCCGCGCTGGTTGTGGCCCTGATCCTCGCCGGCCAGGCGATCTTCCTTGTCCGGTCCATCGGCAGCGGGACGCTGACTGCCGGCACCAGCACCCTTCACGGCTCGCTGACGCAACGAGTGAACAGTGTGGTGGCCGGCGCCCTGGGCCCGAGCGATCGAGGGGTTCCACGGTTCCGTGTTACGTCGATCAAGCGCGAGCGAGCCGATCGCCGGCTGATTGACATAGCGATGACGTGGGCCATCAACAACGATCTTTCGGCCGGCACGATCGGCAGCGGGGCTGCGGCGGATGTGTATACCGTGTTGCGCGACCTGTACACCGCCAATCTTTCGGTGGGGACGGTTAGCCTGGACGGCACGTATCCATTGCGGAAGGGGTCAGGACCGTCCCGAGAGACCGTCGTAATGCGGCTGGTCATGCCCCGCTCGGTGGCCGCGATGGTGAACGCTGCGGGCTGGGATAGCCTCGATGTACAGACATTCTGGCCGCTGGTGCACCGCCTCTACGTGGACCCGCAGTTCCAGCCGCTGCCATCGGAGTGACACGGGGGCGCTTCTCCAAGCGCACGGACCGGCCCCATAGAGTCTGCCGGCCGGCAGGATTCCGTCAGTTCCGCGTGGCTTCGACCATAAGGTGGTAGCCGGCCGGGCCCATCGGCAGAAGGTCTTCGAGAAGGTAGAGAGCGAAGTAAAGATACTGCGCGATCCCGTAGATCCGCGGTAGGTTCAGGCGGTCGCGGAAGGCCAGCAGGAGAGCGAGGTTGACGGTCTCGGCGATGCCCAGTCCGGAGTACCATGCTCGTCGGACCGCGAACCTGGGCTCGAGGAGTGACTGCACATCGCGCAGGCAGTAGTGCCGGTGAACCGGAGAAACGGGCCACGAGGGATCGTCGGTGGGTGGCGGCGCACCCGACCTGGCTAACCGTCGGTAGAGATTGAGCGAGTCCAGGGGCGCCAGCAGTCCCTTGTTTGGTACGCTCAGAATCAGCTGGCCGCCCGGGCGCAGAACGCGGGCGATTTCCGCCACGACGGGGCCCTCTTCGGGGACGTGCTCGAGCACGTCCAGCAATAGAACGGCGTCGAAGAAACCGTCCGGGTGCGGGATACGATCGGCCGGGCCTCGGGTGAAGATGGCCCGGGGTAGCGCTCGCCGAGCGCGATCGATGTAGGGTGCGGAGAGGTCATGGCCGAAAGCGTGGTACTCGGGCACCAGGAGCCGGGTCCCGAACCCGAAGGCGCAGCCAAGATCGAGCACGCGCGAACCAGGCGCCACGCGGAGCAGCCGGCGTGCCCTAGCCCAGCGGGACATCGTGAGGCATTCGTTTCTCGGCAGCGTATGCCCCGCGTCTCTCTTCGGGCAGAAGAGCGGCGATTGCACGCATGACGGTTTCGCCGGAACGGTCGTCGGGAGAACTGGTCGCCCGGAGCGCCTGACCGAAGGTGACATGCAGCACGCCGTTGATCTCGCAGATCCCGGTGGGTAGGACAGGAATCCGGCGGGTGGCCAGCAGCCGGTACAGCCCGGCGAATCCCGTTTCCGGTTGAACCAGCCCTGCGCTACTGCCGCCGAGGCCCTCGGGGAACATGCCGATTGCCTTCCCGCGGTCCGCGTGTCGAAGCCACTCCCGCAGCGCGCGGGCCCGCGCCCGATTCCCGGAAAGCGGGAGTGCAGTGAATCCGTAGGCTCGCGCCACGGCGCGGAAGATTCGGCCCGACCCGGGTACCTCGGGGCCCTTTCCGGCGGTCTGGTTGAGACGCAGTCCCCCGGTCACCAGCCAGTGCACCGGAGGTTCCTGACCGCGCCGGAGCGCAAAGACGCTGGTTATCACAGCAGCGGGCCACGCGATCCAGAGTCCCCGGCGCTGGTAATGGTTCGCCATCACCACGACAGGGCCGTTCTCGGGCACGCAGTCCAGCCCCTGAACACGGGCGGCGGGCCGTATCCGCTCGGTCATGGCGACTGCATCGTGCGCGAGGCTGCGGTAACCGAACGGTAGGGCGAGCGCGAGTGCGCCGAAGAGATCCCAGGGAAACGGATACCGTGCCTCGCTCCTCCCCATCAGTAACTTCGCCCCTTCCATCGTGTGCGGCCGGGAAGCGCCCGCCGCAACGAGTCCACCGCGAGCAGCTGGAATACCAGCGATGAGATGGGATGGAACAGCGCGTACCGCTTCGGGACGCCGAATCGGGACAGCCACGGAAGCAGCGCCAGCGCCGGACAGACCAGGAGACCGAGCCGCACACCGGCGCGCCGCCCAAGGAAAAAGCCGGGGCCCGTCAGGCTGAAGGCAAGCGTGACGGCAGCGGTCACGGCCCCGCCCAACGGGTACATCGCGACGAAGCGGCCGGCGTTCTTCCCGAATCCTTCCCAGATGTTCGCCAGACTTGAGTACATGCGGACGTGGAGGTGCGAGTCCGCCCGCGCGAGCGCCAGCGGAATGCCTCGGCGGGAGCACTCCCTGGCCAGCGCCACATCTTCGATCAAACTGCTTCGGACCGCGGCATGGCCGCCCAGGCGATCATAGGCTTCGCGGGTAAAGAGCATATATTGCCCGTTTGCGATGGCTCGGGAGCGAGGGCCGTGGGTGGCCGCCCCGGCGAAGTAAAGAAGGTACGCGTACGGCAGGAGCATCCGCTCCCAGAAGGTCTCGCAGCGCTGCCGGGCGAGCAATGACAGAAGCCCCAGCTCCAGTTGCCGTGCAGCGCCCACGGCCAGGTGGAGGCTGTCCGGCTCGTGCTCGGTGTCGGCGTCCGTAAAGAGGACCCATTCGCCGGTGGTGCGGGACGCGCCGACCCAGCAGGAATGCGCCTTCCCGGTCCAGCCGGCGGGGAGCTCGTCCACGCGCACCACGGAAACTCCAGCTGCCCGCGCCACGTCTCCGGTGCCATCCGATGAGCCGTCATCTACCACCAGGACATCGTACGAGGGGTAGTCCAGCGCAGCCAGCGAGGCGAGCAGAGCAGGCAGCGAGCGCGCCTCATCCCGGCAGGGGACCACGATCGAGACGTGGTCACAGTCCGCCGGAACGTGGGATGCCAGTGCGTGCAGAGCCGGCAGTGCGCGATAGTTGCGTTCCGCCAGAACCGCGCCAATCGCCTGGGCGACCACAACCAGCCAGCCGCTCATGCCACGACCGTGGCCCAGCCGGTCGAGCCATCTGGGTAGGCGCCGTGGCGTTTCTCCGGCTGAACGGCGCCGTCACCGTCGATCGCGCGCGCCTCGACGCGGGCCTGGCCGGGACCGTGTAGCTGGATCGCCCATTGAACCCATGAGTCACAGGAAGTCGCCGGTCCGAGGCTCGCTCGCCGCCAGGGTCCGCCATTGGCCCGCACCTCTACCGCCTGTATCCCCCGACTACCGGCAAACGCCACACCGGCAAGCAGGAGATAATTGCCGTTGCGCCGGGCCACGTCGATCCGCGTCGATGTGTGGATAACGGCGATCGGAGTCCAGCCAAACTCGGCCCAGTGTCCGGCCGCGGGCCCATGCACAACCTCGAGCCGCGTGAGCCACTTGACGCTCTTGAACCCGTAAATGCCGGGGAGGACGAGCCGGGCCGGATAGCCATGGGCGCGTGATAGCGTCTCGCCGTTCATCGCGTATGCGACCAGCGCGCCGCTTCGCACGAGTACGTCGACCGGCGTGGGTTCTGCGTAGTCATCGGCCGCGTGGAAGAGTACTGTGTTCCCCTTTGCCCCCGCTGCATGAAGCAGGGCAGCGACCGGGACACCGGTCCACAGGGCGTTCCCCATGAGCGGTCCCCCTACAGGATTGTCCACGCACTCAAGCGTGACGTATGCGCTGTGGCGCGGCCATGCGAGAAGTCGCTGCGTGTCAAGCGATAACGGCCTTTCGACTGCCCCGTCGACTGTCAGCCTCCAGCCGGTTCCACCAATCAGCGGATACTCCAGGACCTTGTCCATGATGTAGAAGCGATCGCTCGGAGTCACCAATTCGCTCAGCCCTGCCACTGCAAGCCCGCTGGGCGACTTGTACGGTAGTAGCCGCCGCACCGTAATCGCGCTTGTCAGGGGCCGCAGCGCGAGCAATGCCAGGAGCGTCGCCGCCCCGCCGCAGACGGTCAGCGTGCGCACCAGGAAGTCTCTCCTTGCCCGGTCGGGCGGTTGGGGCCGCGCCAAGAAGAACAGTGCCGCGACGAAGACGCTGGCCATCACCACTTCGGTGGCCGAGAGCGGAATGGCGAGGCGCGTGCCGGCAACCGCCAGGACCCCGAATGCCGTAACCGACCCCATCAGCCGGCCGGGCAGCCGATCGCCCCATATGCGGAACACGGCGCCGATCAGGCCGCCGGCGAGCAGGACCAAAGAGAACGCACCCAGCAGCGCCAGAAAGCGTGACACGGCGAGAAGATGCAGCAGGAGCACGTCCGAGAGCCCGACCGGGGTGAGCTGCATGACGCTCTCTGCAACGGATTCGAGCGGCGAGGGCAACTGAGCGACCACGGCGACGAACGAGGCGAACACCGTGCCCGTCACTGCCGCGATAACTCCCTGCTGATATCCTCGTAGGGCGCGCCGGAACAACGCCGGAAACAGGGACGGGAGCGAGGCACTGTGACGTACGAACAATTTCTCGCGCTCTTCCTGTTGATCCCGATCGCGTTCTGGATCTGGCTGTCTCGAAACCATATTTCTCGGCGGCTGGTAGCTCTGCTGGCCGCCCTTTCCTTGCTGGCGCTGGTCTACACGGGACCCTGGGACAATCTCATCGTCTCGCAGGGAGTGTGGTCGTATCATCCCCGGCAGATCGCCGGAGTGGTTATTGGGCGCGTGCCGCTCGAGGAGTACGTCTTCTACGTGCTCCAGGTGACGCTGACCGGGCTGATCGCGGCCGCGCTGCTGACGGCGAGGCGAAGACCCTGATGTTCGGGCACGCCACGTATCTCACGCTCGAGCTGGTCTGGGCCGCGCCGGTGCTCATCGTACAGTGGGCGGCGGGGAATCGAATCCTCTGGACGTGTCGTGTGCGGGTGGCGCTCGCCATTCTCGTTCCCACCATATACCTATCCTGTGCCGACGCGGTGGCTCTGGCCAACGGAATCTGGTTGCTGCACCGCAATCGGATCCTCGGCTTCATGATAGGTAACGTTCCGGTGGAGGAGACGATCTTCTTCCTTCTCACGAATGCGATGGTCGTGCAGACGATCGCCCTGGCTGCGAACCATCCGGCCTTCGGCGTGCTCCGTCCGCGGACCACCCGGGCGCCGGACAATGAAACTGGGGTCTGACGGCTCGTACCAGGTCTGCGAATGCGTTCAGGATCTGGATGGCGCGCCGCGACCTCACGGCGTCATTGGCAGTACCTGAACGCCGCCGGCCGCCGTACCGACGATGACCGCAGCCGCCATCCCGAGGAATAGGCCGTGCTCGACGACCCCGGTGACCAACTTGATCTGGCGGGCGACCTCCGGATCGGCGAGGTCGATGGCCTCGGAGGCACGGCAATCGAGAATATAGTTGTGATTGAGCGTCGTGTACGTATGCGCGGCTTCTCGGCGCAACTCGCAGCTGAAACCGAGCGACTCGAGCCTGTGCCTGGTGGTGGTCCAGCCAAACGGCAGGATCTCAACGGGTATCGGCGCCCTCTCTCCAAGGCGGCCCACCAGCTTGCTCTCGTCGACCACGACGACGAAGCGCTCGGCCGCTGCCGCCACCAGCTTCTCGCGTGTCTGCGCGCCTCCCCCACCCTTCACCAGGTTCAGGTTAGGGTCAACCTCGTCGGCGCCGTCAATGGTGAGGCTGAGCGCGTGCAGCTCGTCCAGCCGGCGTAGCGGGATGCCAAACGACCGGGCCAGTGCCGCGGTGTCCTTTGAGGTAGGTACTCCCTCAAAATGCAGCCCGGCCCGGTAGCGCCGGCCAAGGGCCTGAACCGCCAGAGCCGATGTGGATCCGCTACCCAGCCCAACGATCATGCCGTCCTCGACGAGGCTCGCCGCCCGTTCGGCGGCGGCGCGCTTCTGGACGTCAACGCTCAATGGTCTGGCCTGCTCCGGGCCGGCAGAGTGTCGGTATCGATGTCGTAGGTGCCGCTCCCCGTACAGTATAGGGTGGGGCCGAAGGTGACAGAGGCGGAGACGACCGTGCAGCCCGGGGACGCGGAGGTACCCCTCATCCTGTCGGTTGACGTTGGAACATCGTCGGTGCGGGCGTTGGTCTACGACAGCCGGGGCCGGTCTGTCCAGGGCTGGGAGATCCACCGCCCGTACACCGTGACGACGACGCCTGATGGGGGTGTCGTCGTCGACGCTGCATCTCTGGTGCGTCTCACCGAGGAAGCCGTCGACGGCGTTCTGCGCTCCATCCGCACCGCCGGCGCCGGGATTGGCGCAGTGGCTTTCGACACGTTCTGGCATGGCGTGATGGCGATCGACGCGCGAGGCAGCCCCCTCACTCCGATCCTCACCTGGGCAGACACACGCAGTGCGCAGGCGGCCGAGCGGCTGAAGAAGGAGCTCAATGAGAGCGAGGTTCACGCTCGGACCGGGACAGCGCTCCACTCCAGCTATCTGCCGGCGAAGCTCGCATGGTTGCGCGAAACCGACCCTGACACCTTCCGGAGCGCCGCGCGGTGGGTTTCGTTTGGCGAGTACTTCTATCACCGGCTTTTCGGTGCATTTCGAGTGAGCATCTCGATGGCATCCGGCACCGGTTTCTACGACCAGAACCAGTGTGCATGGGATGGCGCCTTGCTTGACACGGTTGGCATTCGCCCGGATCAACTGTCCGATGTGGCGGACTACACGAATGCGATGCAGGGCCTGGGCTCGCGGGAAGCTGGACGCTGGCCCGAGCTCGCGGAGGTGCCCTGGTACCTACCGATCGGAGACGGCGCGGCGAACAACATCGGTTCCGGCGGGTCGACCGACGAGCGCGTGGTGGTGATGGTTGGAACGTCCGGAGCGTTGAGAGTGGTGCGCCGTGCCGACCGTGTCGATATTCCAGCGCGCCTGTGGACCTACAGGGTGGACGCGCGCCGTTTCGTGCAAGGAGGGGCGCTTTCGGCAGGCGGCAACGTCTTCGCCTGGGCGCAACGCACGCTGAAGGTCGCCGCCGCGGACCGCGTTGAGGCCGAAATCGCGCACATGCCGCCCGATTCCCACGGCTTGACTGTCCTCCCTTTTCTGGCGGGCGAGCGAAGTCCCGACTGGAGGACCGACGCTCAATCGGCAATCGTCGGCATGACTCTCGATACGCGGCCCAGCGACATCCTCGCGGCCCTGATCGAGTCCATCACGTACCGCTTCGGGCTGGTCTACGATATCATTCGGGCCAACGTTCCGGCGGTGCGCGCTATCATCGGGAGCGGGGCGGGGCTCGTCCGGTCTCCCCTGTGGACGCAAATGATGAGCGACGTCTTCGGGCATTCCATCGTGCTTTCCAATGTCCCGGAAGCAACGAGTCGCGGTGGCGCGCTCCTTGCTCTGGAGGCGCTTGGGGCTGTTCCCGCTGCAGGAGCGCTTGCCGAGGGACTGGGGTCGACCTATTCGCCGCGCGCCGAATACACCAGGGCCTATCGAGCAGCCATGGAGCGCCAGCAGCGCCTGTACGACACGATGTTGGGCTGAGGCCCGGTAAGAGATGTTGCCGCGGCAATCCCGCCCGGAAAGGGCGAACCGGGGCCAAGAGAGTGAGGTTATCGCATGACCACCGAGACCGAAACGAGACCTACTGTTGACGAACAGCTTCAAGAGCGGATGATCAACACGATACGCACGCTCTCGATCGACATGGTTCAGAAGGCGAATTCGGGACATCCAGGGGCGCCGCTCGACGCCGCTCCGATGGCCTACACGATCTTTATGCGATTCCTGCGATTCAATCCGGCGAATCCGGATTGGCCCAATCGCGACCGCTTCATACTCTCGGCAGGTCACGCCTCGGCGCTGCTCTACTCGATGCTGTATCTGACCGGCTACGACCTCTCATTGGAAGATCTCAAACAGTTCCGCCAGTGGGGCTCCAAGACGCCCGGTCACCCCGAGTACCGGCTGACCCCAGGTGTGGAGACCAGCACCGGTCCGCTCGGCCAGGGTTTCGGCAACGGGGTCGGCATGGCGATAGCGGAAGCGTACCTCGCGAGCTACTTCAACCGCCCCGGCTACAGCGTCATGGACCACTACATCTACTGCCTCTGCAGTGACGGCGACCTGCAAGAGGGTGTGACGGCCGAGGACGCCTCGCTTGCCGGTCACCTGAAGCTCGGCAAGCTGATCTACCTTTACGACTCCAACAAAGTGCAGCTCTCCGGTCCCTCGACAAAGACGTTCACCGAGGACGTCCTCGCCCGCTTCCGCGCGTACGACTGGCACACCCAAAGGGTGGAGGACGGCAACGACGTGGAGGCCATCGCCAGGGCCATCGAGGAAGCACAGAGCGCCAAGGACAAACCATCCATCATCGAGGTTCGGACGGTGATCGGATACGCCAGCCCGGAGGCTAATACGTTCAAGGTGCACGGCGAAGCGCTCGGCGAGGAAGGGGTCCGTGCCACCAAGATTGCACTTGGCATGCCGCCGGATACGACGTTCGACGTTGCCGAAGATGTCCTGGCCGCCTTCCGTGGGTCGGTCCCCCGCGGAAAGCAGCTCGAGAACGACTGGAATGATCTGTTTCGGCGCTACCGCGGGGAGTATCCGCAGCTCGGGAAGGATTGGGATCAGGCGAAGTCGTGGAAGCTGACCGACGGCTGGGAGAAGAATCTCCCTTCCTGGGAGCCCGATCCATCCGGCGTCGCGACTCGGGAAGCCGGCGGCAAGGCAATGAATATCATCGCCGAGAATGCCTTCAACTTCATGGGCGGTGACGCCGACCTGGCGCCCTCGACCAAGAACAATCTCATCGGCTTCGGTGACTTCGAGCCGGGAAACTATGGCGGGCGGAACATTCACTTCGGGGTGCGCGAGCATGCGATGGGGAGCATCACCAACGGGATCACACTCAACGGATTCATTCGCACGTTCGGCGCGACATTTTTCAACTTCTCCGACTATCAGCGTCCAGCGGTACGTCTGGCCGCGATCATGGAGATTCCCAACATCTTCCTCTATACCCACGACAGTGTGCTGCTGGGCGAGGATGGGCCGACGCACCAACCGGTGTCACAGCTGATGAGCCTTCGTGCCATGCCCAACATCGTCGTTGTGCGGCCGGCGGATGCCAATGAGGCGGTCGACGCCTGGAAATGGATCATGACGCACTGGGAGCTTCCGGTAGCCCTGGTGCTGACCCGGCAGAAAGTGCCGGTGCTTGACCGCTCCCGGGCCACCGGCGACCTGTCGAAGGGCGCCTACATCCTGGAGGATGCACCGTCGGGCAGTCCGGACATCATTCTCATGGGCAGCGGTTCGGAAGTCGCCCTCTGCGTCGGGGCCCGGGCCGAGCTGGAGAAGCAGGGAATCGAGGCCCGGGTGATCAGCTTCCCCAGCTGGGAGCTGTTCGAGCAGCAGGCTCCTGAGTACCGAGAGTCAGTATTGCCGGCAGGCGTGACCGCGCGCGTCTCCGTCGAGGCCGGCGCGACGCTCGGGTGGTGCCGGTGGATCGGCAACAATGGGGTTGCAGTGGGTGTCGACCGATTTGGGGCGTCGGCGCCGGCGAAGGAGATCGCACAACACCTGGGCCTCACCGTGGACAATGTCGTTCGACAGTGCCTGAAGGTGCTCGGCAAGTAGGAGGAATCCATGGCGGAGAACCCGCTACGCCGGCTCGCAGCGTGTGGACAGAGCGTCTGGAACGACAATATTCGGCGCAGTTGGATCGAGAGTGGCGAGCTACAGCGGCTCATCGACAACGACGGGCTGTCGGGCGTCACGTCCAATCCCACGATATTCGACAAGGCTATCGGCGGCAGCGACGACTACGACGGCGATGTAAAGAAATACGCCCTGGCCGGCGACGATCCGGTGACCATGTTCAAGAAGATCGCGGCCACCGATGTCGGCATGGCGGCCGATGTGCTTCGCTCCATCTACGACCGTTCCCAGGGGCGGGATGGATTCGTCAGTATCGAGGTGTCGCCCGCCGCCGCTCACGACACCAAGCGGACGATCGAAGATGCGCACTACTTCTGGGAAACGATCGGGCGGCCGAACATCATGATCAAAGTTCCGGCAACTCCCGAAGGCATCCCCGCCATCGAGCAGCTCCTGTACGAGGGCATCAATGTCAATATCACGTTGATCTTCGCCGTCGATGTCTACGAGGAAGTCATGGAGGCGTACCTCACCGCACTGGAGCGGAGGGCCGGCGAGGGAAAGCCGATCGACCGGATCGCGTCCGTGGCGTCATTCTTTGTCAGCCGCGTCGACACGCTGGTGGACAAACTACTCGAGGAGAAGATCGGAGAGAGCTCTGGTGCTCGGCGTGGTGACCTGGAGGATCTTTTCGGCAAGGCTGCCATTGCCAATGCCCGCATCGCGTACGACCGCTTCCGGCGAGTATTCGGATCCGAGCGCTTCCAGGCCCTCCAGCGGCGGGGAGCCGGCGTCCAGAAGCCGTTGTGGGCGAGCACGAGTACGAAGAATCCGAAGTACCCGGACACCTACTACGTAACGTCGCTGGTCGGCGAGGACACCGTGAACACCATGCCGCCGCAGACGATCACCGCGGTTCGCGATCACGGCGAGATCGAGTGCGGAACAGTGGCCAGGGGCGTCGACGAGTCGTATGCGGTGATGGACCACCTGCGCACGATAGGAATCGACATACAAGACGTGACGGACCAGCTCACAGCCGAAGGGGTCAAGTCGTTCGTGGACTCGCAAAACGAGCTCTTCACCACGATTGCCGAGAAGTCGTCACTGGTGCTTTCCGACACCGTCCGACGCGAGCACGCGCAGCTCAATGGCCATCAGCGCCAGGTCGACGCCACTTTCGAGCGCATGCAGTCGCAAGACTTTCTACGCCGGCTCTGGGACAAGGATCCGTCACTCTGGAAGCCCGCCGGCTCCGATCAAAGCGAGATCGTGGATCGCCTTGGCTGGCTCCATGTGAGTGACTGCATGCTCGAGCACGTCGCCCGCTTCGAACGTCTTGCCGACGATGTACGATCCGCCGGTTTCGGCCATGCGGTCGTTCTCGGCATGGGAGGCAGTAGTCTTGCTCCCTACGTGTTCGCGGAGAGTTTCGGGCCCCAGCAGGGATTCCCGCGCCTTCTCGTCGTCGACAGTACGGATCCCGCCGCGATCACCGCGGTCGAGCGCGCGATCGACCCGGCCAGCACCCTTTTCCTGGTATCCAGTAAGTCGGGCACCACGACTGAAACGCTTTCGCACTACCGTACATTTCGGGCTCTGGTCGAGAAATCGGAAGGTGCGGACTCAGGCAAGCATTTTGTGGCCATCACCGATCCCGGGACGCCGCTGGAGCAGCTGGCTCGCGAGCACCAGTTTAGGGATGTCTTTCTCAATCCTGCGGACATCGGAGGGCGATACTCCGCGCTGTCGTTCTTCGGTCTTGTACCTGCGGCCGTGGCGGGACTGGACGTGGGTAAGCTGCTGGCGAGAGCTATGCGCATGGAGCAGGGGTGCGCGGCCTCGGTACCGGCGGCAAAGAACCCGGGTGCCTGGTTGGGGACGATCATGGCCGATCTGGCCGCAGCCGGTCGCGACAAGGTGACCTTCTTCGTCTCACCGGAGCTAACGATGCTCGGGTTGTGGCTCGAGCAGTTGCTCGCCGAGAGCACCGGCAAGGAGGGAAGAGGGCTCGTTCCTGTGCCCGATAGTCCGCCGGGAGACCCCTCGGACTACGCGGACGATCGGCTCTTTGTCCACATCCGGCTCAAGTCGTCGGACGATTCCGAGCTCGATCGGGCAGTGGAAGTGCTCGAACGGGCCGGCCATCCTGTGGTTTGCATCTGGCTGGACGACCTGTACGATCTCGGCGCCGAATTCTTCCGCTGGGAGTTCGCCACCGCCGTCGCCGGCGCGCTCCTCGGCATCAACGCGTTCAACCAGCCGAATGTCCAGGAAAGTAAGGACAACACCAGGGCACTTCTCGGCGAGTACACGCAGCGAGGCGTCTTACCGGAGCCGCAACCGCTGGGAACGGTGGATGGCTGCGCGCTCTACGCGAATGAGCCGGCTCGAACGGTGATCGGCGGCACGACCGATGCGCAGGAAGCAATCGCGGCGTATCTCGCCGCGACCGAGCCGCCCGAATACCTGGCAGTCATGGCGTACATCGCGCCCGATCGCACCCACGACGACATTCTCCAGTCGGTGCGCCTCGCGATTCGAAGCGCCCGCCGAGTAGCCACAACGGTTGGATATGGGCCCCGATTTCTGCACTCCACCGGTCAGCTTCACAAAGGGGGACCGGCGGAGGGGGTCTTCCTGCAGATCACCGCGCGCGCGATGGCGGATGTCGCGATACCCGGCGAGCCGTACTCATACGGCACGCTCATCTCGGCCCAGGCGTTGGGCGATTTTCAGGCTCTCCAGAACCATGGCCGGCCCGCGATCCGCCTCCATCTTCCGGACGAGAAGCCCGAAACACTGGAGCGGCTGCGCTCACTGATTCAAACGGCCCTGGAGCGGCAACCGTCCGGCGCCGGCCGAGCGCCGTAGGTCCCGCTCTCTCAGGAGATACGATGGTAACCACGCTCGAACAGAATCCGCTGCGCGTCGGAGCGCGCGCCCTGAGGACGCCTGAACCGTGCGTCATGGTTTTGATGGGTGCGACGGGCGACCTGGCACATCGCAAGATTCTCCCGTCGCTCTACAACCTGGCGGTGGACCACATCCTCCCGCACGGCTTCTCGGTTATCGGCTTCTCGCGGCAGGACAAGAGTCATGAAGACTTCCGCGGCGAAATGCGAGAAGCGGTGAACACGTTCTCTCGGTACGCGCCGGTGCAGCCGGAGGTGTGGGACAGCTTCGCAGAGGGGTTGTTTTTCCAGCAGGCGGACTTCTCCGATGACAGTTGCTACCAGCAGCTGGCCGAGTGTCTGAAGAAGGTCGACCAGCAGCGGGGCAGCCAGGGGAACCGATTTTTTTACCTCGCCGTTCCCCCAACCGTGGTATCGGAGATCGTCGAAAAGCTCGGGAAGGCGGGACTGGTCACTCCCGATGCGCGAGGAAAGAGCTGGACTCGCGTCGTGGTCGAGAAGCCGTTCGGCCGCGACCTGCAGAGCGCCGAGCGGCTCAATATCGACCTGCAGCATGTTTTCGCCGAGGACCAGATCTACCGCATCGATCACTACCTCGGAAAGGAAACGGTGCAGAACATCCTGGTGTTCCGCTTTGCGAACGGCATCTTCGAACCGGTCTGGAATCGCAACTTCATCGACAACGTCCAGATCACCGTCGCCGAGGATATCGGCATCGACCGGAGAGGCGGGTACTACGAAACGGCGGGCGCCCTGCGCGACATGGTGCAGAGCCACATGCTGCAGCTGGTCACACTGACCGCGATGGAGTCACCAGTCGCCCTCGACGCCGACGCCGTGCGTGATGAGAAGGTGAAGATATTGCGGGCAGTCGAACCGTTTACCGCGGAGCGCGTGGGACGCGACGTAGTACGCGGACAGTACGGACCGGGCTGGGTCGGCGGGCAGGAGGTCCTCGGATACCGATCCGAGGTCGGCGTTGCCCCCAACTCCGAGACCGAAACCTACGCGGCCCTCAAGTTGTTCATCGACAACTGGCGGTGGGCCGGAGTGCCTTTCTACCTGCGGACCGGCAAGCGGCTCCCGAAGCGTGAAACGGAGATTGCCATCACCTTCAAGGCTGCTCCGCTGCCGTTGTTTGCGGAGACGGCGGGGAAGATGGACTCAAACGTGCTAGCCATGAGAATCCAGCCCGACGAGGGTATGTCGTTGAAATTCGACGCCAAAGTGCCGGGCCAGGGCTACACGATCCAGCCCGTGTACATGGACTTCCTCTACGGCGCATCGTTTACCCGTCAGTCGGCGGATGCATACGAGCGGCTGTTGCTGGACGTCATGCTGGGCGACCCGACGCTCTTCACGCGGAAGGACGAAGTTGAGGCGGAGTGGCGCATCGTGACTCCGATTCTGGACGCCTGGCAGTCGGACTCGGAGGGCGGCTTCCCGAACTACGAGGCAGGAACCTGGGGGCCGCAGTGCGCCGTCGACCTGATCAAGGCTGATGGGCGCGCCTGGAGAAAGATCTGATGCCGCCTCCGGCCCCCGCACCCGAGACATGGCGTGCCGCCAACACCGACATCACGACGCTGGAACGGCAGTTGTCGAACCTCTGGAAGAAACTCGCCGCCCAGTCTCCGACCTCGTACCCCGTAAGGACGCACCTCTTCAATCTGGTGGCGTTTGCCGGTGATCAGGCATCTGCGCAGCGCATTGCGCGCCTCGACGAGATGTGTCGCCACCACGCGTCGCGGGCCATTATCCTCGTTTCGGATCGGTCGCATCGCAACAGCTCGGTGGACGGCGAGATCACGGTACAGTGCACGTCCGGCGGTGATGGTAGCTCGTCCCTCTGCTACGAGGTGGTTCAGCTGACGGTCCATGGACGCGCGGCCGATCACCTCTCGAGCATCGTCATTCCGCTGTTAATTCCGCAAATCCCGACCTTTGTTTGGTGGCCGGGCCAGCCTCTGTTCGGCCACCGCCTCTTCCACCGTATGCTGTCGGTGGCCGATCAGCTCATCGTCGACTCGGCTCAGTTTGAATCGCCCGGCGACGGTCTTGCCAGTCTCCGACGTTTGTCGCAGGGCGCCCTCGGCATCAACGATTTCAATTGGGGCAGACTTGCCGCCTGGCGCGACACGGTTTCGCAGTTCTTCGACAACCCGGCGATGCTGCCCTACCTCTCGGGAGTGCGAGGCATCACGCTTGAGTTCGGCGCCGGTGAGAGCAATTTCAGGGGCGTCACGGCCGGTGCGCTGCTCTTGCTCGGCTGGATGTGCGCGCGCCTCAACTGGCGGCCCGAGACCACGCTGGAAACGCTTGTGACGGGAGACGTCACGATCAGCGTTCTGCAGGGAGAGAGATTGATACCCATCCAGCTGCAGTTTGCCGATCACGGCACCGGGGCGGCATCGCGGCTGATGGGCATTGAGATAGTAAGCCAGCTGCACGATCGCCCTCCGGCGCGATTCCGCGTGCGCCGGAGCGATCGGCTCCAAACGGTGGAGGTGAGCGCGGTGATTCACGGGGAGCCCGAGATATCGCGCGTCCTGCCGCTGAGTATTCCTTCCGAAGAGGCGCTTCTCGCAGAAGAGCTGTCGTATGCCGGTCACGATCCGCTGTTTGAGAGCACCCTGCTCGAGGCGAGCCGCCTGGCAGGCCGTGAGGTATTTCTCCCGGTATGAGCGCGAATCGGTCGTCGGCGGATATTCGAGTCTTTCCCAGCTCAGACGCGCTGTCGGACGCCGCGGCCGCTTTTTTCGCAGAGACGGCGGCCCAGGCGGTGGACTCGCACGGCGTCTTCCGTGTCGCGTTGTCCGGTGGAAGTACGCCGAAAGGGATGTACGAGCTCCTCGCGAGCTCCGATTTCGAGGCAACCGTTCCCTGGGAGCGGACCCAGGTGTTCTTCTCCGACGAGCGATTCGTCCCGCCGGACTCCTCCGAGAGCAATTACCATCTCGCCGAAAGCACGTTACTGTCGCACGTTCCGGTTCGGGACCGGTTTGTGCACCGTGTCGCAACCGAAGGGCTTCCTCCGGAGGAAGCCGCGTCGCTGTACGAGCAGGGGATACGCCGCGTCTTCGAGTCCGCGGACGATGAGATCCCGCGCTTCGATTTGATCCTCCTCGGTCTTGGCCCGGATGGACACACTGCCTCGCTCTTCCCCGGGACGTCAGCGCTTGGCGTTACGAATCAGCTAGTTGTAGCGAACTTCGTGCCGAAGCTCGATGCCTGGCGAGTCACGTTTACGTACCCATTGATCAATGCCGGCCGCGCCGTGGCGTTTCTCGTCCAGGGACCTGACAAGGCGGAGCCTCTTCGAGGCGTGCGGGAAGGAGACGAAAGTCTGCCGGCAAGCGGCGTGCAGCTCGCCGACGGCAGGCTCATCCGGTTCGTCGACGAAGCGGCTGCGGGGAGTCGTGGCATCGGGATTCAAGAGGACGCGGCGGGCAACCCTTGATGGGCATACCCCAGATCGCGCCCTCGATTCTGGCCAGCGACTTCCTCCACCTCGGGGACGCGGTGCGCGTCGTGGAGGGCGCCGGAGCCACCCGTCTGCACATCGACGTGATGGACGGCCGGTTCGTCCCGAACATCAGCGTGGGGCAGCCGGTCGTTCGCTCCGTACGCCAGGGCACCGGCTTGTTCCTCGAAACCCACCTGATGATTGTCGAGCCGGAACGGTACGTCGCCGATTTTGTTGAAGCGGGCGCCGATCTCGTCACCGTTCACCAGGAGGTTTCTCCGCATCTCTACCGAACTCTCGAGCTGGTCCACTCACTGGGCAAGCGTGCCGGTGTGGCGATCAATCCAGCCACTCCGTGGACGGCTGTCGAGGAGGTGCTCGGTCTGGCCGACCTCATCCTTGTCATGACGGTCAGTCCGGGTTTCGGCGGACAGCAGTTTATTCGGGCAATGCTGCCGAAGATCAAGCGGGTGAGGGACGCGATCGACGAGCGCGGTCTCGACACCGAGCTGGAAGTTGATGGCGGCATCGACGAGGAAACGATTCCGCTGGTCGTCGCGGCGGGCGCCAGGGTACTGGTTGCGGGTACCGCGGTCTATCGCTCACGTAGCGGGATCGGGGAGGCGCTCGAAGGGCTGCGGAAGCTTGCCGCTGCCGCGTCCCGGTCGTGAAGGACTCGAAGCCGTCCGGAGTCGCGTGCGAGGGCGCCGCCCCACCGTCTCCGAGTGACGGTCCCGGTGGTGACTCGGATCGCCGTTCAATGGCGAGCTCCGCGGCGGCCGAGCCCGAAGCTGACAGTATTAGAGAGAGCGAGGTGTAGCAATGTTCGCAATAGTAACGCTACTGTTCGGGGCAGTCGTCGGTGCGGCTGGAACGACGGCATGGCTCCTGTCCGAGCCGGACGGCACGCTGCCGGCGACTCCGAGCCCCGGGCTCGACGAGCGTCTGCAGGTTCTGCAGACGCGCTTCAAGGGTGCGCTGGCCGAAGGCCAGGCCGCGGGGCACGAGACGGAAGCACGTCTGCGGTCGCAGCTCGACCAGATGCGGAATCGCGGCAAACCAACCCGCTGATCGACTCTGGGCAAGAAACGAAAGCCCGTAACCGGGACGTGACGACTCCCGGGATGCGGTCGTAGACGTCTGGTAGAATCCTCCCAAACGCCCTTCCCCGGAGTCCCCACCTCTTGAACAGCGAAGCGATTCGACGCGCTTTCGTCGACTATTTCGTCGAGCACGGGCACTTGCATCTGCCCGGGCTGCCGCTCGTGCCAAACGACCCCAGCATCACCACGCTGTTCACGATCGCCGGCATGCAGCAGATGATCCCGTACTTCCTCGGCAGCGAGACACCACCAGCGCCGAACATGGTGACGGTGCAGCCGACGATCCGTACCAACGACATCGGCGAAGTCGGCGACGCGACACATTGCACCTTCTTCGAGATGCTGGGCAATTTTTCGGTGGGCCAGTATTTCAAGCGCGAGGCCATCTTCTACACGTGGGATTTTCTAACCCGCGTCATGGGCATTCCGCGCGAGCGGTTCTGGGCCGTCACCTATCCCGGCGACGAGGAGGCGCGTGAGGCCTGGATGGAGGTCGGAGTTCCGGCGGACCGGATCGGCTCGACTCCGGATAACTGGTGGGGCCCGCCCGGGCCCTACGGTCCGTGTGGGCCAAATTCCGAGATCCACTACGACCGTGGGTTGCAATACGGCTGCGGGGTGCCGGATTGCCGGCCCGAGACCGAGTGCTGCGAGCGCTTCGTCGAGGTCTGGAACGACGTGTTCATGACGTACTACCAGGAACAAGATGGCGAACGCCGTCCCCTTCCCTGGAAGAACATCGATACCGGCATGGGATTCGAGCGCCTCACGATGGTCGTGCAGGGCGTCGAAACGATGTACGACACCGACATCTACCAGCACGTCATTTCGGCGGTGGTCAACGAGTCGGGCACGCCGTATGGGAGCGACGAGCGGGTCACCCGTTCGCTTCGCATCATCGCGGATCACAGCCGGGCTGTTGCCTTGTTGACCGCGGAAGGAGTCATGCCGTCGGCGGAGGGCCGCGGCTATGTATTGAGGCGATTGCTGCGGCGTGCGTCGTTGCATGGACGGCTGCTCGGCGTCGACCGACCATTTTTGACGATCCCAATCGAGGCGGTTGTCGAGATACTGGGCACGCACTACACGATCCTCCGCGAGCGGAGCGAGCACATCGTCGAGGTCGTTCGGGGGGAAGAGCGGAGATTTCTTCAGACTCTTGACCGAGGGCTCGGCATCTTCGAGACGATGGCGGAGAGCGCGGCGCGGAACGGAAGCGTGATCAGCGGACAGGACGCATTCGTGCTGTCCGATACCTATGGCTTTCCGCTCGAGCTGACCGTCGAGCTGGCCGGCGCCCGCCAGCTTCGTGTAGACGAAGAGGGGTTCAAGCGGGCTCTGCAAGAACAGCGCGAACGCGCGCGGCGCGGAGCCGGCAGTCAGGTCATCGGCGCCTCTCCCGAGACATATGCGGGTCTGGCGGAGCGGGTCGAGCCGAGCAAGTTCACTGGATACGACGAGCTGAAGACGATGACCGAGGTCGGGGCTATCGTGCGCAATGGCGAGAGCGTCACGCGCGCCGAGGCCGGCGACACGGTCCAGATCGTTCTTGCCGCTACACCGTTCTATGCCGAAGCGGGCGGTCAGGTGGGAGATACCGGCACCATTCGCGCGGACAGCGGGGTCGTGCAGGTTCTGGACACCCGCCGTCCTTATGCGTCATTCATCGCGCACGAAGGTCGCGTTCTAGATGGCTCGATCTCGGTGGGCGACGCAGTCGAGGCCGAGGTGGATGCCGAAAGGCGCCTCCATATCCTCCCTCACCATAGCGGCACCCACCTGTTGCACAAGGCGCTACAGGAGGTTTTGGGCCCGGACGCAACCCAGGCTGGCTCGCTGGTGGCCCCGGATCGATTGCGGTTCGATTTCAACTGGCCGCGGCCGGTCAGCGCCGAAGAGCTACGGGAAGTTCAAGACCGGATCAATGCAGCGATCTGGGCCAATCTCCCGGTGCGCCGCGAGGTCAAGCCCTATGCCGAGGCGATCGCCGATGGCGCAATGGCATTGTTCGGCGAGAAGTACGGCGACCTCGTTCGCGTGGTGAGCATGGGCGACTGGAGCAAAGAGCTGTGCGGCGGAACTCACGTGGCCGCTACCGGCGATATTGGGCTGCTGCTGATCACCAGCGAGACCGGAAGCGCCGCCGGTGTTCGGCGCATAGAAGCGCTGGCAGGTGCGGCCGCCTATGCTTACGTGCACAACCTGCGCGAGAGAATCGATGAGACGGCCGAAGCGCTGGAGACCGCGCCGGACGGCATCGTGGAGCGCGCCCGGCGGCTTACGACGATGCTGCAAGAGCGAGATCGAGAAATCCAGGTATTGTTGCAGAAGCTGGCCGACCGCGAAGCGGCGGCGCTGGTGGAACGGGCCGAGGAGTCGAACGGCGTTCGAATCGTGGCCGCGACGGTCGATGCGGATAGTATCGACTTCTTGCAGGCATGTGCGGACGCGGTACGATCACGTCTGCCGGATAGCGTCGTCGCGCTGGGCGCAAACATCGCAGGGAGTCCGGGTTTTGTGCTGGCGGTATCACGCGGGCTGAGAGGTCGAGGCTACAACGCCGGGCAGATTCTGCGCGAATCACTGAAGCCGATCGGCGGCGGAGGCGGGGGAAGTCCCGAGTTTGCCCAGGGGGGAGCACGAGACTCCACAAGAATCGACGAGGGATTAAGGCGAGCTGTGGACCTGATCAGGCGGCAGGCCGAAGCCTGACGTGGGTGATCTGGACGCACGTGTCAGCGCATCGGGTACTCTCCGTCTCGTGGGACTCGACGTAGGCGACCGGCGCATCGGGGTTGCGGTCAGCGACCCGACCGGGTCACTTGCCAGCCCGGTGGAGGTGTATCATCGCAAGGGCCACGAAATGGACGTGCGCCACGTCGTGGACCTCGTGGAAACATACGAGGCGAGCGGAGTGGTTATTGGTCTTCCGAAGAATATGAACGGGACGGAAGGCCCGCAGGCGGAGAAGACCAGGGAGTTCGCGGAAGCAGTGGCTCAGCAGGGACTGCCGATTTTCCTCTGGGATGAGCGGCTCAGTACAGTAGAAGCGACCCGCCGAATGGTTGAGCAGCGTCACAGACGCAGAGGTATCCAGCAACGCATCGATTCGGAAGCGGCCGCGCTCATCCTGCAGACCTATCTCGACCACGTGAGGCTAAAGGAGCAGCGGTGAACAGCAGTCCGCGTTCAGTCGCGCCACGAAGAGCGCGGCCCGTATTCGAAGGGCCGACGTACCGCACGCCGCAGTATCACTCGCGCGTGTGGGGACGAATTGTGTTTGTCGGGTTCATTCTCCTGCTCGCCGTGATCGCCGGAGTCGGCGGTGGCCTGTACTGGGCGCTGCACCGCCCGCAAGCGAGCAGCTCCTCCACCGTCGCGGTCTACGTGACTCCCGGCGAGGGGGTGACGGCGATAGCCGATCGCCTCGCCAGTCAGGGGCTCATCGACAATACACTTCTCTTCAGGCTGGACGCGCGGCTCCAGGGACTGAGCGGAAGCCTGAAGGTCGGTGGCTACCAATTACGGCGGAACATGAGCATCGACGACATGGTCGCAACGCTCAAGAAGTACACACCTCCCACGGTCGCCGTCACCATTCCGGAAGGATGGCGCGCCGAACAGATCGCGGCGGCGCTCCAGTCGAAGGGCATAAGCGGCACGCAGTTCCTGCGGGCCGTCAATCACCCCGACTCTTCGATACTGAGCCTACCCATCCTGCGAGACAAACCGCCGGGGGTTGGTCTCGAGGGCTATTTATTCCCCGACACCTACGAGTTCTCGCCGGGCTACGACGCGAGATCCGTCGTCCGGTACATGGTTCAGAACCTCGCCCGGAAATTTACCCCCGCGCTGCAGGCGGCCGCCCGACGCGAGGGGCTATCCGTGTTCAAGGTCCTGACGCTTGCCTCGATCGTGGAGCGCGAAGCGCGTCTGGCGAGCGAGCGTACGACCATCGCCGACGTGTTCCTCAACCGCCTCGCCCAGCAGCCTCCCATGACCCTGGGCGCTGATCCGACGGTACAGTACGCTGTCGGCAGCTCGCGCAACTGGTGGCCGGTGCTCTGGAATGAGGCAGCCAAGATCGCCCCGAACAACCCATTCAATACGTACACGCATCTCGGCCTTCCGCCGCATCCAATCTCGGATCCTGGGTTGCCAAGTATCGAGGCGGTTATTCACCCGGCCTCGACGCACTACCTCTACTTCGTTGCGGTCAAAGGTGGCCGCGGCCGTCACGTTTTTGCGAGTACGCTCGAGCAGCAGAACCAGAATATCGCCCAGTACGGCGGTTAGCCCGTTGCGGTGCGCGCCGTCGCGGAGGGTCGCCGGCGTCGTCAAGCGACCGCCGACCGGGCCTAGGAAAGCAGCATCCGAACATGATCTCGACTGGTGAGCTCAAACGCGGCATGACCATAGAGCTGGACGGCGAGCTCCAGCAAGTCCTGGAATACCACCACATCAAGATGGGCCGAGGGAGCGCGCAAGTACGCATCAAGACGCGCGGCCTCAAGAGTGGCGCTACGGTTGAACGCACCTACCAGGCAGGCGAGAAGTTTCGCCGCGCCATCGTCGATCGGCGTCCCGTCCAGTTTCTGTATCGCGAAGACGCCATGTACCACTTCATGGATACCGAGAGCTTCGAACAGATACCGATGGGGGCAGACCAATTGGGTGATGTGACCCAGTACTTGAAAGATGGTCAGACGCTGGAGATCCTGACGTACTCCGATCAGCCGATCGGCGCAGAGCTTCCGGCAAGCGTTGAGCTGACTGTGACGCAGACTGAGCCGGGTTTCCGCGGCGACACCGCGGCGGGCGGTGGCAAACCGGCCACGCTGGAGACGGGGCTCACTGTACAGGTGCCGTTCTTCGTGAACGAAGGCGACCGCATTCGGGTTGATACGCGGTCCGGTCAGTACCTCGAGAGAATGTAAGCTTGCGAGACGGTGTCGAGTACGTAACCGGCGAGCTGGCGTCCGTCCTTCGCGTTTTGCGCGAGAGCGATGTCCAGGTGCTGGAAGTCGAGGACGGTGACGTCCGGCTACGGCTGCGGCGCACACTTGTCGACGTTCCTGCCGGGAGCGTCGACGGGCCGCCGTCCGATATTGCACCGCCGGTCACCGCGCCAGCGCTCGGTCGCATTACATCTCCCCTGGTGGGGACATTCTTCCGCGCTCCGACAGACGGCGCGCCACTGGTCGAAGTGGGAGCTCACGTCGACATTGATTCCGTGGTCGGCATTGTGGAGGCACTGCAGGTCCTCACGGAGGTGGAGGCCGGATGCCGCGGACGGGTGGCATCAATCCACGCCGACGACGGTCAGCCGGTCGAGTACGGTCAGCTGCTGTTCGAGGTCGATCTGGATGCTTGAGGCCGCGGCGCGCGGCCCGGCTCGGCCCATACACGTGAGCGAGCTGACCCGGTATGTAAAGTACCTTCTGGAGAATGACGAACTCCTGGCCGCGCTGTCGGTTCAAGGCGAGATTTGCGAGTTGTCCCATTCCGCTGCCGGGCACGTCTACTTCACGCTCAAGGACGCGGGCAGCCAGGTGCCGTGCGTCATGTTGCGGCGCCAGGCGCTGCAGCAGCGAGACCAGATCGCCGCGCTCCGCAAGGGCCTCAGCGTGGTCGTGCATGGAAGCATGACGGTGTACGAGGTCCGCGGCAGCTATCAGATCTATGCCGAACGGGTTGTGTCGCTTGGCGAGGGTGCGTTTGCGCAGCGGTTCCAGGCGCTCCGGGACAAGCTGGAGCGCGAAGGGCTCTTCGCGCCTGAGCGGAAGCGGCCCCTGCCCACGCACCCGCGGAAGATCGCGCTCGTCACATCCCCGCGTAGTCAGGCCTACCATGACGTGCTGCACCGGTTGGGCACGCAGTATCCGTTCGTCACCGTTATCGAGGCGGGTGTATCGGTCCAAGGTGACGGGGCGGCTGATGAAATCGTGATGGCGCTCGATATCATCAACCGTCTCACGGATGCAGAGCTTATCTTGCTGGTTCGCGGCGGCGGATCCCCCGAAGATCTCGCCGCGTTCAACGACGAGCGACTGGCACGGGCCATCTATGCCTCTCGCACCCCGGTCGTTACCGGTATTGGCCACGAGACCGACCACACCATTGCCGACTTCGTGGCCGACCGCCGAGCCGCAACTCCATCTCTCGCGGCATCCGAAGCGGTCCCTGACGTGCGGGTAAGCGTCCGCCGACTGGCGGAGTTGCATCGAGAGATGACGGTGTCCGTCCAGCGCCAGATCGGCGATCGCCGGCGAAGCTGGGTTCACGTGAATCGCAGCCTTCTGCAGGCCAGTCCGCAACACCGCCTGCAGGTGCGTCGCGGCCGGGCGGAGGAGCTCAACAAGGCGGCACGAGCGGCAGTTGTGGCTCACTTTCGGGCACGGCGCATCACGCTGGACGGTCTCGTTGCCCAGCTGGGTGCGCTGGACCCGTTGAGCATCCTGAGCCGTGGTTATGCCGTTCTGACGGATGTCGAGACCGGGAAGGTTGTGAGCAGCGTCGCAAACGCCTATCCCGGACAGGAACTGCGGGGGCGTGTCGCGGACGGCGAGATTGCGGTCCGGGTGGAGGGGTCGTGACCGAACAGGTGAAGTTTGAAGCGGCGCTGGCGGAGCTGGAGCAGGTCGTCGACCGGCTTCAGAAACCGGATCTGCCGCTGGATGAAGCCCTCGCTCTGTACCGCCGTGGCACGGAGCTTGCCCAGCAGACGGAGGCTCTACTTTCGCGGGCCGAGCTGCAGGTTCAGCAGCTCACCCAGGCGGTACGAGAGCGCTTTGAAGAGTACTCCGTGGAAGAGGACGAAGCGAGCGCCGGGACCGGAGACGAGTAGCCGGAACAGTTGCCATTGCCGGCAGCCGGATTGGTCCGCCGATGTTTGCGGGCGCTGTCCTGGGATGGGCATCTCTGGAATGGGGCAAAGGCGGGCGCCGCGCGGCGCCCGCCTTTCTGGGATCGAGGGTGAATGGTCTTGCCCGGCTTGCCGGCTGCGCGGCCGGCCGGGTGAGAGTTTCCGAATGAGCTACCGGCGCGTGCCTCCGGTGATCGGGAACTGCGTCGAGTACAACGCCTCGTCAAAGACACCCTTAGACGGCGCGTTGGCGACGACGAACACCGGGTACGCGGTGTTGTTCAGGATCGTGGTGGCCATGTAGTCGCCGACCATGGGCCCGCCCGCCTGCGCGAGCCAGGAGAGCTGCATCGGTCCCGCCAGCTGCGTGGCCGGGCTCCAGGTCTTGCCGGCGTTGGTTGACGAGAGGTAGCCAACGTCGAGCTGGCAGCTGTTCCCACAGTTAGAGACGGGGTAGTAGTAGTAGACGAGCGCCAGGTCGGTCTTCTTTCCCGACGTGGTTCGATCTACTCCGAGTCCGGGAAGGAAGTGGTCGACGCCGCTTCCCACAGGATCGATCGGGATGCGCACGACCTTCGACCACTTCGCACCGGTCGTCGAGGTGCTCATCACGATGTCGTTTGCGGAGCAACCCGATTCGAACCGGCAATCCGCCCACGTCACGTAGACTTTGCCCTTGCCGTCGATTTCGGCGGACGGCAGGTCGGGACTGCGCAGGTTTCCGGCTTCAAAGTGGTCCTGCACGGTTGCGACGTTGACTTCATTGCCCCAGGTCTTTCCGCCGTCTGTCGACCGAAACGCGCTGATGGCACCGGCGTCGCTCGCGAAGGGCACGATTACCGTACCGTTGGGCTGCACCACGGGCTGGCCGCCCAGTCCGGTTGTGCCGCCCGTGACCTGCACTCGCGCTCCCCAGGTATTCCCGCCGTCCGAGGATGTTGCCATATAGGGAACGTCACCCTGACCGGCATCGTCGAACTCGACGTAGCAGTTACCGTAGTGAGGGCTGCTGGACCAGTTGTCGCACGTGATCCAGGTCTTGTCGAAGAACGTGTTTGTGGTCGTGGCGACCGTTACCGGGTTCTGCCAGGTCAGCCCGTCGGCGGACGAATTGACGCTCACCGCATCTCCGTTTCCGTTGGGGAGATCGAGCGTGACGATCAGCCAGACGCCGTGTTTCGCATCGTAGACGACCGCCGGATCGCTCGCGGCGGCGTATGGGCCGGGAGGAGAGGCGTACTGGGTCAGTCCAGGCAGCGAGCCGTGCTGCCAGCTGCCGTTCGAGTACGTTGCCCAGCCCGGATCGGTACTACCGCCGCCGGCACACCGCCCCTGCTGCACCGCCGCGACCACGGTGCTACCCCAGGAGTAGACGTCCGGCTCAACCTCGGTGTGATGCTGGCACGGGGTGGGACTGCTGAACGGGTCCGAGCTGATCTGGGTAATGGAGCCACTGGCCGCGACCCCGCTGCTTCGTCCCACGAATGCCATGAAACCTACCGCCAGAACGGCGGAGATAACGCGCCCTTTCATTCTTGCTCTCCATTTCCTGTCTTGCCCATAAACCGCGCCGTGGTGCGGCGCGAAATCGAGACACCGTCGAGGATCGCCGGGTTCCATGTGGGATCTGGGTCGCCAGCACGGGTGGCCGAGCGACTGTGTCCGCCCGGCCACCCGTACTCGCTCGGGCTACAGTCAGTTGGCGATCTGGCTATGCGGATCTCCGTGGCGAGGCGCCAGCCCCTGCACGCGCTCGTTGGCCCCGGCGGTGACGCTGCCGCCCACGACGCCGATGGCCGCCGAGTACAGCGCCTCGTCGTACACCGACCCGTTCGGCGGATTCGCTACCACCAGAGCCGGGTACGCCGTCCCATTGGAGACAGCGGTCTGGAAGTAGTCGCCCACCATGTAACCCTGGTTGGTGTTTGCCAGCCACGTTGTCTGCATCGGGCCGGCGAGCTGCGTCGGGCTGCTCCAGCTCTTGCCGCCGTTGGTCGACGAGACGAAGCCCACGTCGAGCTGGCAGTTGGACCCACAGGAATTGGCGTTGGGGAAGTAGTAGTAGTCAAGCGCGATCTTCGCCTTCTTGCCGGATGTCGACGGGTCGGCCCCGGCCCCGGGCAGGAGGAAGTCGGTACCGCTACCGATGGACGCGGTGGGTACTCGTACCGGCGATGACCACTTGGTTCCATTCGTGGAGGTGCTCATGACGATGTCGTTTGTCAGGCTGCCGCCGCATCCGGATTCGAATCGACAGTCCTGCCAGAAGACGTAAACCTTACCACTCTTGTCGATGGTGGCCGAGGGAAGGTCGGGGTTCCGGATGCTGCCCGGGTCGGCATTTGCATTGATATTGGCAACGGTAACCTCGGGGCCCCATGTCTTGCCGCCATCCTTCGAGCTGAATGCGCTCACACCGCCTGGCCCCAGCAGCGGCACGATGACGGTTCCTTTGGGCTGGACAAGCGGTTCGCCACCGAGGCAGCAGCTCCCAGCCGAAACCGGACTGCTCCATGTGGTGCCGCCGTCGTGGGAGACCATCATGTAGGGCTGGTCACCCTGGCTGACATCGTCGAACTCGATGTAGCAGTTGCCGTAGAACGGGCTCTTGGCTCCGTTGTCGCAAGTGATCCAGTCCTTGTCTTCAAAGTCCGAGGACTGAAAGGCGGTGACTGCGTTCTTCCAGGTGATTCCATCCGTTGACTGATTGACCGCGACCCCAACGCCCTGCTCGCTCTTCATTGCGAGCGTCGAAGCCAGCCACACCTTGTGCTTGGCGTCGTAGACGATAGAGGGATCGCTCGCCTCGTCGTAGGGACCGGGCGGGCTCGAGTTGACGGTCAGGCCCGGGAACGAGCCATGCTGCCAGCTACTGCCGTTGAAAGTCGCCCAGCCCGGATCAGTGCTGCCGCCCACGTCAATGCGTCCCTGCTGGACATCCGCCACGACTGTGCCGCCGTACGCGTAGATATCCGGCTCGACCTGCGTGTGGTGTTGACCGACGGTGGGCGCGCTGAATGGATCCGAGCTGATCTGGGTGATCGACGATCCCGCGGAGGCGGTTCCGCCTATTGCCGTGAACCCTAGCCAGGCAGTGACGGCGAGAGCCATTCCGACTCGCTTTAGCATCTGCTTCTCCTGTCGTTGTTGACTTGGCTGGTCCCGCTTGGTGACTCCTGGCGTCGGGAGTACGGGACACATTGCGCTGCGCCGGACGTAACGGGTTGGCGGGGCCCGGCGCCAAGCGGCGCCGGGCGTGCTCGTTCTCGACTAGAGTGCTGTGGTATTGCGCGGATCGATGCGATGTGGCGCCGACCCGACACGCGGCTCGTTCCGCGGAGCCGTCTCGCTGCCACCGGTGACCGGCAGCGGCGCGGTGTACAGGGCTTCGTTGAACACACCGCGCTTTGGCCCCTTGGCCACGACGAAGGCGGGATAAGCTGTGCCGCCGGAGACCGTCGCCGCCATGTAGTCGCCGACCATATACCCCTGGTCGGTGTTCGCCAGCCACGTCATGTGCATGTTCTTCGCCACCTGCGTGGCTTTGCTCCAGCTGGTGCCGCCGTTCGTCGACGACACGTACCCGACATCCAGCCGGCAGGTAGAGACGCTGCAATTGGTGGTCGGGAAGTAGTAGTAGACAAGCGCCAGGTGAGCCGAGGAGCCGCCGGTGGCCGGATCAACGCCGATACCGGGCAATAGGTGGTCCACACCGCTGCCCACCGGGTCGATCGGAATGCGCTGCACCGACGACCAGTTGACCCCGTCCGTCGAGGTGCTCATCACGATGTCGTTCGTGGAGCAGCCATTCTCGAAGCTGCAGTCTCCCCAGACGACGTAGACCTTGCCGGTGTTGTCGATCTGAGCGGAAGGCAGTGGCCCGCTGCGGATGTTCCCGGGATCGAAGCCGTAGTTGACATTCGCGACATTGACTTCCGAGCCCCATGTCTTGCCCCCGTCGGTCGATCGGAACGCGCCGATGCCCGAACCGCTTTCGAGTGGAACGATAACCGTGCCGTTCGGCTGCACCACCGGCTGACCGCCGAGGCAGCAGCTGCCGGCGAGCGCGGGACTGCTCCACGTTTTGCCGCCATCACTCGAGTACGACATATACGGCTGATCGCCCTGCGACGCGTCATCCCACTCGATGTAGCAATTTCCGTAATGTGGGCTGCTCGACGTGTTGTCGCAGACGATCCAGTCCTTGTCGTAAAAATCGCCGTTGCTGAGCTGGGCGGTGGTCGCGTTCTGCCAGGTGATGCCGTCGGTCGACGAATTGATGGTGACCGCCCTCCCCGTCGAGCCGATGATCGCCAGGGTGGAGGCGAGCCAAACGCCATGCTTGGCGTCGTAGGCGATGGAGGGGTCGCTGGCGCGGTCGTACGTTCCGGGCGGTGACGAATTTTTGGTGAGGCCGGGGAACGACCCATGCTGCCATGTCTTCCCGTTGAACGTTGCCCAGCCTGGATCGGTGCTTCCGCCCCCGACCTGGCGGCGGCCCTGCTGCACACCGGCGACGATCGTGCCGTTGTACGAGAAGATGTCGGGTTCGACCTGCGTGTGGTGCTGGTCTCCGTCAACATTTCCGCTGAACGGATCCGAACTGATCTGCGTGATCAACGACTTGGCGGATGCTGATCCTCCCGCCGCCGCGAACACGAACGACGCGATCAACGCGATCGCGATGAGCAGGCGTGTCTTCACCAATCTCTCCTTTCGCCCCGTGGGCGCCGACGGTGCGCTGCAGACGTTTTGCGCACCTTGACCACTATACGGGAGCTAAAGGGAAGATTCAACCGTCTGTAGTGTGTGATGGAAGCCAGACGCGGAACTTCGTACCCTCGCCGGGAACGCTCGCCACATCGATTCTGCCGCCCATCATCTCTACCAGTTCGCGCACGATTGCGAGACCGAGGCCCGCTCCGCCGGTCGACCGGGACCGCGAGGCGTCGACGCGGTAGAAGCGATCGAAGATACGTGGGAGGTTGTCGGGCGAGATCCCCTCCCCGGTGTCCGCCACGCAGACCTCGACGCCGGCGCCGTCACCCCGGGCGGAGAGGCTGATGAGCCCGCCGTCGGGAGTGTGACGAACCGCGTTCCGCACCAGGTTGGACATGATCTGGCGCAGCCTTTCACCATCGACCCACGCGGGTGGAAGTCCCGGAGCTACGTCGGTCACCAGGACGATTGAGCCTTCCCGCTCGGCGAGCGGGCGCATCGTTGCTGCGATCTCGCCAACAACGTCGCCGACATTCACTGGCGCCGGACGGACGGAGAGCGCCCTGCCCTCGGCCCGCGATAGCGTGAAGAGGTCGTTCACCAACGCCTCGAGGCGCAACGTTTCCTGGTTGAGGGCGGCGAGCGTATCCTGACCAACCGGTGACGGTGAAGTGCCTGAGGACGGAGATCCAGCCGTAACGCACGCGCGTCCTGCCGCGAGCTCGAGATGCGATCGAATGATCGCGAGGGGGGTTCGGAGCTCATGCGAGACGTTTGCCACGAGCTCCTGCCTCTGACGCAACGCATCTTCGGCGCGACACCGCGCCTGCTCCAGCTCCGCCACGGTCTGTTCAAGGCGGGCCGCCATGCGGTTGATGTCCGCCGCCATCTTGCCCACCTCGTCAGAACCGGCGACCCGGGCTCGCTCGCCAAACTGCCCTCCTGCGATCGCGGTCGCCACTCGCGACATTGCCTGGAACCTCTCAGTCATCCGCCGGGCGACGACATAGGAGAAGGCGAATGAGATGGCGAGCGCCGGCACCGAGATGATCAGGAAGATGCCGAGAGTGGTGAATCCGAAGGCAGCGACTGCTGCGCGGACATACTGGCTCGAAGTGAGCGGTACCTCGGGCACCTGGACGAGCACATATTCCCGGGGCGTCCCGGCGGAAGGGACCGCCGCCATGGCGATGGTGTTAAGGGGCTGGGCAGGGTTGAGCGGGGTAAGCGTGACGCTCGCGGCGCGGCCGCTGCGGAGCGACGATAGCAAGGTACGCCACATTGCGGTGGGGAACCAGTGGATCGCGCCGCGCGTCGCAATCACACGGGTTCGGCGGTCGGTGCCGGCGATCCGCTCACGCCCGTCGAGAACTCGACCGGTCGAGTCGAGCACGATGACCGAGGTCGGCAAGATGGATATTGGCGCGATACCTGCGAGAACCGGTTCCCCCCGAAGCGGAACCGCGCCGCTGTACACTTCCCGCAGCACTGTGTCGATGCGCTCGCGACTCGCCGGCGCCCCGCCTTCAACCAGGCCCACCTGGTTCGCGATCGATCGCGCCATGTCGGACGCCTGGGGCCGGATCCCGCGCTCGAGCACCGCAACGCCGACTGCGCTCCCGATCGAGGTAAGGGCCACGACGATGAGCATGATGACGGCGACGTGGGACATCAGCAGCTGCCAGCGCAGCCGGCTGGAAAGGCGCCGGTAGAGCCAGGCGGCGGAGGTGAAGGTCAGCCGGAACACGCAGTACCCGGCGGCAGCCAGCGCGATGGCGCCGCGCTCGAACCATACTGCCTGTGACGGCAGAAGGAGCGCGGAAAGCCCGACCGCCCCGGCGGCAATGGCACCGGCGGTCAGGATTGCCCGACCGGCACCGCGTGCCAGGCGCGACGGCCAGAAACCATGAAGCCCGCGCATTCGCCACGCCGGCCACACGCACAGCACGAGCGTTGCCACGACGGTGAACACCGTGGCGAGGACGGAGAAAGCCACGGCGCCATCGGGCGTCGACAGGCGCGCCGGAAGCAATAAGACGGCATAGACGGCGAGCGTTTCGAGAGTGGCGCGCGCCGCACCGGCAGATCGCGGACGGACCGCATCGAAGAGACGCAGCGAGGAAGGAAGCCTGTTGTCCATCGGAATCGCCGCAATTATAGGAGTCCAGTTGACGAATCTGGCGCCCGACACACTTTTGCCACACTTCTGAGGCACATCTGCCACCTGCTCGACATGCCGGCGCCACATCGTTCCGATACGGTTGAAAACGTGAGATCAATCAACGGACCGACGGAGGTGACGGCGTGACCATGACGGCAGCGAGCGCGGAGCTGCAGAGCTCGGCTCAACCGGAAGTTAGACCGGCGAAGGGAATCGCGCTCAAGGCGGGACCACCGGCTGGTTCCGGCGGTCCCGCAATCGAAACACGTCAGCTGACCAAGCGCTACGGCGATGTTCTCGCGGTGGACCGGCTCGACCTGCGGGTCGAGACCGGCGAGATCTTCGGGTTCCTGGGACCAAACGGCGCCGGAAAGACGACGACGATGCGCATGCTGCTCGGTCTCATCCGGCCCACGTCAGGGGAGGCGATGGTGCTCGGGCGTTCGATCGAGGCCGACCTCCCGGCGATCCTGCGGAGTACCGGCTGCATCATCGAAAACCCAACCTTCTATCCGTATCTCAGCGGTCGCGACAACCTACGCGCTGCAGCGCGCCTGAGCGGCGTTTCGGAGGATGTCGTCGCGCGCACCCTCGATCTCGTCGACCTCACGGACGCCGCCGGCAAGCGTTTCAAAACGTACTCACTGGGCATGAAACAACGGCTCGCCGTCGGAGCGGCGCTCCTTCACGGTCCCGATCTCCTCATACTTGACGAGCCGGCCAATGGTCTCGATCCCGCCGGGATCGTGGAGATGCGTCAGTTGATGAAGCGGCTCAAAGGTGAAGGACACACCGTTCTGATCTCCAGCCACGTGCTCCACGAGATCGAACAAATCTGCGATCGGATCGCCATCCTCAACCGAGGGCGCATAGTCATCCAGGGGCGCGTGGGCGAACTCCTTCGCACGGGTGCACGCCTCGAGCTACGTGTCGCCGACTCGGACCGGGCTCTCCGTGTACTGGAAGCGGCGCAGTGGATCGGGCCGGTCGAATGCGAGGGCGACCGTTTGCTGGTAGCCGTGCCGCTCGAGCGAGCTGCCGATGTGAATGCGCTCCTGGCATGGAGTGGGCTCTATGCCCACGGAATCGCAGCGCAGGAGGAAAGCCTGGAACGGTACTTTCTGGAGGTTACTGGAGGGAACGGACGATGACCGCGACACTTTCATTCGAGTGGCTCAAGCTCAGCCGGCGATGGATGCCGCGTGTGCTCCTCGTCATGCTGATCGGGATGCTGGTGTTTTACTTCTGGGGTCAGGGAACCAGGCTGGAAGAACGGGTCAATATGTTCTTCCCCAGAGCCTGGCTGGCCACGCTCTTCTTTTCGTCATTTTGCGCTCCTTTCTTCTGGCCTGTGCTGGGCGGGAGCTGGGCCGGCAATGAGTACGGGTGGGGAACGATTCGCATGATTCTCACCCGGAGGCCGTATCGGATCCAGCACGTCCTCGCGGCACTTGTCGTGCTGTGTGCTGCACTCGTTGTTGCGTTGTTCTGCATGCTCATTGTCGGAAGTGCGGCGGGAGTGGTAATCGGAGCCGCGACCGGACACGCGGCGATTACATCCGGCGTGCTCACCTCCAGCTTTCTCAACACGACCATCAAAACTTTTGCCGCGGCATGGTACGTCGCAGTGTTCTATCTCGTGCTCGGTTATGCCGCAGCGGTAGTCTTCCGTTCCGCGGCGGTCGGAATCGGGGTGGGCATCGGCAGTACACTCGCCCAGTTCGTCCTCTACGCCGTCTTGCGTGACATGGGAGGCGTCTGGCAGACCATCGCGCAGCACTTCCCCATCATCTACACGGAGTCCATCGTGCAGGACATCGCGGCGCGCGGATTCGCCGCGGGAACCGGGCTCGACCGAATCAATCCGGGCGACCCGAGTATCTCGTCTTCCGTTGCGGCAATCACGATCTTCACCGCGGTAGCGCTCGCCGCGGCGCTGCTATCGGCGCGAATCAGAGATGTGACGGAATGAAACCGAATCCGATCTCCGGACCTCAGGGCAGGAGCTTGTACCCCACCCCCCATACCGTGGCGATGCGGTCGCCCAGCGCTCCGAGCTTTCGGCGAAGTCGCGTGACAGTGCTATCCACCGTGCGGTCGAAGCCAACGTATTCAGGGCCCCAGATCCTGCGAAGCAGGTACTCGCGGCTGTACGCTCTACCGGGCTGTTCGGCCAGCATGCGCAGTAGTTCAAATTCCTTCGGCGTGAGATCTACCGTATCGCCGTCGACCTCGACGCTGCGGCCCGCCGGGTCCACTCGCAGCCGGCCCAGCTCGAGCACACCGTCGTTCCCGGTCTCGGCCGTCCGGCGCCCGCCGGTCATGAGCTCGACGCGGCGTAACAGGGCGCGGGTCCGCGCCAGCAGCTCCGGCATGCTGAACGGTTTGGTAAGGTAGTCGTCGGCGCCCACTTCCAGACCGAGTACGCGATCGAGCTCTTCGGAGCGCGCCGTCAACATGAGCACGGGTACGATACTTTCGGCGCGGATGCGCCGGCACACCTCCAGACCATCGAGGCCCGGAAGCATCCAGTCGAGGATCACCAGATCGGCCGCCTGGTCTGCGAACGTGGCAAGCGCCGCTAGTCCGTCAACTGCAACCGAGACGCTGTGGCCCGCACCTTCCAGCTGCAGCCGAATAAGTTCGGCGAGTTTCCGCTCGTCCTCCACCAGGAGCACCCGTGCCACCGCGCCATCCCTCCGTCAGACCCACCCATGGTAGGCGAGAGCGCAGAGGCGATGTCCGTGCTTCGCGTGGGAGGCGGGCCGATTTGAACTCGACATAAGCCGCGAGAATGGAGTAAAATTACGTACAAACGTTCTAGGACGGAGCGATTTGCGAGGCGCCCGGCGGCAGCGCCTCAAGCGATTCTCGGTGTGCCGGAGGTGGCAGGTATGAATGACATCGAGCTCTCTATCCCATTTATCACAAACCAGGAAATTGCGCGCGTTCTCTTCCAGGTGGGCGCCTTGCTGGAGATGATGGAAGTCAATCCCTTCCGTGTCCGGGCCTACCGGCGTGCCGCACTCAGCATCCTCTTCCTCCCCAGGCCGCTGGTCGAGTACTTTGGGAACGATGAAGAACCACCCCTCACTGGGGTCGGCGCGAGTCTGCGGGCCCGGCTGCTCGAGCTCGTGAACACCGGCCGGTTGGGAACGTACGATGCCTTGCTCGAAGAGGTAGGCGAACCGATGGTATCGCTCCTCAGCGTGGAGGGGATCGGTCCGAAGACCGCGGTCCGGCTTGTTAGCGAGCTTGGAATCGGGTCGGTTGAGGACCTCGTGGAGGCAGCCCGCACGGGGAGAATTCGGGCCCTCCACGGGTTCGGACCGAAACGCGAGCAGCGACTTGCGGAGCGGGCCGAGGCCCTGCTGGGTCAGGCGGCGTGAGCTCTTTGTGAGGCGCTCCCCATTTCTAAGGCTGCTTCAAGCATCTTCTCATGCTGGTCTAATCTCCGGTACATACGATAAAGATGCTTCCTTCCTCCACTTGAGGCGGGCCGGGGATTCAGAACTCCTCCTCTTTCAACCGCACGCGTAACGCCTCTCCCCGGCCCGCCTCGGGATATTCAGCAGGGATAGCAGCCAGGCTCCTGTCCGCGGTCGGTCTCAGAGCTGAACCTACGAATCGGGCGGTGACCACGGATCCATGGGCGGATATCGCCGGCCAGGGGCCACTTATAATGCTCGGGAGGCGCACCCGCCGGAATCGCATGCTGCGTCGTCTCCAGGTGACTGTTCCCGCTTGATCGCATCAGCGTCCGCCGATCCGCTATCCGACTTCGTCGCCGCCAGACTACATCTGCCACGGCGGCTTCTTCCGCTTGCCCCGTACACTTACCAGATCATGCTGGTGCTGGTGATTCCGCTCGCGTTCTGGCTCGATAGCCTGACCCGAACGGTGGCGCAACAGGACGTGCTCGGAGCATGCGCCTGGGTGTTGCTCGTCGTCTTCACCCGATTCTCGAGTCGGCAGGAACGGCGTCAGGTCTGGATCATGGTTGGCGTGGCAACCTGCGTCGAAGTATGGTCCTCCATCATCTGGGGCGTCTATCAGTACCGTTTCGGTAATCTGCCGCTGTTTGTCCCACCCGGTCACGGTCTCGTCTACCTTTTCGCACTGCGGAGTGTGCGCACGCCGCTGGCGCTGCGTTATGCGCGGGGCCTGTCGCGGGCCGCGATCGCCTGCGCCACGGTTTGGGCGCTTTTCGGCCTCACGCTCGAACCGGCACTCCTCCACCGCCTCGACCTCATGGGTGCGATGTGGTGGCCGATTTTCGTCTGGTTCATGCGCAAGCCGTCCGCTCCGGTCTTTGCGGCCGCCTTCTTCGTGACCTCCTACCTGGAACTGTGGGGTACACACATCGGCACCTGGACGTGGCAGCTGTACACGCCGATCTCCCATATACCCGATGGGAACCCTCCGTCCGTGATATCAGCCGGATATTGCTTGATGGACTTCACCTCGATCACGCTGGCGGCGGCGCTGCCGTCGATGCCTCTGCTTGACCGGTGGCGGACGCGTCGCGAACCGGAGCCGGCCACAGTCGAGGCGGCCTGAGACCGCGGACCGCCATGAAGTTCGACGTGATCGTGGCGGGCGCCGGACCGGCCGGCAGTACCGTCGCGCGAGAGTGCGCAGCACGCGGAATGGCGGTGCTGATGCTCGAGAAGGCCGTGTTTCCGCGAGACAAGCCATGCGGCGGCGGGGTAAATGTGCGGGCGGCCAAGCTGTTGCCGTTCGACCTCGCTCCGGTGACGGAACGCGTGATCGACAGCATGACCATCAGCGTGCGCCAAAATCGGGCCTACCGGCGCCAGAACGACGGCCCCCTCAGCTATCTGACGCAGCGTCTCCGTCTCGACGCATTTCTGGCGGAGAGAGCGGTGCGGGCAGGCGCCGATCTCCGCGAACGCTGCGCCGTGCGTGAGGTCGAGCGCCGAGGAGACGGCGTAGAAGTGCGAGCGGCCGGAGAGACATTTGCCGGACGAGCGTTGGTGGTGGCGGACGGCGCGAACGGCCGCACTGCCGCGGCGGCAGGAGTGCGAGTACCCCGGATAATGGGCATCGCCCTGGAGGGAAACGTGACCCCGGAGGCGTTTCCGGGGAACTGGGAGCGTACCTTCGCTATCGACGTGGGAAGCGTTCCCGGAGGCTATGGCTGGCTCTTTCCGAAGGGCGAGCATCTCAATGTGGGCGTGGGCGGTTGGTACGGAGTTGGCCCGACGTTGCGGCCCAGGCTCGACTCACTCGCGCGGTACTACGGATTCGAGCCCGATGATCTTTGGGGCCTGAGGGGCCATCCGCTCCCGGTACGGCTTCCACAAGCGCCCCTGTTCGACGGAAATGTCCTCCTGGTCGGCGACGCGGCCGGTCTCCTTGACCCGCTGACCGGGGAGGGAATCTACGCCGCATTTCGTAGCGGCGAGACGGCGGCGAGGCACCTAGCCGCGGCTCTCGACGGTGATAGCAACGGACTGGCCGGCTACGAGGCCGAGATCAGGCGCGACCTGATACCCGAGTTGTGGGCGGGCACCCAGCTGCATGCGCTGTTCCAGCTCTTCCCACCGGCGTGGGCTGCTTTCGTCGGACACTCCGGCCGGGCATGGCGGCTGGTTTGCGCCCTGCTGACGGGCGAGATTTCCTATGCGGGAATCAAGGATCGCTCGTGGCTGTTACGAGCGGGAATCGACGGCGCAGCTGCCGCGGTGTTCGCGGGCGCCCGCGCCAGGCGCCGCTGGCACGGCGAGGTGGCTCTTCCCTCCTTCATCCCCGATCGCGCTTCTCAGTAAGGTTGTCGCAC
>DATGJB010000211.1:0-4511 GCA_035295425.1 Chloroflexota bacterium | reverse complement strand
GCGGGGCGTCGACAGTGCCGGGCACGTCGGCATCCATCGCGATCAATCCCCACGGCGATCCTGTTCTGGTGGATTCGAATGGCACGAGTGTCGCAACCTTCTCCCCGTTTGGCAAGCCGCTCGGATCGTGGGGGAGGCGAGGCAACGCTACCGGAGATCTTGGTCAGCCGGTTGCCGTTGGCGTTGACGGACGAGGCAATGTCGTGGTCGATGACGCCGTGGATGACGCGATCGAGGTCTTCTCAGCATCGGGCAGGTTGCTCCGCTTCTGGTACACGGGGAGTTATTCACCACCCGTGTCAGGCGTCCCGAATCCAATGACGGTCGACCGCCAGGGAAACGTGTACCTCAGCGACTTCGACAAGATCATCAAGTTCTCGCCTGGCGGTGTGCCGCTGCGCTCCTGGGGACGGACGGGACTTGGACCAGGGCGCTTCTTCATTGCCGGCGCAGTCGCGGTGGATGGCAGCGGCAATGTCTACGCGACGGACGTGAGGCAAAACCGGCTGCAGATATTCTCCCCAACCGGAAGGCTGCTCGCGTCGTGGACCGGACTCAGCGTCAGAGGTTCACACTTTGTCGCCCTTGGTGGCTTGACCGTCGATCCAAAGGGCAATATCTATGTGATCGACGGTGCGCAGCTTCTCGAACTGGCGCCGCTGGCGACTTGAGCCGGCAGGTCGGGTCAACATGGGAGGTGTTGGTCCTCAATTGGGCGAGAGCGCACGCGGAACGGGAGGTGCGCCGATCGAAATCCCGCGTTCATTGGGTCCGCTCGGCCGGCTATTGCGGCGCCTACGCGATGAGGAAGACGGGCAGCGGATACAGCCGGACCGGGTCGATCACCAGCTCGCCGTCGCGTTCGTCACCGAGCAGTGTGCGCTGCTGGAGAAGTCGGAGCACTCTGTCGGTCGACGGCACACGAAAGACAGGTCCGTCGAGGAAACGCGAGTTTCAGGATCGAGATCGTGCCTCGATCCGTGCTCTGGCGCGCTGGCTGGGGTGGTAGATGAACACGAAGAGCGTGAACGCGATGGTGATAACGGTACCGGCGGCAAGGGCGAACGGTGCCCCGAAGCGCTCAGCGGTGAGGCCGGCCAGGAGGCTTCCGAACGGCGTCATGCCGAGGAACATGAGCGAGTAGACGCTCATCACCCGCCCCTGCAGGTGTGCCGGCGTGAGCGAGAGCACCCTGGTATTGGCAGTGGTCGTGAACGTGGTACTTGCCATGCCGACGATGATGAGCAACACGATCGATAGCGGGTAGATCTTCGAGAAGGAGAATGCCAGCTCGGCGACCAGGAACACGAAGGCGCCGGTGTAGAGAATCTTCCGCACCTGCTCACGGCGGCGGGAGAATGAAAGCATGATTGCGCCTGAAAGTGCTCCGACTCCCATCGCCGCCGAGAGGAAGCCGAAGCCACTCGAGCCGACGTTGAGAACATAGCGAGCGAAGAGGGGGAGAAGTGTCGTGAAGTTCAGGGCGAACAGGCTGGCCACGCCGACCAACGCCAGGATGGTATAGACGACAGGCGTGGCGATGATATAGTCGATCCCTTCGCGGACATCGCGCCAGATATTCTTCTGCGTTCCGCGGGAGACGGTGCGGCGCGGCCGGATGAGCAGCAGCCCGCCGATGACCGCCAGGTAGCTGGCGGCGTTGAGGTAGAAGTTCAGGGACAGGCCGATGGTTGCCACCAGGATGCCGCCGACGGCGGGGCCAATCACGCGCGCGCCGTTGAAGATCGCCGAGTTGAGCGCCACGGCGTTGAGGAGCGATTCCTGGCCCACCAGCTCCGGGACAAAGGCCTGCCGCGCCGGCACATAGAAGGCGTTAACGGTCCCCAGCATCCCGGCGATCACCAGGACGTGCCAGTACTGGACGCGCCCGGTCTGGACCAGCACACCGAGCAGCAGGGCCAGCAGCCCCGCCACGACCTGCGTGGCCAGAAGGAGATTGCGCTTCGAGACGCGGTCGGTAATCGCACCGCCGATCAACGCCAGGAGAAGGACCGGCGTGAACTGGATGGTCGTGACGAGGCCCAGGGCGAAGGCCGAGCCGGTGAGCTTGAGAACCAGCCACTGCTGGGCAATGGTCTGGATCTGGGTACCGATGAGCGAGATCAGCTGGCCGAACCAGAACAGTCGGAAGTCGCGCACGCCGAGCGCCGGCAGCCGCTCGTGGAAGTGTGGCCGGTGAGGCTGGAGCCAGCGGAACCACGATCCGGAGCTGGCGGGGGGCTCGTCTGGTGGAAGGGGCTGAACGGAGCGCAGATCGGCCAAATGGTCTCCCCGAACCGGGCGCTCATCGAGGAGGCGCCGCACACTTCGATACTAGTCGGTGCGGGTCGGAACCACCCCGGGGACGACACCGCCCGCGAACGGGGAGGGCCAGGACGCTTAGAGCGCGGCACGCTTTCCGGACCCAAGCCCGCCGGCAATAAGCACCCCACGATCGCGCCGGCCGGCGGGAACGACGAGGTGGCGGCGCGCTAGCTCGAGGGCAGGGTCGTGGTGAACGACCCGATCAGCGTCCTGGGGTCACCGGCGTAGGCTTTGAGGATCGTGCCTGGCGCTCGGTGGAGGTGAAAGCGGTCGAAGACGCTCGAGAGACTCCTGGGGCGGGACCACCCCATGGCGTAGGCGAATGCCCCATACACAGAGCCATCGCCGGTCTTGAGCTGGATGAAGTACAGGCCGCTCACGTTGTTGTCGCTCAGCACGTCAAAGCGCGACACCCCGCTGCGCTGCTGGACGGCCGAGACCAGGGTATGGCCGTGTTTGCCGCGCAGCAGATTGAGCGTGGAAACCACGTACACGGCAGTGTCGTGCTGGTTCCAGTTGACACCCGGTTTCGTACCCTGATCCCGCGGCGGATTGGGTGCCGCACCGGCCGGGCCGGCCAGCCCAACAGCCGCCACCAACGCAATGGACGCGGCAGCGAAAAAACGACGCACGACTCTCTTCCTCACTTCTCTCCCAGAATGCCGGCGGAATTCCGGCACCCTCAGTGTACTGAAGGGCGATTAGCCGGAAATTAGGCCGGAAGCTGGAACCAAAATACCACAGGGATGCAAATCTGACAATAGTCGAATTTTGTTCCGGAGGGGTATCGATTTCTCCGATTTTGTGGATATACTGTCCTGCGTGCTGTGTCCTACCCACCTCCCCACCTCACTCCGGCACGACGGGGTGCGGGGACGGACCGGCGGACGGCGGATGAGACGTGGCGCCGCGAGGCGTCTCACGACCTTTTGATTGAACTGACTCCAGCATATGAGCGATACCAGCAGGTGGGACATTCGGCTCGGCCCGAAGCAGCTGCGACGCCGCACGTTTATGCTCGGGAACAAGCAGGCCCTGACGCTCTCCCTTCCCGCCGCGGCCGGCTGCTCTCCCGCGCTGTCCCATCCACACAAGTGGTTCGGCGCCTACAGCTACGGGCGCAAGGCTCTGGAGGGACAGACGGTGCGCGCCGGCGGCCCCAATGGGCCGTTGCTCTGCGCCCGGAACCAGACGGGCTTCACCATGACACTGACCTGTGCTCGCCGGGAGTTCGAAGTCGAGGGCGAGCGATACAGCGAGGCCTACTTCGTCCCCGATGCGATGGACGGGTTCGCTTGCGAGCTGGCCGGACCAGCGCTGGTGGTCGAGCCGGCCTTCGACCTGCGCTTTTACCGGGCGCTGAATGTCTCTTTCCAGGGCTATACGATCGAGGAAGTTGCGCATGGTGCGGTCGTGTCCAATGTCCTGCCGGCCGGGCGGTACGACGATCTCACTGAAACGTTCATTGCCGACGAGACGTCCGGAGACGAGCAGCGGCTGTTCGTCGCGGTACAGGCGGTAGGTGACGGCGCGGAAGTCGAGGTTCTGCCGATCGGGCAGCGCGCGCGGCGAAGGATCTTCCGCAAGGACCAGCAGCGGCGGCGGCTCGTAGCCCACTCGGCATTTGCCGGCGAGGACGGTGACCACGCGCCGCTCTGGACGCGAAGCGTGAGCAGCGTCTACGCGCCGGTGCGGATTCATCTGCACCGGCAGGGCGTCGTGGTGTACGGTGTCGGGTCATCGCGCGAGGAGGCACTCGAGGCAGCCGGGACCATTGCCGGCAACCTGACCGGCTTCGAGGTGCAGAAGGTAGAACAAGCGGAGGCGATCCTCGAGCACGCCCGGCTCGAAACCGGCAATGAGCGGACGGATCGAGCGTACGCCCAGGTGTTGACGCGACTGACCGACACCCTGGTGGCACGCCAGGCGAAGGCGCCGGATACGCAGCTCGAGCGGCCTTCGACGATGATACTGGCCGGGAATCAGTACTTCCACGATTCCTGGAAGCGGGATGAGAACATCGCGCTGGGCTTCCTGCTCGCGCTGGGCTTCTACGATCTGGCGCGAGACGTCATCGCGGATACGTGGCGGCTCCAGGACGAACGCACCGGGCGGTTGCCGCAGCGCATCCGGGCCGGTGAAGACCTGCCGTATCATTCCAGCGACGGCACGCTGTGGGCCCTGCT
>DATGJB010000210.1:0-7643 GCA_035295425.1 Chloroflexota bacterium | reverse complement strand
GACGTCGCGGAAACCACCACCTGACCATCCCTGGCGACAGCGCTACACTACCCCGAAGTGACAGAGTCGCTGAGCGCTTACCGGTCAGAATCGCTGAGCGACAACAGGAAGAGAGAGCCGAAAGTCCGAACCGCTCCTTCGGGTGCGCTGTCCCACGTCGGGCGCTACCGGCCGGGGCTCTGGAACTACCGGGGTCAGAGACCGCCCGGCAGCCAGCCGGTGGCATCGAGGACTGCAGTCGAGGCGAAGCCGGCCGGATAGGCGGTGCCCGGATGCTTGGGCAGGAAGTGCCGGCGTGCCAGCTCGTAGTCGCCGATGGGCAGCAGGGTCGCCGTACGCGACCGCGGGTCGTAGACCAGTGCGGCGTAGGCGAACATCTGCACCGAATACCCATGGATCCAGCGGGCCGGGGTGACCGGAGCGCCCAGTCGGGAGGGGTGCAGATGCTGATACGGGGCGAAGTACTTCGCGGTCTGCGGACCGGCCGTCGGTGTTGCAACGGCGGTCGGCGTGGGCGTTGCGTGGGGCCGGGGTGTCGGCGTGCGAGTTCCGGCCAGGACGACGGTTCCCTCGTGCAGCGTCGCGGTTGGCTTCGGAACGTGAGTCACCGGGGGTGGCGGGGCAAAAAGCTGAGCGCCGAGGGCCAGCCGGGCGAGCCGGCCGCTCGCCGAGTCGAGTGCCAGGGCGCCATTCTGGAAATACTGCACGTGCTGCGTTCCCTCGGTGAGCACCTCGGTACGCGGGAAGCCGAGGGTGGCTGGGCCGCCGTCGGCGAGGTAGGTATGCAGGAAGCTGCCGCGCACGAAGTGGCCGGTGGCGACGTAGTAGTCGTACGGACCCGCCGCATCGCGGCCCTGGACCACCGTGGTGGGGCCAAAGGCCGAGGTATAGGGTGGCTCCGACCAGGTGAAGTCTTCGAGGCCGTAGTTCAGCAGATCGCGGGCGTCGACCACGAGGTCCGGCGTATTGAGAATCGAGACAATGATGTGGCGGCCGTTCCGTTGCGCGTCAAGTACCTGGCAGATACCGGCCTCGGGAATCCATCCCGGCTTGATGCCGTCAACACCGGGGTACCAGAAGAGCACGTGATTGATGTTGGTCAGTACCTGGCCATTCCAGGTGTAGTAGCGCGTCGCGGCGACCTTCATCAGCTCCGGAATGGTCGAAGCGTACCTCCCGAGCAGAGCCAGGTCGTACGCCGTGCTGTAGTGATTCTTCACCGCCAGCCCGTGCGCGTCCATGAAGTGCGTGTCCTTCATGCCCAGCACCTGAGCCTCGCGGTTCATCAGGGCCACGAATGTCTTCTCGCTTCCCGCGTAGTGAATGGCGATGGTGTTGGCGGCGTCGGCGCCGGACGGCAGCAGAAGGCCGTAGAGGAGGTCGCGCAGCGTCACCTTCTCGCCCGGGTGCAGTCCCATCACGGTCGCGTCGGCCTCGAAGTTGAACGCCGCCTTGGGAACGCGGATCCGGTCGGCAAGGTGTCCCAGCTTGAGGGCGAGCACGGCGGTCATGATCTTGGTCGTGCTGGCCATGGGCAGCCGCAGGTGCGGGTTGACCGCCTCCAGCACGGCGCCGGTTGAGGCATCCATGACCACGGCGGCTCTGGCCCGGATCGGCGGCGGTGGAAAGCGGTGCGCCAGCGACGCTTCCGATGGTGGGGGACTCGCCGCTGTTACCGAGGGGAAAATGAGAACCAGAAAGCACGCGAGTGACAGGCGGCTCAGCATCGCCCGCCAGTGTACCCCAGTCCTGATGCCGGTATCTACCGGCGAAAGATGTCCGGTTACGCCGAGCCGTGCGCCTTGAGGAGGAGGACGGCGCAGGGGGCGGTCCGCAATACTTCCTCCGCCACACCACCAAAAATTCCGTGGCGCGACCGGCCACGGCCATGACTTGTAAGGACAATGAGGTCGGCGGCCAGCCGGCGCGCCGCATGGACGATGACCTCGGCCGAGCGCTCACCCTCCGGGCACTGCCAGTCGACCTCCAGACCATCGGCGGCGAGCCGTTCGGCTACCGTGCTGAGGTACTCGGCGATGTACTCGTGGCGCTCCTCGCTACCCGGCAGCGCGTTGACGGCGGAACCGTCACCGGCTGCTCCGGTGAGCGCCGGCTGCCTGACGTAGACGCCGTTGACCACGGTCAGTGCCGAGATCAGCGTTACCCTCGACCCGTAAACGCGGGCCATCGCCACGACGTACGGCAGCGACTCCTCGGCCAGCGAGGAGCCGTCCAGCGCTACCAGCATATGTCCAAACGAGTGTGCAGTCGTTAAGTCGCCAGAACCCTGCATGATCTGTCTCCCGTTGCCCGGCACGGCAGTGCTGCTGTGCCCAACCATAGGTACGGACTATCTCCCAAAGCATCTTCAGCATAGTCGCCGTGCGCGGCACGCTGCATCGGGCGGCGGCCCGATATTCGAAGTTCGAAGGGATGATACCGTGGCGAGCGGGCGCAGCCTTCTACTCGGAAGAGATCATGCCCATACGGATGGCGTGCTTGACCAGATCGGTCCGGTCGTGGGCGTCGAGCTTCTCCATGATGTGGGCGCGGTGCGTCTGAATCGTCTTGATCGAGAGCGTCAGCTGGTCAGCAATCTCCTGGTTGGTGCGTCCCTCGGCCACCAGCTGCAGGATCTCCCGCTCCCGCTCGGTGAGCAGCTCTTGCGGATCTCTGCCTTCGTTCCTGAGCCGCACCCGGTAGTCATCCAGGATCATGCTGGCGATGGCCGGCGAGAAGTAGCTCTCGCCTCGGGCGGCGGCCCGGACCGCCGTGACCAGCTCGGTGCCGGCGGCGCGCTTCAGGACGCACCCAATGGCGCCCACCTTCACGATCTGCGTGAGATACTGCTGGTTCTCGTGCATCGTCAAAATGACCACCTGGGTGCGCGGGAAACGACGCTTGATCTGGCGGGTCGCCTCGAGACCGTTCAGGTTTGGCATTGCAATGTCCATCACCACCACATCCGGCTGGAGCTCCTCCACCAGATCCAGTGCCTCACGACCGTCGCTCGCTTCACCCACGACCGAGATTCCCTGTTCTGCATCCAGCACCATTCGCAAGCCGTCGCGCAGCACGGCGTGATCATCCGCCAGGACGACCTTGGTATCCATCAACATTGCGTTCTCCTCTACTCCATTGCCGGCTCGTACCCGGCCAGGGCCTGCTGCTCCACGGCGATATCCTCAGCTCCGGCGACCGGCACGCGGGCCGCGACCCGCGTCCCGCGGCGATCCTCGCCCGGGCACGACTCGATTGTGAGGGTCCCGTCGAGGAGAACGGCTCGCTCCCGCATTCCGTACAGGCCGAGGCCGCCGCTGCGGGTCGGTCCGCTGGTCTTCGCGGGATCGAATCCCTTGCCATTGTCCTCGATCATCAACGTTGCCATGCCGTCTTCGAAGCTCAACGTCACCCTCGCACGCGTGGCCTCGGCATACTTTCCGCTGTTGGTCAACGCTTCCTGGGCGATACGAAAGAGCGTGATTTCCACCTCAGGCGGCAAGCCTTCCTCCGGAGCCGGCTGGGCACGCACCTCGACCGGTACCCGGTACGTCTTGAAGTGCTCATCGGCATACCATTGCAGGGCAGCGATCAGACCCACATCGTCCAGTATCGTCGGGCGAAGATCGTGTGAGAGGGCCCGTGTCTCGTCAAGCGTTCGGCGGGCCAGCTCCCGCATCCGTTCGAATCCCTGGCGCAACACCGGATCGTCCGGTGGCAGCCGCGGCTCATACAGATCCATCGTGATGAGCAGGGTCGACAGCGACTGGGCCGTCTCATCGTGGAGCTCGCGGGCGATGCGCTTCCGCTCCTCCTCCTGCGCCTGGAGTACGCGGGTGGTCATCTCCTTGCTGTATCGCTCGATTTCGCGCGTACGCTCGGCGACGATTGCTTCCAGCTGCTCGTTCCAGGACTGCAGGCGGTCGCGCGCCGTGCGGGCGTCCTCGTAGAGCCGCGCGTTCTCGATGGCCACCGCCGCATGGCTCGCGAGCAGCACCAACAGCTCCTGATCTTCCTCGCTAAACTGTTCCCCATCCAGTCTTTCGGTCAGATAGAGATCGCCCACCGTCTTGCCTTTGAACACGATCGGCACGCCAAGGAGGCTCTTCATCGGGGGATGGTTGGGCGGGAAACCGTGTCGTCTCGGATCGTTCGCGATGTCGGCGATGCGGAGCGGCTTCCCTTCCTTTATGAGTACGCCAATCAGTCCGTGCCCGGTGGGCACAGGTCCAAGTGCTGCCCGCTGCTCGGGCGTGATTCCGGAGGTAATGAAGGCTTCGAGCGTGCCGTCGGCACCGGCGACGCCGAGCGCAGCGTACTTGCATCGAATCAGCGTGCGAGCCGCATCGGTAATGTTTTGCAGAACCTGACCCAGATGGATCGCACTCGAGATCGACGAGAGCGCGGTATTCACCGCGTCCAGCTGCTTATTGTGGGTGGCAATGACGATGTTGGCGGCGTCGAGCTCGCTGATGCGGAGCTCCAGCTCTTCCTGCTGGTGGCCGATCGTATCGAACACCCAGAAAGCGAACGGGATGACAGCGACGGTCAGGATCGCGAAAACCACGACCAGGCGCAGAACCGAGTTGCCGCCCAGTGTCGGCCGGAGCACGAAGATGCCGAGGAGCTCGAGCGCAATCAGAAACGCGACCGGCCCGACTATCGTGATCAGTCGAAGCCGTCTGATGTCCATGTGCAATTGTGAATCAGCGCTTTCCAGGTTGACGGTCGGGCGATGCGGACCGTCTACCCCCCATTATCGAGGTGCGAGCCGCCGGCAATCAGCCTTCGGCGAGCAACGGCACTCACCCGGCCGGTCGCCGGCGGCTCAGACGTCAGGGTTTCGGCACTCGTGCTTTCCGGGCTTTGCCGGCCATCATGCTAAGGCCCAGCTCGCGGCCCGACCACCAGAGCCCGATGAACAGCATGGGGATGCCGATACCAAGCTCGGCGAGGCCCCCACCGAGGGCCGCGTCAAAGACGATGCCCATACCGATGATGCCGCAGATAGTCGAGGCCACTACCAGGAGATGACGCCAGAGGATGTGCGCTTTCATCTCACTCACTCCAGGGAATTGCGCCGCTGCGGACGCGACGGTAGTAATCTTTCCAGATGAGCCGGTACACGCCAAGGTACCGCGGCAGCCGGTTCAGGCCGGGAATCCAGGGTATGAACATCAGGATGAGAGTGAGAATCGTGACGGTCAGAATCGCCATGGCATCGGCGTTGGCCGCCCACGGGCCGTTGTACGGCCAGATCTGGTACAGGGTCGTGTAGAGCCACAGCCACGCCTGCCCCGGATAGTTGCCGGTTTCGTTCATCACGCCCCACTGAGTTCCCAGAAGATTGAACGAGGCGGCGTGGCTGGCAACGGCGCCGTCGTCCGCCATGAAGAGCAGTGGCCGCGTGTAGTCGGTGCGGTAGAACCGGTTGCTCGTCAGCAGAAGGCCGTCCATCGCGCCCCGCTGGCCGAGATGGAGGATAGTGGACATCATCAGGGTCACCGGACCGCAGGCACAGGATGGGACTGAGAGGTTGACGCCGCTGACGGTCGCCTTGCCCAGCGCCTTGGTGTAGGCGTCGGTCCACGCACTCTGCTGCGTGGCAGAGGCGCCATTGTAGGTACTCAGCGCGGCGGAAAGGCCGGGCACGGTCGCCGCGATCTGCATCAGTGGGCCGAGCACATAGTCCTGCGCGGTATCGACCGGGATGTGGACGCCGATGAGCTTCTGGATCGAGAAGAACGGGCCGATCGGGCCGATCTGGGGCCCGAGGTACTGGACGTTCGCCGTGCCGTTGTTGTACGGCGGACCGTAATTGGCGATTCCACCACTGCCGTTCAGCTCGCCGAGGGCGGTCTGGACGAAGCCCTGGGGATCGGATTGCGACACGCTTTGCAGGGTAAGCGACGGTTCGTCGGGAGATGACAGGACGAGGGCGAAGATGACGACCGCGGCGGTTACCACCGCCAGCGCGACGAGGAGCTCCTTGACCAGGTCGTAGGGCGCCGTTGGGATGCCGGCGTAGTACGCTTTTTTCCGGGCAATCATACGGGCACTTCCTCCGCGCCGGCGCGCGCGCCTTCTCGGGCTTCCACGTCGAGTGGATATGGCCGGACCACGCCCCGCAGCCGGACCAGCATGAGGTGGAGACCGACCAGGCCGGCCACGATGACCGGCAGGACGGCGATATGGAAGCCGTACATCTGACCAAAGTTCAACGCGTCGAAGAAGGCGCCGACGCCCACGGCGTTGAGCGCGTCCTTGCCCTGAACGCCGATCCACTGCGCATCGAAGTTCTGCTGCGAGAGGTAGCCGGTGAAGGCGGTAAGGATCGAGACCAGGAACGTTACCATCCCCGAAACCCAGGTCAGCCCCCGACCGTCGCGCCAGGCGCCCGAGAAGAAGGCGGTCCAGAGATGGAGCACCATGAAGAAGAAGAATGCCTGAACCGACCAGAAGTGGGCGCTGTTGACGAAGTGGCCAACGGTGGATGAGTGCCACCACTGCGGGCCGAAGACGCTCAGGATGATGCCCGAGACGATCAGCAGAATGAAACTCGCTACGGTAGCGATGCCGAATAGGTACACGTAGCTGTGCACGTAGATCGGCTGCTCCGCCGGCATGAGCTCCTCATACGGCAGGGTCTCGCTGACGCGACGCTGCAGGCGTTCGGTCAGGTTCATGACTGTTCCCTCCTCGAGGGGAGAGGCGCCAGCAGGGCGGCCACGAACACCACGATCATGAGGATGATGACCAGCAGATTCGCCGTCGAGATGAGAACGAAGCCAATGTGCAGATAGTGCGCGGGTGCGTTCATGAAACTCGGTGTCATCCGATACTCTCCTCCACACAGCAGAACGAACGTAATTGCTCCAACGATACCGATCTTACGGCAGTGGGGGTATCGGGTCTACACCCGATATTTCGGCCGCGTCACACTGACATGGCTACGCGGGCTCGTGCCCCGCCGCTACTCACGCGGGAGCAGGGGATTCCGGTCGGATGGACCGCGTTCCGGCAGATGGGCAAGCAGCCACTCGAGGACATGGCGATACCGCGTCTCCGCCTCCGGCTCGTGCCGCGCTCGGTCAATCACGGCGCGCGGAATGCACGGATCCCCGGGGGCGAGGCGAAGATGATGACCCAGGCGAATGAGACGCAGTCGCTCCAGCGCGAGGATCTCGGCCGCCTGGCTGAGGCTGAAGTGATCTTGAGTCATTGCCTGGCTCCTCCCACGTTTGGAGTAACCGTAGAGGAGCGAGGGCACGGACACCATCGGGTCGAGAGCCGATATTTCGGGTAATCGAGCGCCGGTTGGAATGGTGATCGATCGTACCCACCCGCCCTCGTCGGCAGGCGCTCAGGCGAGACGAGCCGGCTCGGCCGGCACCGCGGAGGCATCGGGCAGCGCATCGACGCCGGGTAGGGTGCGGCCCTCCAGGAACTCGAGGCTGGCGCCGCCACCCGTGGAGACGTGTGTCATGCGATCGGCCAGCCCGGTTTGCTCGAGCGCGGCGATCGAGTCGCCGCCGCCGACGACGGTCCGCGCGCTGCTGGCGGCCAGGGCGCGCGCCACGGCGCGGGTGCCGTCGCCGAAGGCCGGGATCTCGAACACCCCCATTGGTCCATTCCAGACGACC
>DATGJB010000209.1:0-25611 GCA_035295425.1 Chloroflexota bacterium | reverse complement strand
CCATCATGACGGACATCCGTGACGCCTGGGCCTCTCCCATCTGGCATCTCTGGGAGCAGGAGGGACCAGGAGATGCCACGGAGCCATCGTGCTGCAACCGACAGGTGGGCCATCCACTCGGTGTATGTGCGGACCCGGGATGGCCCACAGCGCGTGGAACAGGTCTATCGCCTGCTGGTTGGCGCGGCCGGGAGCAGACGGAATGGTGCGGAGAGGAGTGAGGGCGATGCAGGCAGCGATCTACGCGCGCGTCTCGACGGAGCGACAAGGGAGAGAGCAGACCATCGAGAGCCAACTGACGCTTCTCAAGGCGTGGGTGCGGGATCAGGGGCATGAGCTGTCCCCGGAGCATATCTACACCGACGAGGGCTACTCAGGCTCCCGCTTGGACCGGCCGGGCCTTGATCGCCTACGGGACGCGGTGCAGGACGCGGCCGTCGGGGTGATTGCGGTCCTCAGCCCGGATCGTCTGGCTCGCAAGTACGCTTACCAGGTGCTCCTGCTGGAGGAGTTTCGCCGGAATGGATGCGAGGTCGTCTTCCTCCAGCACCCCATCTCCGACGATCCCAACGACCAACTGCTGCTTCAGATCCAGGGAGCCATCGCGGGGTACGAGCGGGCGCTGCTGGGGGAGCGCTTCCGACGCGGCAAGCTGCAGAAAGCCCGAGCGGGACAGTACCTCGCTGGCACGGCGCCGTACGGCTACCGCTACATCCACAAGCAGGATGGTGTCCCCGGTCACCTCGTCATAGACGAGACCGAAGCCGAGTTCGTCCGGATGCTCTACCGCTGGCTCATTGAGGAGCAGCTGACCATCCGGCAGATCCTCAAGCGGCTCAACTTCGGCCCCTGGTACCCGCGCTCCGGCAAGCATCCCTGGTCGCCCTCGGTGGTGCACCGCATCCTCGCCGATCCGCTCTACACCGGGACCGCGTATACCAATCGCTATCGGTTCGTGCCGCCCAAGAAGCCGAGGACCCACGGACCACGGACGAGTGAGAACACCTGCCGGCAGCCGCGTCCCAAGGAGGAGTGGATCCCGATCCCGATTCCGGCCATCATCGATGCGGAGACGCACGAGCGGGCACAGGCGCAGCTTGCTCGGAACGCCCAGCTCTCCTTCCGCCACAACACCAAATACTCCTACCTCCTGCGCTGTCTGCTCACCTGCAAGACGTGTGGGTTAGCCATGTATGGGACGACCTACAAGGCGACGGCGAGTCAGCCGGAGCGCCGGTATTACGAATGCCATGGCAAGGACTGCATCCTGAGCGCCCGGACGGAGAAGTGTCCCCAGCGGCCGGCCAGAGGAGAGGAACTGGACGCAGCGGTCTGGGAACATGTCTGCTCGCTCCTCCGTGATCCTGAGCAGTTGGTGGCCCAGTTCGAGGCGTACTCCAAGGAGGTACAGGATGGGGCGGATTCAGAGCGGCAGGCGCTCCAGCGGCTCGAGGGGCAGCTGAAGCGGCTGGACCGGGAGGAACGACGGCTGATCGACGCCTACCAGTCCGAGGTGATCGACCTGGACGAGCTGCGAGAACGGCGCCAGGCGCTTGAGGAGCGTCGACAGACGCTGCGGCATCACCACGAGCAGGAACGCCAGCGACAGCGGCACGCCGCTCACGCGCAGGACGTGCTCGATGATCTCAGGAGCTTCTGCGACCGCATCCAGTCCCGCCTCACGAATGCGAGCTTCGAGGAGAAGCAGAGCATCTTGCAGCTCCTGATCGAGCGGATTATCGTAGGCGACGACACCCTGGAGATTCGACACGTGATCCCGTTACGCAACCCGGGACAGCCTCCCACCGGTCCGGCTCCCCCGAATTCCGGATTGCGTTCGGATGGTGTGCACCCGACACCGCTGCCAGCTTGCTCCGTGCAAGACGGCCGCAATGGCTGCCTTGAGCCCTTCGTGGGCGTCGCTCGTCACCAACCGGACACCGGAGAGTCCGCGCGCGACCAGGCTGCGCAGGAAGCTGAGCCAGAAGGCACCATTCTCGCTGGCACCGACATCCAGCCCCAGGACTTCCCGCTCGCCACGTGCGTTCACGCCGATGGCGATGACCAGTGCCATGCTGACCACCCGACCATCCTGCCTCACCTTGGGGAACGTGGCATCAAGCCAAATGTACGGGTAGGGTCCCTCGAGGCGACGATTCCGGAACCGCTCTACCTCGGCATCGAGCGTCTGGCAGAGCCGAGACACCTGGCTCTTGCTGATCCCGGTCATCCCCAGGGCCTGCACGAGATCGTCCACCCGCCGGGTACTCACACCATGGACATACGCTTCCTGCACCACGGCAACCAGCGCTTGTTCAGCGCGCTTCCTCGGCGGCAAGAGGCTCGGGAAGTAGCTGTTATCTCGCACCCGCGGCACACTGCGTTCGATCGTCCCCACCCGCGTGTCCCACGGTCGCTCTCTGGTTCCATTCCGGTGGCCTCGTCGCTCTCCGGTCCGCTCGTACCGCTCGGCGCCCAGATGCTGGCTCACCTCCAGCTCCATTACCTCCTGGGCGAGCAGGCGAACTCCTTCCCGGAGAAAGTCCGGATCCTGCAGCTCTGCCTTGCGCAAGAGCTCCTCCAATGCCATCCTTAGGTCGTCGGCCATCGTGTCCTCCATCGATTGGGTAGTGTCTCTCGATGAGAACCACACGGTGGCCGTTCAGTTCAGGTGGCCGAATTCCCCCACTCTATGGGATACCGTTGGCGAATTCGGGGTGATCGGAGGGAAGGACCGGGATGATACTGAGGACATCCCCATCCACTTCCTGGGAGGCTATGTTGTCCCTGCAACCCGAACCGATTGGCCCCGTTCCTGACGAGACAGCTCGCGTGGCTCACGCCTCGTTCCCGAAAGGGAATGTGTACGTGCAAATGCGTGACCTGCTCGGTCCCATCTACGACGACGAAAGCTTCGCCTCGCTCTTTGCTACCCGAGGTCGGCCAGCGGAAGCTCCCTGGCGACTGGCGCTGGTAACGGTCATGCAATTCAGTGAAGGGCTCTCCGACCGACAAGCGGCGGAAGCGGTGCGAGCGCGGATTGACTGGAAGTATGCCCTTGGTCTGGAGCTCACCGACCATGGCTTCGACTTCTCTGTCCTCTCGGAGTTCCGGTCGCGCCTCGTCCAGGGGGCGGCAGAACAGCTGCTGCTTGACCAATTGCTTGGAGCGTGTAAGGAGCGCGGCTATCTGAAGGCTCGGGGCCGTCAGCGCACCGACTCGACCCATGTGCTCGGTTTGTTACGCGTGCTCAATCGGCTCGAGTGCGTCGCGGAGACCCTACGTCATGCCTTGAATGCTGTAGCCGTGGTCGCACCGGAGTGGCTCCATGCCCACGTGCCGCTCGAATGGTTCGAGCGATACAGCCGACGCATTGAGGAGTACCGCCTCCCGCGAGGCAAGGAGGCACGACGCACCTATGCCGAGACGGTTGGAGCTGATGGCATGCGCCTCCTCTCTGCACTCTGGACGGAGACGGCGCCGGCCACGCTGTGCCTGCTCCCGGCAGTGGAGACCCTTCGTCGCATGTGGATCTCCCAGTACGTCGTCATGGAGGGCCAGATCCAGCTGCGTGATCCGAAGGACATGCCGCCAGCGGCTCAGCAACTCGAATCCCCGTACGAATTGGAGGCGCGCTACGGGGAGAAGCGTGGGGTGGACTGGATCGGCTACAAGACGCATCTCACCGAGACCTGCGACGACGAGCTGCCCCACGTGCTCACCCAGGTCGAGACCACTATCGCCACCGAGGCCGATATGGAGCAGCTGAGTTCCATTCAGGAAGGACTCGCCCACGTGGACCTCTTACCGGCCCAGCACCTGGTTGATGGCGGCTATGTCCGGGCGCGCGATCTGGTGCGGAGTCGCGCCGAGCACCAGGTGGATGTGGTGGGTCCGATCTCTGACGCGTATACCTGGCAAGCCAAAGCCAAGCAGGGCTACGACCTGAGCGCGTTTCAGATTGACTGGGAAGCACGACAGGTGCGGTGTCCGCAACTCCGGACGAGCACCTGCTGGAGTGAGGTAGCTGGCGGCCGCAAGATCCACGTCGCGTTCGCAGCCAAGGATTGTACTCCCTGTCCGGTTCGTCCCCTCTGCACGCGTGCAAAGACGACCCCTCGCTGCCTCACGTTTCGCCCACGCGAGGAGTACGAGGCGCTGCAGTGGGCCCGAGCGCGGCAAGCGACTCCGGAGTTCGCAGCTGTGTATGCCCAGCGAGCTGGAGTCGAGGGAACTATCTCCCAAGGGGTTCGGAGCATGGGATTGCGCAAGGCACGGTATCGTGGCTTGGCCAGGACCCACATGCAGGGCATCGCCACTGCTGCGGCCATCAATGTCAAGCGCCTGGCCAACTGGTTCGATGACGTCCCCCAGTCCAAGACGCGCTGCTCTCCCTTCGCTGCCCTCGCTCCTGTCGCTTGACGCCCCGAACGAATTTGCCAACGGTATCTCTATGGGACAGGACCTGAGTCGCACCTCGTAGCCGAGTGCTTCGACCCAGTGGACATGGTGGGGCAGAAGGCCGACGAGCCGCCCTGGTAAGGGTGAGAGCTCCGTCACTTTTTGAGCGCGAGCGCGTTGCAAACGGGGCTGAGTCTCCGATTTTGTTGGGCAGCCATGCCGTCTCGCGCACGTTACGTTCGCCCGGCAACCAGAGGCGGCTGATTGGCAGGAGGTCACGAAGACGCTGGTCCCCTGGCCGTTACTCCCAGACGATTGCCACCTTACCGGTTCGACCCGAGTCGAATGTCTCGTACGCCTCCCTGGCCTGGTCGAGCGAGTAGCGATGCGTGACCATCGCCTCGGGATGCAAATCCCAGCGCACCAGTAGCTCGACCAGGTCCTCCATCTGCGGCAGGCTGCAGACCCAGGAGCCATGCAGCGTCAGCTGCTTGTGGATCAGGAGCGGGCTCGGCTCGAACTCGACAGTTCCCCCTTCGCCCACGAAGACGACACGCCCCCACTCTCGCGCCGCGGCCAGGCAGAGCCGCCGTGCCGCGGCATTGCCCGAGCAATCGATCGCGACTTCAAAGCCCCGCCCACCCGTCCGCTCCAGCAGAGCGGCGAGCGCCCCGTCCGAGGGCGGGACACCGTCGTCGAAACCAAGCGCCCGGGCGAGCTCCAGGCGCTCGGCCACGGCCTCGACTCCGACCACACGGGCGCCCAGCGCCCGGCACAGCATCGCGGTGCCGAGGCCGACCGGTCCGAGCCCGGTGATCAGAACCACGTCGCGGCCGGATACCTGCGCCCGGAGACAGGCAGCAAAGGCGGTGCCCATGCCGCAGGCAACCATTGCTCCGTCGAGATACGTCAGCTCGTCGGGCAGGCGCACCAGCGTGTGCTGGTCGGCGACAACGTACGGAGCGTGCCCGCCGTCCCGCTGCCAGCCGTAGGCAGCCCGCTCCGGCGACGAGCAGCTGATCATCCAGCCGCCGCGGCAGTCATGACAGAGCCCACATCCCGCGATGTGGTACAGCACAACTCGATCACCCGGGGAGAACGCGCTGACACCCGGACCAATCTCCTCGACGACGCCGCACGGCTCGTGGCCCGCGATCACGCCCCGGTACGCTTCGGGTCCTGTTCCCTGGTCGACGGGCCGGTAGATGGCCCGCAGGTCGCTGCCGCACAACGACGATGCCTTCATGCGGACCAGGACCTGGCCATGGCCGGGCTCGGGCACGGGAAACTGTCGTATCTCCAGCCGGCGGTCTCCCGGCAGGACCACGCCCGGCATTGTCGGCATTACGATCCGATCCCCGCTTGCTCCGGCTGCATGATCTGCTCGATCGTCTGCCGAGTGTCCTCGTCCAGCTCCCAGTCCCCGGCCGGCAGGATCCCGGTGATGTGCGACGGCCGACGCACGCCGACGATTGCCGCGGTGAGCGCGGGGTTGGACAGAACCCAGGCGACGGCCAGCTGGGCAACGGTGTGGCCGGATCGGTCGGCAATCCGGCGCAGCTGGTCGACCCGTTCGAGATTGCGTCGCAGGCCCTCACCGGTGAAGTCCGGATTGTGGACGCGCCAGTCGCCGTCGTCGAATCGCTTGTCGGGTGTGTAGGTTCCGCCCAGCAGTCCGGAGTGCAGCGGGCTGTAGGCGACAACCCCCACGCCGTGCTCCCGGCAGTACGGCAGCAGCTCGCTCTCCACGCCGCGGGAGAACAGGTTGTATTGCGGCTGCAGCGAATCGACGTGCCGCACTGCGAGCGCCTGCTGCAGGAGGGGCAGATCGTAGTTCGAAACGCCGGTGTAGCGAACCTTGCCGGCCTGGACGAGATCGTCCAGCGCTCGCATCGTCTCCTCGACCGGCGTCCCCTCGCGGTCGGGCCAGTGTTGTTGGTAGAGGTCGATGTAGTCGGTACCGAGCCGCCGCAGGCTGGCATCACACTCGCGCATCACCGATTCATAGGAGGCGCGGTCGCTCAGATTGCCCTGGCTATCCCACACCGTTCCGAACTTCGTCGCGACGACGACCTCCGGGCGGCGGGGGCCGAGCGCCTTACCCAGAACCTCCTCTGAATGGCCCAGACCGTAGACCGCGGCGGTATCAAACCAGTTCACTCCGGCGTCGAGCGCGGTGTGGATGGAGCGAATCGATTCTTCGTCGTCCTGCGGTCCCCAGCTGCCGGCCCACCCGGCGCCGCCCATGGCCCAGCAGCCAAACCCGATCACGGTGAGCTCCGGGCCCTGCGAGCCCAGTCTTCTGGTGCGCATCATCACTCTCCTGATCAACACGAACGAGTCCGGCCGGAGGGCTCCGCGCCGGACCCCGGACTACAGACCGTCGAATCCACGCGCAATCACCTCGGGGCCGGCCGCGGAAAGCACGAACGTCTCTTCGGCCTTGGCGCCGCTGATCGACGGATTCCAGGCGAAGGCGTTGCCGGTCTGGATGGTCTCCCCGGCCGCCGGCTTTGCCACGGTCTCGCGCGTCGCGTACCCGGTACTACCTCCCTGGTGGTGGTAGCGCCACTCCCCGTCAAACCCTTCCTCGGCGTAGAGCGACCGGATGGTCTGGAACACCCCGGCGAGTGTTCGGCCGGGCCGGGTCTCCTCGGTGCGCAACCGGTACAGGATGGTTTCGCAGGCGCGCTGCCGCCGCCGCCACTCATCTCCCGGCTCGTCGAAGTGCACCCACCCGGTCAGGTTGGCGTACAGCCCGCCACGTTCCGCGCAGACCACCAGCATGACCTGCCGTTGCGCCGTCGCGCCCACCGTGACCGGATGCCGGTACCATTCGATCCGGCCGTCGGCGGCCGCCATCGCCACCGGACTGAACAGCCCGCGACGCCGGCAGGCACCTTCGAGCGCGGCCATCATCTCCCACTCCGTCATACCCGGGGCCAGCCGGCCGGCGGCCTCGCGGCACGCCGCCTCCGCGTCGCTCCCGAGCACCCGATAGCGCTCGACGGCGGCGGCATCGAGGACGCGCCGCAGGGCCTGCACGGAGCTCGAGACGTCGGCGGCGCCTGCCAGCGAGGCGTCGGCCCCCAGTCGATCACCGGCAATACTCCGGTACGGTGGCTCCTCGAACCAGGGGTACTCCACGACTTCGAAGCCGGGTGTTTGCTCGGTCCGCATGCGCTCGGCTTCGATACTGTCGGCCAGGATCAGATCGGCATCGCGCGTCACCACAACCGAGGCCACGCCGACCTCACTGGAATGGTCGACCCGGTTGTCGCCTCCGTCGGTGTACCAGGCGAAGTTGGGGAAGCGCCGCAGCACCACGGCGTCCAGCCGGTGGCGCTCGAGGATGCCGCGGACTGCGTCTCGCCTGACGGCGAGACAGGCAGCCCGATCAACCGGCGGCATCGCTTCTACTTCGTCGTGACGGTCACCGAGGCAGCCGCTCCATGCCAGATGATGGGATCGAGGTACATGACCCGCACGCCTCCCTGACTGTACCCTTCCGGGCCCTGCCAGGCGTGGTACACCATCCAGAGCTTGTTATCCGGGCCCTGCACCACCGAGCCGCCGCCGGGTCCCTTGACGGTATCGGTGCCTTGCAAGATTGGGTTGCCGCTATACGGCGTGAACGGCCCCAGCGGCGAAGCGGCGGTGGCATAGCCCATGGAATAGTTTCCGTTCCAATCGTTCCCCGAGAAGAACAGGTAGTACGTGCTCCCGTGCTTGATGGCGTACGGGCCTTCTACCGTCGAAAAATTGGCGCCGTGCTCCCATGGCTGGTCGATGCCGAACAGTACTTTGCGCGCTCCGCCGGCGTGGAGCAGATCGCTCTTCAGCGGTATCACCGAGATGTCGTGGGTGGGATTGTCAACCGACACGTAGAGATAGGCACGGTGGTTGCGGTCCACCAGGACCGCAGGATCAATGTACCCCTTCCCGTTTCGATCGCTACAGCCGATGACGTCTCTCGGCCGGAACGGTCCCGTCGGCTTCGGGCTCGTGGCGACGGCGATGCAGTGAGTCGACCCCGCCAGGCCGGTGTAGTAGGCGTAGTAGGTCTTGCCCGACCGGATCACGTCCGGCGCCCAGAGATCATTCGACGCCCAGCTCGGTGGAACCTTGAAGATATCGCCGACATACTTCCAGTGCACCAGGTCGGAGGAGTGGAGGATCGGGAAGTACCCGAGCTCCCACGAGGTCGTCGTGCCGTAGGCGTAGTACGACGTCTGGCTGTCCCTGAGCACCATCGGGTCCGGGAAGTCTTTGGCGAACACCGGATTGGAGTACCTGGGAACACGGGCTGCCTTGGCCCCGGCGTGAACCAGCGCGGTGGCCGAGGGAGCGATCAACAGACCCAGAACGACCAGCGAAGAGAGTAGCTGAAGGCGCGTGGGCAGAAGCATGGGCACACCCCATCCGAAATGAAGCGTCGATCGAAGGCGACAATGCGGCGCGCAAGTTCCGTGCCAATGGACAGGCACAATAGGGTATAGCTCGGACGTGGAGAAGGGGTTGGATGGTCGTGATCGACACACAGACAACTGTCAAGGCCAGTGACGGGCAACCGGCACCAGGAGCAGCGGCGGCTGAGGCGCCCCATCCCCGACCGCTGCTGGCGCGAGCGGGGTGGATCGATCTCTGCGGCGACTGGCAATTCGCCTATGGCGACGAGGTGGGCGACGTCGAGTGCTGGCGCTGTGATGAAGACGTTTTCCCGCGCTCGATTCGCGTTCCCTTTCCGCCGGAGAGCCCGGCCAGCGGCATCGGCGATCCCCACTTTCACCCCGTGGTGTGGTACCGCAGGACGATCGAGCTGCCGTCTGAGGCAGCGGACAAGCGGATCATCCTGCACTGTGGCGCCATCGACTACCGATCGACCATCTGGGTAAATGGGTCGCAGGTCGCCGAGCATGAGGGCGGTCAAACGCCGATCGCCGTCGACATCACGGCGATGCTGCGTCCTGACGGGCAGCAGTCGATCGTTATTCGCGCCGAGGACCAGCCGGGAGACCTCTCCCAGCCGCGGGGGAAACAGGATTGGCGCGAGCGTCCACACGGCATCTGGTACGAGCGCACCACCGGAATCTGGCAGCCGGTCTGGCTGGAGGTGGTGTCTGATGTTCACATCTCCGACGTTCGCTGGACGCCTGATCTGGACCGCGCCGTTCTGGGGGTGAGCCTCACGCTTAACCGGCTCAACTCCCGGCCGGTGCACGTTCGCGTCCACCTCGAGATGGCCGGAACGGTCCTTGCCGAGGACAGCTACCTGGTGGCGGGCAGCGCGCTCGATCGCGAGCTGGCGCTCGATCTCGGAAGCACCACGATGAGCCGGGATAGCGTGCTCTGGTCACCGGAAACGCCGAACCTGGTCGACGCGACCCTCACAGTGCTGGACGGTGAGGAGGTGATCGACGAAGTGCAAAGCTATGCCGGGCTGCGGAGTGTCGGCGTGGCGGGCGGGCGGTTCATGCTGAACGGCCGGCCGTACTATCTCCGGCTGGTGCTGGAGCAGGGCTACTGGCCGGAGACCCACCTGGCGGCGCCCGGCGACGACGCGCTGCGGCGCGAGGTCGAGCTTGCCAAGGAGCTGGGATTCAACGGGGTGCGGATCCACCAGAAGGTGGAAGACCCGCGCTACCTCTACTGGTGCGACCGGCTAGGTCTTATGGTGTGGGGCGAGATGGCCAACGCCTATGTGTACTCCAGGTCGAGCCTGCAGCGCCTGACGCGCGAGTGGATCGAGGTGCTCGACCGGGACTACAGTCACCCCTGCATCATCGCCTGGGTGCCGTTGAACGAGAGCTGGGGCGTACCCAATCTCCTGCACGACCCGGCCCAGCGTAGCTTCGTTCGCGCCATCTTCCACCTGACCAAGGCCATTGACCCGACGCGGCCGGTGATCGCCAATGACGGCTGGGAGTATCTCCTGGGCGACGTGTTCGGCATCCACGACTACACGTTCTCGGGCGATGTGATCCGCCAGCGCTACGGCAGCAGCGAGGCCATCGCGCGCACCCTCCGCGAGGTGCAACCGGCCTACCGCTTCGTCACGATCGGCGACCTGCAGTCGCCCGACATGCCGATCATGCTGACCGAGTTCGGAGGAATCAGCTACCACCCAGAGCCAAACGTGCCGTGGTACGGCTACGGGACCGTGGCCGGCCGCGCCTCCTACGAGGAAAAATACCGCGAGCTGGTGAACGCGGTTCTTGACTGCCCGACCCTGGCCGGCTTTTGCTACACGCAGCTGACGGACACCGGACAGGAGACCAACGGCCTGGTGACGGCGCAACGAGAGCCGAAGCTCGATCCATCGGTGATCCGGAACGTCAACAGCCGCCCGTCAGCGGCCGTGGCCGGCGACATCGTGCGTCACCTGCAGCGAACCTCGGGAACCAGCTTCGGCGGTGAGGCGCCGCCTATCGAGTCGCCGTGATCGCCTGGGACGCATCCTCGCCAGCCGTACTGGCGCGCACCACGAGCCGGAACGACGGCTGAACGAACCTCGGGCTGCCGGCGCGCGCGTCGATGCGCTGGAGCAGGAGCGCGACGGCGGAGCGTGCGATCTCACGCTTGTCGGGCGCGACCGTACTGAGCGAGGGCACGGCGAAACGCCCTTCCTCGGTATTGTCGAATCCCATGAGCGCGATGTCGTCGGGTATCCGGACTCGGTTGAGGAGCAGCGTCGTCATCGCCCCTAGCGCCAGAAGATCGTTGAAACAGAAGACGGCATCAGGGAGCCGGTCCAGAAGCAGCAGGCGCTCCATCGCAATTGCCCCGGCGGCTCGCATCGGTCCGCCGTCGGGAACATCCATCGGCACGACCAGCTCCGGGTCAGGCGGCAGCCCGGCCTCGTTCAGCGCTTCCTGATACCCACGCAGGCGGAGCAGGAGTACATCGTCGCTCGGGCCGGCAGGTCCGCCGATCGCGGCGATACGCCGGCGTCCGAGTGTCAGCAGGTGCTCGGTAGCCTGACGGGCCGCGGCAACGTTGTCGATCGCGACATGGTCGCACGGCACGTCGTAGAGCCGCTCGCCCAGGAGCACGAACGGGAGATCGGCCGAGCGGAGCTCGAGATCGGCCGCCTGCAGCGACACGGGGCTGAGAATGACGCCGTCGACGAGGTGAGGCCGCAATCCGTTCAGCGCCAGCGACTCCTGTGCCCAATCGCCGGCGGTGTGATCGATCAGGACGGTGTAGCCATGCTCCGCGGCCGCGGAGATCACCTCGGTGCAGAGCGACGTGAAGTAGGGGTTGGTGAGATCGGGTACGACCATGGCCAGAACCCGGACGCGTCCCTGGCGGAGCGCCCGTGCAGCCACGTTCGGTCGATAGTTGAGATCGGTGAGGGCGGCACGCACCCGCTCCGCGGTCCCGGGGCTGACGCGTGCCATCTGCCCATGCACGACGTTCGAGACGGTCTTGGCAGAAACGCCAGCCCGCACTGCCACATCCTTCAATGTTGTCGGCATGGGACGGCGAACCTCCTGCATCTCCCCACGGGATCCCGGTGATTGTATCCACCAGATTACCGCGTTTGACTGGACAATGCTAGAATCGAGGGTGTAGAGATTCAACGTTGAACCGCCCGGCGCGCCGGACGGCAACGTGCTTGCCGTGGGAAGAGTGTCAGGGCTACTTCCCTCGGCAGGCGCTACACACCCGGCAACACCCGGTCGACAGGGTGACAGAGTGACCGTCCGACGAAGGAGGTGCAAGCGGGCGACCTCAAGGATCTAGTCGCATGGTTCGTTCGAGTCGGTAGGATGTCAAGATTCAAATGGAGGGAAGAACGCTCATGTCACTGTCGCGAAACTCGCGAAGACGCTGGTCGATCGCAGTAACCCTGCTGGCCGGCGCCGCCATGGTGGCGGGCGGCAGCTTCTGGGCTACTGCCCACGCCGCACCGGCGCATGCGTCGGTCACGATTACCCTGTGGTCCGGCCTGAGTGGTCCGGATCAGACCGGGTTCAAAAAGATCATCGACGGCTTCAACTCGAGCCAGAGCTCGGTGGTCGTCAACTACGACCAGAACTCGTTCAACGGCTACGGCACGAAGCTCGCAACCGCGCTGTCCGCCGGCCAGGCGCCCAATATGTGGACGTTGGACGCGGCCGGATCGGCGACCTACATGTCGCAGGGGCAGATGACCCCGCTCGACAGCCTGATCGCAAAGTCCAAGATTCTCTCGCCCAGCAATTTTGCCAAGACCAACTGGAACGCGTACCGCTACAAGGGGAAGCAGCTCATGATTCCCCTGGACGTCGTCCCGTTGATGATGTACTACAACAAGGCGCTGCTCAAGAAAGCCGGCCTCAAGTCCCCGGTCGTCTCGGGCGGGCTGAGCAAGGTTGTTGCCGCCGCCAAGAAGATGACCAAGGGATCCTCGCAGTACGGCATGGTGATTCCCACCGATTGGCCGATGCAGTTCATGTGGCCAACCATGCTGGCCCAGTTCGGCGGCAAAGCCTACGACAGCAAGAGCAACAAGTCGCTCGTCAACTCCAAGGCGGCGGTCGATGCGCTCACCACGCTTCGCTCGCTGATCTACAAGTACCACCTCGGTCCGACCCAGTACGCCGTCGACCAGGACATCAAGATGCTGGCCAACGGATCGGCCGCCCAGATCTTCGACGGTAGCTGGCAGATCACGAACCCGACGCTGAACACGCTCGGAAAGAACTTCGGCGTCTCGGTGGTGCCTCAGTTCGGTCCGAGGAAGGCGGTGTTTATCGGCGACACGGGCTTCGCCCTGTACAAGAAGAACTCGACCGCCGAGAACAAGGCGGCGATCAAGTTCATCGAGTACTACGAGACGCACAGCATCGACATGGCCAGGGTTGGGGACGTTCCCGTCTACCAGCCGGTCATCAAGAGCGCGGCGTTCAAGAAGCTCGGCGGTGTGGTCCAGGCGGCCAAGGAGCTCAAGTACGGGGTCTACAATCCACCGATCCCCAACTACGACGATCACTGGCTCTACGATGATGCGCTGTGGCCCGTGCTGCGGGGACAGAGCAGCGACATCAAGGGCGATCTCACCAAAGCGGCGAACGCTATCACCAATCACCTGCAGAATGGTGGCGGCTAAACGCTGAGGTTCTGACCAGACGATAGGGCCGGGGCGCGCTTTTCCCCTGGTGGGAGGGCGCGCCCCGGATCCGCACCCGAGGAGTGGGACACGTTATGGATCAGGGATCGACGCCAGTTCACAACACTGGGGCCATAGAACGCAGGCCGTCTATCGCGCTGGCACCCGAGGCAGTCATACCGGTCGTCGGCGGCAGTCACAAGTCGTTCGCGGCACGCGCACGTGACTACGGAGGGTCGATGCTTTTCGTCCTTCCCTATTTCCTGTTCTTTGCCGCCTTCCTGCTGTGGCCGCTCGCCTATGCGCTCTGGGTCAGTCTGCGAACCTGGACGACCACCGGCGGTGACCAGGGCTTCACCGGGCTACGGCACTACTACAATCTGTTCTTCAACTGGAAGCTCGACGATACCGTGTACTTCTGGCAGAGCCTGGAGAACACGGGGTTCTTCGCGATCATTACGATTCCGCTGCTCGTCGTGCTGGCGCTCATCCTCGCCCTGCTACTCGCGCACGGTCCGCTCCGCACCTTCTTCCGTTCCGTCTTCTACGTGCCGGCAGTGCTCTCCGTCGCGGTCGCCATGACCGTCTGGTTGTGGATCCTTCAGAACGGGGGGGTGCTGGACAGCTACATCCACAACAGCATCCCCTGGCTGATCCAGCAGCCGTGGGCCTGGGTGTCGATCATCATCGCCACGCTCTGGTGGACGCCCGGATTCAACATGATCGTGCTGCTGGCCGGCCTGATGAACATTCCGAACGACTACTACGAGGCGGCCAGGATCGACGGCGCAAACGGCTTCCAGCAGCTTCTCTTTATCACCCTGCCCCTACTTCGCCCGGTGCTGGCGTTCGTGACGATCACGCAGATGATCGCCTCATTCGGTCTCTTTGGGCAGCCGCTGATTCTGACGCACGGCGGTCCCGGCGTGGGTGGCCCGACGCAATCGACGACGCCGGTCGCGCTGCAGATGTATAACGAGGCCTTCGGCACATCCCAGAATCTGGCGCTGGCCTGTGCCATGAGCTTCGTGCTCGGCCTCATTCTGGTCATTCTGGCAGTGGCGCAGATCCGGTTCTTCCGCGCCACCGAGATGTAGGAGGGAAACGGTGGAACAGGTTGCGAGGTGGACCTGGCAGCGGTATCTGCAGCTTGCCGCGCTCGTCGTGCTGGCGGCCTGGACCCTGTGGCCGCTGGCCTACATGTTCTCGACATCGTTGAAGTCGACGGCGGAAGTTACTCTCAACGTTGCAGGTCTGATCCCCCAGCACCCCACGCTGGGCAACTATTCGCAGATCTTGAGCGACAACCAGGATCCGATCGGCCGCTGGTTCTTCAACTCGGCGGTTGCGGTGGCCGGCGGCACGCTCCTGACGCTGCTCTGCGCGTCGCTTGCCGCCTACGGCCTCTCCCGGCTCGAGTGGCCCGGACGTGATTGGTTCTTCTACGCGATTCTGGCGGCAACGCTCATCCCCGGCATCACGTTCATCATCCCGATGTTCTCCGAGTTCGCCAAAGCCGGGTTGCTCAATACGTACTGGCCGATCATCCTGGTCTACCCGGCCGGCGCATTTGGTGTCTTCCTGCTCCGGCAGTTCTACCTGTCGATTCCACGCGAGATCGAGGAGGCGGCAATCATCGATGGCGCCGGCAAGTTCCGGCGCTGGTTTCAGATCATCCTGCCCATGACCAGGACACCGCTCGTCACTCTGACCATCCTTACCGCGGTCGGCATCTACAACGACTTTCTCTGGCCGTTGATCGTCATGCAGAGCAAGGACATGTACACGATCACCGTTGGCATCTACCTCGTCACCGCCGGAGCGTATGTCAACAACTACGGTCCGCTCATGGCGTTCTCCACCATCGCCGCGGTGCCGACGATCGTTCTCTTCATCCTGCTCCAGAGACACTTCGTGGCCTCGGCCGCGTTGAGCGGCGTCAAGGGATAGCCAACGCCGCGGATGCGGCGGGCGATCGGGAGGTACCGGTGGTGAAGCGCGCGCAGCACGGCCTGGCCGCCGCCGTGGCAATCGGGCTGACACTGTCGCTCGCCGCCTGCGGCACCGCCGGGAGTGCCGCCAGGCCGGTCACATTCACGAATCCCGTCTATGCCCATGACTTCCCCGACCCGTTCGTGCTGAAAGCCGGCGGGAGATACTATGCGTACGCCACCAACACCAACAGCGAGGACACTCCGTCGCTGGTGTCGCGCGATCTGGTGCACTGGACTGCCGGGAAGGACGTATTCCCTGTTCCGCCGCGCTGGCTCAGCTCCGACATCTGGGCGCCCGACGTCTACCACCGGCCGGACGGCAAGTACGTTCTGTACTACGCCGGTCGCGATATCACCGTCGGCCACGAGTGCCTCGGTCACGCGGTCGCCGGCTCGCCGGAAGGACCGTTCATCGACCAGAGCAGCACGCCGTTCGTCTGCCAGGCCGCCCTGGGCGGCGACATCGACCCGGCGCATTTCGTGGATAGCAACGGGCGGGTCTACCTGCTCTGGAAGAACGACGGTAACTGCTGCGGCGTGACCACCTATCTCTTCAGCCAGCGGCTCAGCACCGATGGACTCCATCTCCTCGGCAGGCCCGTGAAGCTGCTCAGCAACGACGCGAACTGGGAGGGAGACCTCATCGAAGCGCCGACCATGTGGAAGCAGGGCGGCAAGTACTACCTCTTCTTCTCGGCTAACAATTACGCCTCGTTCGACTACGCCGTCGGCTACGCCACCTGCGCCGGGCCGCAAGGGCCCTGCAAGGACGGCCCCGAGAACCCGATCCTGACGTCGAAGTGCAGGGCGGCAGGCCCCGGCGGGGAGACGATCATCACCGACGGCAAGGGGCAGACATGGATGCTGTACCACGCGTGGCGCGCAAGCGCCGTCGACGATCCGACGGTTGGCCGCGAGCTATGGCTCGACCGGCTGGATTGGAAGGGCGGCAAGCCGGTCGTCGAAGGGCCAACCTGCAAGCCGGAAGCCGCCCCAGCGCCCTGAGCGGCCAGCGCGAGGATCCGGCGTCAGCGCGGTCTCAACCGGCCGCGCGCGCGTCTTCCGGCGTGCTGCCGAGCACGCCAACCTCCCGCTCGGCGTTGCCGGTGCAGGCCCGGAAACTGTCGACCAGCGGCGTCGAATGCCAGCGGCGTCCTTCGTCTCCCAGGCGGTAGAGGCCAAGCTCGAGGCGATAATCGCCGAGCGCCCGGCGCCCGTACCGGTACCGCCAGTCGATCATGGTGAACAGCGGGAACCAGGTGTAGCCGACCACCGGGATTCCGGCGAGCCGCAGCGCCCTCACCGCGCCGAGCGACGCACGCAGCCACCCGGCTCGCTCCTCGTCGCTGCCGTGGGCGCTGGTTTCGGTGACCATCAGCGGTATGGCGAATCGTCGATAGTAGGCCTCGAGCATGCCGGCGAACCCGCTTCCCTCGCGGTCCACCAATCGGGACCGCACGCGCCCAGATTTGTCGAGATAGAGCTGGTGCGACGACCACTGTGGGTAGAAGTTGAGGCCCAGCAGGTCCGGCGCGACGGCTCGTTGCTGCCGGCGCGCGAGATCGTGGTGCGAGACACCCAGGCGCAGGAGCCAGGAAAAGAGCGGATGGTCGGGATCGACCCGCCCGGTCAGCAGATCGGTGGCGAGGTACCGGACGAGCTCGTCGTGGGCTCGCAGTGGCTCGAGGTCGGGGTGCGAGGCGTGGCTCACTCCCGCCGCCTCGACGTGGACGATGACCGCGTCCGGGTCGATCTGACGGATAGCGTCGATCGTCCCGGCGATACCGTCCACCAGCTGCATCATGAGGCGGGCGTAGCCTCTGAAGCCGCGCAGGTACGGGGGCCACAGGCCGCGCTTGCCGCACATCTCGGCAGTGATGAGGGGCTCGTTTAGCGGCGTGAACCACCGCACCATCCCGCGATACCGCTCGGCAAACGCCGCCGCGAACGACGCCACCGCCGACGGATAGGCTGGGTTGGCGAAACCTCCGCGCAGCCAGAGCGGACAGCCGTAATGGACGAGGTCGGCGATCAGTGTGAGGTTGAGGTGGTCGACGGCGTGGGTGACGACCTGGTCGACCCATCGCCAATCGAACTCACCTGGCGCCGTCTCCACCCGATACCAGGGGATGCCCCAGCGGAGCGCGGTGAGGCCCGCCTCCGGTGCCAGGGCGAGATCCTCTCGCCAGTGCTGGTAGTGCCCCATCAGCTCGTACTCGTCGAGCGGGCGCTGGCCCTTGCGCGCCTGGGGCACGAACGTGTCCTCGATCCCGCCTGCCCACACGAATGGCCCCTCGGTCAGATCACGCTTCCCGCCTCGAGCCATCGTTTCACTCCGCGCCGACGAGCCGTCGAATCCATGCACGAAGCTCATCGTAGCTCGAATGCAGCCGCGTCACCAGGTCCGGTGAGTCCGGACAGGCGACGGAGGACACGCAGTGTCGCCTCGTGATCGACCGAGCCCGAGTCGCCGTGCTATCTGGGCACGATCCGCCGGTGCTGCTTGCGCCCGCGCGCCAGCAGGAGAGAGCCGGCGTCCAGCGCATCGAGGGTGATCAGCTGGCGCGCGTCGCTCACCGGCTCGCCGTTCACGCTGAGCCCTCGCTGCGCGATGAGGCTCCGTGCTTCGTTCGCCGATTTGACCAGCGCCGCCTCTTTAAAGAGCTCCGTGACCGGTATCCCCGCCAGGAGCCGGGAGCGCTCGATCTCGGTGGTTGGAACGTCCGCCTCCGTCCGCGCGCTCGGGGCGAACAGCGCCCTGGCGGCCTCGAGCGCCTTCTCGGCCTCGGCCTCGCCGTGAACCAGCCGGGTGGCCTCGAAAGCCAGCACCTCCTTGGCGTGATTGATGTTCTCGCCCGGCAGGGCGGCAAGTCGTCGCACCTCGTCCATCGGCAGAAAGGTGAAGATCGCCAGCATCCGGCCGACCGATCGGTCGTCGACGTTCCGCCAGTACTGGAAGTACTCGTACGGCGACGTTCGCTCAGCGGAGAGCCAGACTGCATTGCCCGCCGACTTGCCCATCTTCTCTCCCTCGGCGGCAGAGATCAACGGCGAGGTCTCGACAAATGCCTCGCCGCCGGTGACGCGACGGATGAGATCGGCGCCCATGATGCTGTTGCCCCACTGGTCACTCCCGCCGATCTGGAGAACGCAATCGTGGTCCTGGAAGAGGCGCAGGAAGTCGTACGACTGCATCAGAACGTAGCTCAGCTCGAGAAACGTCATGCCGCCGGCGGCCAGTCGGGTCTGGTAGGCCTCGAGACGCAGCACCTCATTGATCGGGAAGCGCGAGCCGATGTCGCGCATGAAATCCACGAAGTGGAGTGGCAGCAGCCAGTCGGCGTTGTTGATGAGGAGGGCGCGGCCCTCTTCGAAATCGAGGAAGCGGGCCAGCTGTTGCCGGATGGCGGCGACGTTGCGGGCGATCTCCTCAGGACTTAGCATCGGCCGCGACGATTGGCGCCCCGACGGGTCGCCTACCATCGTCGTGCCGCCGCCGAGCAGCGCGATCGGCCGGTGGCCGAGGCGCTGGTACCAGGCCAGCGCCATGACGGAAACCAGGTGACCCAGATGGAGGCTATCGGCGGTTGCATCGATGCCGTTGTACAGCGTGATCGGCCGGTCCAGCCGCTTCCTCAGGGCCGATTCATCACTGAGCTGCTGGACAAAGCCGCGCTCTTGCAGCACATCAAGAACGTTCGTCATGGAACCATTCTAATGAGCATTACCCATCGGGTAGGGCGGCGACAGCTGGGCCCGGATCACCCGAGGCGGCAGCCGTCCCACGGCACCAACCGATCAAGAGTGCCTTTCGAAACCCGTACGCCGGCGCCTCCGTGCCCCGCTCCGTTCACACCACGGTAGGCCGGCGCCTCTGTGCCCGGCTCGTTCAGCACCCGTACGCCGGTTCCGTTCACATAGCGGTAGGCCGGGCCTTCGTGCCCGGCTCGTTTCACCACCTCCGGCGCCTCCCTGCCCGCCTCCGAAAGGTACCGAAATCGTCACTACACCCGGACACGGCATGGTCCTCCGCATTCGAGGGGCCGCAGCTCAGCCTGGTGCCGGGCTATCGTGGTGAGTGAGGAAAGAGCGCCTGTGCTTCCCGTAAGCTGGCCCGACGTCGTGCTCTGGATCCACGTGCTCGCCGCCTGTGTCTGGATCGGCGGTCAGATCACCATCGCCATGCTGGTCCCCGTGCTCCGCGGGCAACCCGACCTGCTGTCGGTGGCGGGCCGGCGCTACCAGATCGCCGCCTGGTTTGCATTCGCCGTCCTGATCGTGACCGGCCTGTGGAACGTCCACAACGCCGGCATCTCCTGGACCAATCTCTCCGCCACATCGGCCGGCCGCACGCTGTCGGTCAAGCTGCTCTTCGTGGCGCTGTCCGGTGTCGCCGCGGCCGTTCACGCGTTCGTCGTCGCTCCCCGGGTCCGGCACTCGAGCGCGCCGGCTCTGCGGGCACTATCCGGGATCCTCGGCGCTGGTGCGCTTCTGGCCGCCTTCCTCGCCGCCCTCTACGGGGTAACCATCGCCAACGCCTGACTCGGCGCGGAGAGCAGTCCACTGGTCTGTGTTACAACCGAGGCCGCGGCCGTTGAATGAAGGAGCCGGCTGTACCCCGTGTACAGCCGGCCCCGTGCTTTCTCCGCTCGCCTGCGACGAATGCTTTCTACTTTCGCTCGCGCTTCGCCACGGTGTGGGGCGTCAACACCGCGGTGTAAGCCGGCGACTTGTCGTAGACGTTGAAGATCTGCCCGCTGGGATCGTTGTTGTTGCCGTTCGGATCGCGCGTCGTACAGGTGTAGGGACCGGCCGGAGCGGGCTCACCGACGGTATGCGCCGTGACGCTGTACAGGGTCGCACCCGGGGGCGGATTGCCTACATCGGCCAGCGGCACGTAGAGATCGATCGTCTTCTGTTTGAAGTTGAGCTTGTACTGGATCGCGTTCTGTCCCGGGTACACCAGGTACTTGGGGTGGGTCGACGCGATGCTGCAGGTATTCCCGTCGTAGGCGGCAACCGCCCCGGTGGCGCGATTGACCTCGAGGTAGGCGTAGTAGATGTTGCCGGTGGAGTCGTACTGCTGCTGCCCGTTGCCGGGGATGTGGTAATTCCAGCTCGTCAGGTAGTCGACGTAGGGGTCGAGGATATTCGGGTCGGTCGCATTGGGCAGGCTGGTGAGGCCCGCCAGATTCATGCGCACATCGAGCGTCGTCGGATTTTTCGGCTGGAGGTTGAGCGACGACCCGGTGATGTCCAGCTTCGGAACGTTCGGCTCGATGAGGCCGTTGGCTTCGTACCGAGCGTCACCCTTGATGTCCTTCTGGCACGGCTTGCCGGTCACCGAGGTACAGATGTTCAACGATCCGCTGAGGGTCCCGCCGAGCAACGTCGGGCCGCTGATCTGCTGGGCTTCCATGATCAGGGCCGCGGCATCGCCGCTCTGGCTCGTATTGCCGTTATTCGAGGTATCCGCCCAGGTGACGACCGCCGCCCCTTGCTTGTTCAGATTGACCTGGAAGAAGTCGACCAGGCTCCGATCGCCCCCGGTCGTGCAGCCGAGCCCCATCGTGCAGATCCCGCCGTTATGGTTGGGATGCTGGGACACCTGGACCGGCGCGCTGAACGACGGCGTTCCGCTGTTCGCATTGAACGACTGCGTCATGTACACATTCCAGTCGGTGATCTGGCTCCCCGGATCCCATCCGACCGAGGGGTCCTTCGTCGTGCCGTACCACACGATGTCGATCGCGCCGGGATTGCCGGCGACCACCCACGGAAAGAGATCGAGGTTCGTCGAGGCGCCGGCGTCCATCTGCACCGGGGTCGACCACGTCTTGGCGTTATCGCCGGAGTAGGAATAGAAGATCTGGCTGGGGCCGGTGACGTTCGCGCTGCCATCGGTCGGTGCCTGCGCCCACACGGCGTACAGGCCTCCCGCTGTGTCCATGGCCAGTACCGCGAAGTCCTCGCCGGTTGTGCAATCCGAGGTGACCTGGCCGCCCGAGCCCTGCGGTATGCAACCGAAGACCGGAGATGCCGTCCAGGTCGCGCCGCCGTCGATCGAGTAGTCGACGGTAACGGCATCGGCCGCGACCGAGGTGTACTGCCCGGTCGGCGTGCTGTAGGCGGTATGGATAGCGAAGATCTCACCGGTCTTCTGATTCACCTGCATGGGCCCGGCGATCCCGTCGTTGCAGTCGGCGATCACCGGTGGCGCATAGGTCAGACCGCCATCGGTCGAGGTCTGCACCACGAACGCGTTCCCGTCGGCGCCCTGCTGCCCCTGGCACTGCGCGCCCGCCACCTGGTCGTAGTCGAGGTAAACCCGCGCCCCATTACCCGGCGCGCCCGACGGATCCTTGTAAATTCCGAACCACTGGCGATCCACCACCGTCGCCTCGGATGACGCCGGGTTGCAGGTCCACGACTGCCCGCCGTCCTTCGAGACACCGGCGGAGAAGTTCGTCAACCCCTGGAGGTCGATGAAGTTGAGATAGTCTCTGCTCTGGAATCGACCGGGTTGGACCGCCAGGTCGGTGTCACCGCCGCCCGGACAGGCATCTGGCTTGCCGGTCGTGTCGTTGCTCGGCGTCAGCTTGAACGTCTGACCGCCGTCCTCGGAGCGCCAGACAAAGCTGCTGCTGGTGCTGAACCCCCACGGGGCGCTGACATACGGATTGTTCTGACCGCAGGTTCCATAGCTCCACGTCGCGCTGACCCCGCACACCTTGATGTCCGGCTCGCCGCCAGTGCGCTGGGGGTCTACCACCGTGGATGGACCGAAGCCGGCGACGCTCTGCGCGTGGACCGCCATGGGTATTTGCTGGCCGGCGCCCCACGGAAGGGCGAGCAACGCTCCGGTAACGGCGACGGCAGACACGAGTCTCCGCGGTACTCTTCCCATCTGTCTCTCCTCTCAGTGGGCCTCACTTCAACCCGAAACGGGCTAGCAAGTTTCGTGCCAGCGGCGTCTTGACTCTCGGTAGTGAATGTAGTGGACCCCTCGAAACGCGTAGGCCGGCGCCTCCGTGCAGCTTCGTTCACGCAGGTAGGCCGGCGCCTCCGTGCCCGGCTCCGTTCAGATAACGGTAGGACAGGCCTCCGTGCCCGGCTCATTCAACACCCGTGGGCCGGCGCCTCCACGTCCGGCTGGAGACCACGCACGCGCGGGACGAGCTCGCGCCGGGCGCGACCGAGCTCTGTCGAGTGCAACGCCCGTTCGGCTCAGCCGGCTGCTTCGACCGCCGGCGTCGCGGGACGCCCGCCCGGCACCAGCCCGCGCTGCTCCGATAGGCGAATGAGGCTCCCACCGGCGATGACGCACAGTCCAAAGAGGGCTCCCATCACGAACAGCGGAAGCCGGAAATTAATCGCGTACAGGAGCGTGAAGAGATTGGCCGCCAGGAAGCTGCTGGCGATACCGATCGTACTGTACAGGCCCTGCGTCCGCGCCCTCGCGTCGGGCGGCGATGCGGCGGCCAGATTGGCATCCACCGACGGCTGCATGAAGGCGTAGACCGCGCCATGCAGGGCGAACACCACGATGACCGGACCGATGGCGCTTGATAGACCGTACGCCAGGTACATCGGCACCTGCGCCAGGCCGAGGGTGAGTATCACGCGCGAGCGGCGCAGTCGATCGGCCACGCGCCCGCCAAAGGGCGACCCGATCACGTTCGGCACCGCCCACACCGCGTAGGCGAGTCCGATTACGGCCACCGACGCGCCAAGATGGTTGCGCATCCACAGCGGCACCAGGGTGATGTCGAACCCGATCCACAGATAGTCGCCGAAGACGAGTAAGTACGAGCCGACCAGGGGAAGACTGAACAGCGCTCGGCGGGGGACGGCGCTGGCTCGCGCACGCTCCCGAGGATGACGCTCCTGCCCCGCTGGCACGAGCAGCGCCACGATGACTACCGCCAGCAGCCGCATCGCGCCCGCCGCGATGAACGGCAGGGCATACCCCCTGCTCGCGAACAGGCCGCCCAGCGCCGGTCCCAGCAGAAAGCCGGCATTGAACCACGAGCCGAAGATGCCGTAGGCCCGACCGCGCTGCTCCGCCGGGACGATGTCGGCCACCAGCGCGCGGGCCGCCGGCAGCGTGCTGGCGGCAACCATGCCCTCGAAAAAGCGCAGCACGACGAACAGTACCGGGTTGGTCACGGCCAGGTAGGCGATCGAAACCACGGCCTGCACGACCAGGCCGATCGCCATCACCCGCTTCCGGCCGAATCGATCGGCCAGCACACCGGTCGGGTACTGGAAGAGAAAGTTCGAGAGCAGGTAGGAGGAGGCCATCGCGCCGATGATCGCCAGCGAAGCGCCGTGCGACCGCGCGTACAGCACGCGCACCGGCAGCACAAGTCCGAGCCCGGTTGCCGCCATGCAGACGGTCAGTGAGATCGCGAGCAGGGGGCGGTTGCGATGCATCCTGTACCCGGCGGCCGGCTAAACCACGGAGCCCGGATTCCCCGCCGGCGTGACGCTCTCGGAAGCGGCCAGATCCAGCCGGTCCGCCGGCGCCCGCGGCTCAGCTGACTGCCGGTAGATTTCGGCACTGCGGCGGGCGCCGGCCAGGGAGCGATGATGCCGGAGCGTCCCCGTGCGGGCCCGGTCGCCCTCGCCTCTCATCCCAGAAGCTGCCGCAGCAGGTCGTAGATGGCCTCCTTGTCCGCCATCGCCACGCCGATCACGCCGTCGCCGGCGCCGTAGTACAGGTAGAAGCGTCCCCCGATCTCGACCAGGCCGGTACCGAACACGACGTTGCCTACGGGTCCGGCCACCTCATACGGCGCTTCCGGCGCCATCACCGGATCGGGGTGACGGTACAGCACGCGAGAAGGGTTCTCGGCATCGAGCACGGCAAGTCCCATACTGTAGCGCCGCTGGTTGCCGGGCATGCGCAGGTACTCATTGCCGTGGTAGAGCAGCAGCCAGCCCCAGGGCGTCTTCACCGGTGGCGGCCCGGCGCCGATTCGCTCGCCCTCCCAGGTATCCGGGATCGGCTCCATCACCGTGACCGGCTCGGACCAGTCGCCGAGGTCGTCCGAGGTGATGTACTGGATCGACGGGAAGCGGCGGATCAGCGCGGCATAGCGGCCGCCAATACGCTCCGGGAAGAGCACCGCATCCTTGGTGTTCTCCCCGGCCAGCATCACGCCGATCTCGCGCATTGCCGCGAAGTCGGCAGTGGTCCCGATGCCGGAGCGCACCCGAAACGGGGCAGTTTCCCAGAACAGCGGCGGGGTATCGGCGGGTTCCACCGAGGCTTTGCAGTAGGTGACGAAGTACGACCCATCGAGCGGGGTGACGCGCGGATCCTCGACACCCAGCCGCGCGAGCGGATCGTCGAGCGCTCCCTCGTACCAGGGGAGCTCGCTCCGCTCCTCGATTCGCTCGCCATCGGCTGTCCAGGCGAGCGCAAAGCGAGATAGCCCGTCGCCGCCAATCGCTCGATAGACAAGCGCTATCCGATGCCCGCAGCGAGCGGCTCCGGGATTGAACACAGCGCGCGACTCCCACCAGCGGTCAGTGGCAGTCAGGATGGGATTGAAAGGCGAGCGCGTGAAGAGCGATGGAATGTGCGTCATGTACTGATGGCGCCGGAGCCCGAGCGGCCAGACGTCCGCCAAGGGTATCGGCGAGATGCTCCCTCCTTGATTATGGCGGGTGCGCGCACCGCGGGAGGGACGCTGTTAGGATGTGACGTGCGTCCCTCGCGGCCCCTACAGCGCCGGCAGCCGGCCCGGCTGCTCGTCTTCGCGGCAATTCTGGTTCTGGCAGCTAGCTCGCTGGTGGCGATCCTGCTGCGGCGCTCCCAGCCGGTCGAAGCAATCGGCAATCGGTCCGAATTCGCCTCGAGTGCCTGCATTGCCTATAGCCCCACCGCGCACGACCGCCACCGTACCGTGTTCGTCGATCCCGGGCATGGTGGCGCCGATCCCGGCGCGGCCGGCGTGGCACCGGACGGACGGATCCTCTACGAGAAAGATCTGACGCTGCCGGTCGCCCTCGACATGCTGGCGGCGCTGCGCGCCGATGGCTATCGGGTCGTGCTCTCACGCACCCAGGACAGCATGGTGGCAGCGGCCCGACCGGGCTACCTCTCTGGCGGTA
>DATGJB010000208.1:0-9774 GCA_035295425.1 Chloroflexota bacterium | reverse complement strand
AGCAGGGCGGTGACCATGGCGCGCTCCGCAGGCAGCCTGTCCGGCAGGTGCCTTCAGCGCCATCTTAGAAAGCCGGCGTGGCGGACGTGGGGCGAACCTGTATCGCCCGGACGGCAAGGTGAAGGTACCTGGTAGCATGGCGGCGGAGGGGCGGGATGCGCTACGGCTTTATCATCGACCAGCGCAAATGCATCGGCTGTCACGCCTGCACGGTGGCCTGCAAGCAGGAGAACGGCGTCGCGCTGGGCGATTTCCGCACCTGGGTGAAGTACACGGAGAAGGGCGTCTTCCCCCACGTGCAGCGCTCCTTTCTGGTCGAGCGCTGCAACCACTGCGACGACGCGCCGTGTGTCGAGATCTGCCCCGTGACGGCGCTGTGGCGGCGGCCGGACGGCATCGTCGACTTCTCGGGCGAGCGCTGCATTGGCTGCCGGTCATGCATGGCGGCCTGTCCGTACGATGCGATCTACATCGATCCGGATAGTCATACCATCGGCAAGTGCAACTACTGCGCGCACCGGGTGGATGTCGGTCTGCAGCCGGCCTGCGTCAACGTCTGTCCGGTCGAGGCGATTATTACCGGCGATATCGACAATCCGGATAGCCGCATAGCACAGCTGCTGGGCTCGGAGCCGGCGATGGTGCGCCGTCCCGAGAAGGGAACCAGGCCGAAGTTGTTCTACCTGGGCGCCGACGCCGCTGCGGTCAATCCAGAGGCAACTTCGGAGCGGGCCGCCTATATGTGGGCCGAAGCCGACCAGGACAAACCGATCCGGATCGGCGACGTGCCCACCGAGTGGTCCTCGGGAATGGTGCAGCGCGACTACGCAGTCTCGCATCGCCAACCCTGGGGCTGGCACGTCGCCGCCTACCTCTGGACCAAGTCCATTGCCGCCGGCGCGCTGCTGGTCGCCGCCTTTCTCTTCCTGCTGGGCGGCACGCCGAACAGCCACTCGCTGCTCTCGGTCATTGCCCCGCTCGTGGCGCTGCTCTTTCTGGGGATTACCAACCTGCTGCTGGTGCTCGATCTCGAGCGACCCGAGCGCTTCTGGCGGGTCATGCTCTGGCCGCACTGGTCATCGTGGCTGGTTATCGGCGCCTACATCCTGGCGGCGTATGGCGCGCTGCTGGTCCTGGCGTTGGGAGCGCAGCTGCTGGGGCTGACGCTTGCGTACCGCGTTCTGCTCTGGCCGGCGGGAGCACTGGCGCTGGCGGCCGCAACCTACTCGGCGGCGCTGCTGGCGCAGGCCAGGGGGCGTGATCTCTGGCAGAGCCCGCTGCTGGCATCGCACCTGGGAGTGCAGGCGGTGCTGGCCGGCGCTGCGGTGCTCAGCGTGCTCGCCGCCGTCGTGGACGGCGGCGCCGTGGCGCATCTCGCGGGTGTGCTGGCCGCCGCGCTCGGCGCGAGCCTGGTTCTGGCGCTCAGTGAGGTCGGGCTGCCGCACGGCACGGCGCATGCCAGACTGGCGATCCGCGCCATGACGCGCGGGTCGAACGGGGCCGCATTCTGGTATGGCGTGATCGGCGCCGGAACGGCCGGTCCAATCGCCCTGGCCATCTGGTCGGCGGCGGGTGGGCCGGCGGTCGTCGCGGCGGTTGCCGCGATCCTGGCGCTGACCGGTCTGGCCCTGTACGAGGATCTCTATATCGACGCCGGTCAGTCGGTACCGTTGAGCTAGAGAGGCTGATCAGTATGCCGATGTTCGGATTGGCCGCTCGTTGAGGGGGAGCGTTCGTGAAGATTCCTGACTGGCGAGCGGGCGGCCGCCCCGGCGATGACACTCTGAAACCGCTGCCGCCGGAGCCTCACGGCAACGGTGAGCTGGCGAGCTACCCGCCGCCGGAGCAATGGGATGACTGGGTGGAGTACGAGGGCACGCAGTGGCCGGAACGGGTGGAGCGGCACTACACGATCGTGCCCACCGTCTGCTTCAACTGCGAGGCGGCCTGCGGTCTCCTGGCGTACGTCGACAAGGAGAGCGGACAGATCCGGAAGCTGGAAGGGAATCCGGTGCATCCGGCAAGCCGCGGCCGGAACTGCGCCAAGGGCCCGGCGACCATTAACCAGGTGTACGATCCGGAGCGCATCCTCTACCCGCTCCGCCGTGTCGGGAAGCGCGGCGAGGGAAAGTGGGAGCGCGTGAGCTGGGATGCGGTACTCGACGATATCGGCGGCCGCATCCGGCGGGCGATCGTCGAGGACCGCAAGACCGAGGTGATGTATCACGTCGGCCGCCCCGGCGAGGACGGCTACACCGAGCGGGTCCTGCAGTGCTGGGGGGTGGACGGACATAACAGCCACACCAACATCTGCTCGGCCGGTGCGCGAGCCGGCTACGCCTTCTGGATGGGGATGGACCGCCCGGCGCCGGACCATGCCAATGCCCGCTTCATCCTCCTGATCAGCGCGCATCTGGAGGCAGGGCACTACTTCAACCCCCATGCTCAGCGGATCGTCGAGGCGAAGATGAAGGGGACGAAGATCGCGGTCATCGATCCCCGCCACTCCAACACCGCAGCGCGCGCCGACTACTGGCTCCCCGCCTGGCCGGGCTCGGAAGCGGCGCTGCTGCTCGCCATGGCGAGTGTCATGCTGCGGGAGGATCTCTTCGACCGCCGGTTCGTGGAGTGCTGGACCAACTGGCGTGACTTCATGCGGGCCGAGCGACCGGGCGAAGAGGTGACGTTCGACAACTTCCTGGCGGCGCTGAAGGAGACGTATGCGCGGTACACGCCGGAGTTTGCCGAGGCCGAAAGCGGGATCGCGGCGGCGACGGTGGTCGAGATTGCCCGCGAGATCGCCCGCGCCGGCTCCGCCTTCGCGGCACACGTCTGGCGGGCGGCGGCGGCCGGCAATCTGGGCGGCTGGCAGGTCGCCCGTGCCCTCTTCTTCCTCAACGTGCTCACCGGCAGCGTCGGCACCGAGGGCGGGACGTCGCCCAACCTCTGGGACAAGTACATTCCGCAGCCGTTCAGCCATCCCGCGCCCCCACAGGTCTGGAGCGAGCTGCTCTGGCCGCCGGAGTACCCGCTGGCACACAACGAGATGAGCTTCCTCCTGCCCTACTTCTTAAAGGAAGGGCGCGGCAAGCTGGCGGTCTACTTCACCCGCGTCTACAACCCGGTCTGGACCAACCCGGACGGTATGTCGTGGGTCGAGGCGCTGCGTGACGAGGACAAGATCGAGCTGCACGCCGCGCTGACGCCGACCTGGAATGAGACCGCGATCTGGGCGGACTACATCCTGCCGATGGGGCACGGACCCGAGCGCCACGATACGCACAGCTACGAGACGCACGCGGCACGCTGGTTGGGCTTCCGCCAGCCGGTCTTTCGCGTGGCGCGGGAGCGGTCCGGTGACCCGGTGGCACTGACCTACCAGGCCAATCCCGGTGAGGTATGGGAGGAGAACGAATTCTGGATCGAGCTTTCCTGGCGGGTCGATCCCGACGGCTCGCTCGGCATCCGGCGATACTTCGAGTCGCCGTACCGACGGTCTGAGTCCGGCGTGCCGGAGGGGGAGAAGATCACCGTCGAGGAGTACTACCGCTGGATCTTCGAGCATAGCGTCCCCGGGTTGCCGGAGAAGGCGGCGGCGGAGAACCTCACGCCGCTTGCCTACATGCGCAAGTACGCGGCGGTGACGATCGATCCCAAGGTCTACGCGCAGCACGAGCGGCCCCTGACGGCCGAGGAACTGGCCGGCGCGGAGATCGAGCGGGAGACCGGCCGGATCACGACCGCCCAGCCGCCGCCGGCCGGACCGGAGGTCAAGCTGCTCAAAGGTGCGCCGATTCCCGGCAAAGGTCGGGTGATCGGTGTTGAGGTGGACGGCGTGCCACGTGCCGGATTCCCGACGCCGTCCGGCCGGCTCGAGCTCTACTCGCCGACGCTCAAGGCGTGGGGGTGGGCCGACGAGGCCATGCCGGGCTACACGGCGAGTCATGTCCGTCGCAACGCGATCGACCGGGAAGGAGGAGAGATGGTGCTCATCCCGACCTTCCGGTTACCCACGCTCATCCATACCCGGAGCGGCAATGCCAAGTGGCTGAACGAGATCTCGCACAGTAATCCGGTGTGGATTCACCCGGAGGATGCGGCGCGGTGTGGCATCACGGAGACCGATCTGATCCGGGTCACGACCGACATCGGCTACTTCGTGGCCCGCGTCTGGGTCACCGAGGGCGTGCTGCCCGGGATCGTGTTGTGCTCGCACCATCTCGGCCGCTGGCGGCTGCACGAGGACTGCGGCGAGCGCTGGTCGACCGCCCTGGTGGATCTCCAGGAAACCGGGGCCGGAACGTGGAAAATGAGGCAGCGCCATGGAGTGCAGCCCTTTGCGAGTGACGATCCCGACTCGGCGCGTGTCTGGTGGGATGACGCCGGCGTGCACCAGAACCTGACCTTCCCGCCGCATCCCGATCCGGTGAGCGGCGCGCACGCCTGGCATCAGAAGGTCCGGGTCGAGAAGGCGCAGCCGGACGATCGCTACGGTGACATCGTGGTCGACACTAACCGCTCCTTCGAGATCTACCGCGAGTGGCTGCAACTGACCCGGCCGGCGCCGGGGCCGGACAACCAGCGCCGGCCGCAGTGGCTGTTGCGACCCTGCCGTCCGGCCCCGAGTGCCTACGAATTCCCAGGAAGAGGCGGCCATGACACCACCTGAGCAGCGGACCCCGCCCGACAACCGGCTGGCCGGCACTGCCCGGAAGGTGATGCTGCGCCTGCCCTTCCGGGGCGAAGTGGAGGCGCATGCGCCGTATCCCAATGAGATGCGGGATCACCTGGCCAACGTGCGGACCTTTCTCGCCTGGGTGCGAACAGCGATCACCATCATGGGGTTCGGCTTCGTCGTCGCCAAATTCGGGCTTCTGCTGCGCGAGCTCCCGGGCACCCACGCGCACCCGCTCGAGCTGCATTTCTCGACTATCATTGGCACGATCCTGGTCTTGCTGGGAGGCGTGTTCCTCGTCCTCTCGGTCCTCGACTTTCTGGCAATCCGCGAGCAGATCGAGAAGCAGCTGATGGCCTTCTCGGTGCGGATCCACCTGGTGCTGGCGGCGCTCCTGATCGCAGTTGCGGCTGCCATGGCGGTCTACATCTGGGTCACCGGCTACAGCCAGTAGGGTTAGTGAAGGCGTCAAACCCGTCCGAAGCCGGACACGGAGGCGCCAGCCCACGGGTTGTGAAAGGCACCCTTTCCGGATAGGCGGCGTCAGGGACAGACGCGAACTTCCATGTCCGCGTCCACGGTAGTTTCCAGTCTGCAGAATGAAAGGACGCCGCGGCTGCCAACCTCGGTGCAGCAGCGGGTTCTCGCGGTGCGTCGTGGCCGGAAGGGCACCTACCGAGGACGTGCCGGCACGAACCGGCGACACACGGCGCGCACCTGGAGAATGCTCCCACAGGATTGCGGCGCTAGCTTCGCGGCGCTGCCTTCTCCACCGGGGTTGCCTCTGCCGGCTTTGACGCGACGCCGGCCAGCGGCTCGGTGGAGGGCGGGGCGTCCCCTTTGTGGAAGTGCCGGTACGCCTCGGCCACCGCGACGTGGACGAAGCCGACGATCGGCACCGCGAAGAAGGCGCCGAGGAAGCCGGCAATCGGGAAGCCCATCAGCGCCGCGGCCATGGCCTCCAGCGGATGGATGCCGACTGCCGAGCTGAGCAGGCGTGGACCAACCACATTGGTCACCACTTGCATCATGACCACGAAATACACCAGCAGGATGATCGTCGTGGGAAGGGAGGTGAAGACCAGGGCGATAATGACCGGCGGCACAATCAGAATCACCGGCCCGATGACCGGGATCAGAGCGAGGACCGTCGTGCTGACTCCGATGAGGACGCCGTACGGCACGCCGAGCACGGCAGCGCCGGCGCCTCCCAGCACCCCGGCAATGCCCGCCAGAATGATCTGGCCGCGAATATAGTTACCGAGCACCTGGTCGAGGCTGCGCAGATAGAACCACACCTCCTGCTGTTGCGACGCGGGGAAAACACCGACACCGCGCCGGATGATGCGAGGGCCGTCGCTCACGAAGTACACCGAGATGATCAGGATGAGGATGGCGCTGATCAGCAGATTCCCGGTGGTCGTGGCGATAGTCACGGCGTTGTTGAGCAGCGAGGCCACCTGCGCGTTGAGCTGCTGGACGGCGGTACCGAAGCGCTGGTTGATATCGACCGAGATGTTGTGACGGTCGAACCAGCTCTGGAGGCTCAGGACCAGGATCGGGGTGCCGGCTATCTTGCGTGCCGTCGCATGCATCGACGCCGACACCTTGCCGGCATCGGCGACGGCGCGGTCCATGAGTGCCGGCGTGCCGCCTGCGCCGGTCGCATGCGCGTAGTCGACCTCCAGCACTGCTAGCTGCCGGGATAACGGCATGACATAGCTCGGCGGAACCTCGACCTGGGCGGTTCCATTGGGGGATGGCCGGGGGTGCTCGAGGTCGGTCAGGGTGACCTGCAGCGCGGAGATTTGCGTCTGGGTGTGCTGTACCGTCAAGGGGACGAGCGATCCCGCAGCCAGTGCGTCCCGCTGCGCCTTGAGCTCCGGTGGGAGACGAGCGACCTCCGTGTAGGCCGCGGTGACATTGCTCAGGCTGGCGTGGGTCGGCGTGTTCAAGTTCTTGACGAGCTCCTGACCCTGCTGCACGAACGGTGTCACCAGCAGGATGCCGAGGAGTATCAGACCGATGAAGGCGCCGAGATAGATGCTGAGAATGGCGGCCCAACGCTTGCGCAGGAGCCGCTGGGAGTTGGTAACCAGTGGTGTCAGCAGGTAGGCGACAATGGCGCCCAGCACGAAGAGCAGGATGGTCTGGTAAAAGTGTCCCAGGATCGACAGCACGACCGAGAGAAGGTAGAGGCACGCGATGACTGTCAGGAGCACCGCCAGAACGACGAGGAGCGGCGGCAGCATCTCCGACCAGTTGCGCCGTTTAAGCTGCATCGCCGTCTCCTGGCGTGACAATCGTCCGGACTTGCATGCCGATAGTGTACGGCTTCAGGAGGGATGGCGTCGTGCCGGTCGGTCATGAGTCAATCGGGACCGGCCCCCTCCTGAGAGGAGACCAGGCAGTGGTGGACCGCCGTCTCCAGGCGGGTGCGGGGCACTCGGTGGGACCAAGGTCCCGCGATTTCCGGGACCGCGGCCTCTGGGGACGAGCCCGCCGCTATGGCTTACTAATGGTGTCCACCGGATAGAGCACGCCAGGTAGTGCTCCATACAGATCGACCTCTCCTTTCTCCATCGGCGCGAGTTCGGCAACGGAGACCTTGCCAGCTCGCGCCGCTCCTATTTCTGTAACTGAATCGCAACCGAGATCGGTAGACGCTTTCTCTTCCGTGCACTAGAGTGGGCACTGGCGAGAGACCCCACGGGAAAGCACACGGAAGGGGAAGGATTATGGAGCGGAGCCAGGGGCAGGCGGTACTCGCGATGAGCGAACCGGCGGTTCGGATATGGGACGGGAAGAGGGGAAGAGCATGACACCGAAACGACCGAAACGATCGGTCAACTGGCGGTCGCTCGCGGCCGCGGCGGTACTTTGTGCGTGTGTGACGCCGGCGGTGGGCAACACGGCAGCCCATGCCGCGCCGCTGCGGGGCTATTCTCCGCTGCTGCAGCAGGCGGCAAGCCATCCGGGGAGCTCGTTCCGCGTCATCATTCAGAAACGCGGCAGCTCGACGCTGCCGGAGTCGCTCATCCAGCAGGCGGGCGGTCGGATCACCAAGCAGCTCTCGATCATCGATGCTCTGGCCGCTACGGTCCCCGGCCGGCTCATTCACCAGCTGGCGGCCAGCCAGAGCGTGAACTGGGTCTCGCCGGACGCCGTGGTGCGTCGCGAGGGAGGACCGGACGGACCGGTCAACACCGCCAATCTGCTCAACCACTACGACGCGGCGATCGGCGCCGACCGGATGTGGGCGCAGGGCTATCAGGGCAGTGGCGTCAACGTGGCGGTGGTCGATAGCGGCATCACCCCGACGCCCGATCTGGGGAGCTCGCGCCTGGTCGATTCGGTCAGTCTGGTCTCGTCGGATGCGACGACGACCGACCAGTACGGCCACGGCTCCCACGTGGCGGGCATCATCGGCGGCAACGGCGCGCTTGGCGGTGGCAAGTATGTCGGAATCGCGCCAAAGGTCGGCGTGATCGACGTCAAGATATTCGACTCGCAAGGCGCGGCGACCACGTCGGACGTGGTGAACGGGCTGCAGTGGGTTTACGACCACGCGCAAGCCGATAACATCAGGGTCGTCAACCTCTCGCTCGATACCACGGTCGCGCAGTCGTACAACGTCGATCCGGTAGACGCGGCGTGCGAGATCCTCTGGTTCAACAAAATCGTGGTGGTGGCTGCCGCCGGCAACAACCAGAAGAGCAATCCGGGCGTGCTCTACGCTCCCGCCAACGACCCGTTCGTGATCACGGTCGGGGCGGTAAACGATCACGGTACGAACACCACCAGCGATGACACCGTGGCGCCGTTCTCGGCGTACGGGACCACGGCCGACGGATTCGGCAAGCCGGATGTGGTAGCGCCGGGAACGGACATCGTCAGCGTCATGGCCAGCTCCAGCGACTACCTGGCGACGCACCACCCCACGCACATCGACGGCTCGTACTTCGATATGAGCGGCACGTCGATGGCCACTGCGGTGGTGACGGGCGCGGCCGCGCTAATGCTGGAGCGGGCGTGGTGGCTCAATCCCGATCAGGTCAAGTACCTGCTGATGGCCTACGCGACGCCGCTGCCCGGTCAGGCCGGCGCCGGCGCGGGTGAGATCAATGTCTACGCCGCTAGCCACGGCTGGACAGCGAGCGCGAACACGGGACTGCTGCCCAGCAGCGCCCTGGAGACCGGCTCCGGTACGGGCTTTATTACCTGGGACTCGGCAAGCTGGGGCTCGGCGAGCTGGGGCTCGGCGAGCTGGGGCTCGGTCAGCTGGGGCTCGGCGAGCTGGGGCTCGGCGGTCTGGGACTCCGATTACTGGGGGCCGACCACCAAGCACCCGCTCGGACTCGGCCGCTCCCAGCCGGGAGCCAGGAGCGGGGCCGTTGTCGGGCCCAGCATGGACAACGTCCAGAGCTACAACGGCTAGCCCAACGACGAGCGGTGAGCAGGGAGCGATGAGCGGCGGATACCGCGCATCCTCCCCGCTCACCGCTCCGGTCGTCGTTCGGCGGCCGTTTTTTGCGTGGTCGGGGCGATGCCCGGTCATGGAAGCGCCGGGCTACGGCGCCGACTCTTCCGGCGATGTGGGGTGAGTGAGTGAACCGGCGAGCCTGGGTGTACGTCTGGAGCGTCTACGCGGTGGCGGCCGTTCTGGCGCTGCAGGCTGGCTTCAGTTGGTCGGGCCCGGGGCACCAGGGCTGGCTGACGGTCGAGGTGCTGTTTGGTCTGGCGATCGCCGCGCAGCTCTTCAAGGTCGAGGCGCCCAATCACGTCCTTTTCTATGCGACGCCGATCTTCTTCTTCGCCGGCGTCACGCTGCTCGATCCATTCCTGCTCTTCCTGCTGATTGCGGTCGCTCACCTTGCCGAGTGGGTAAAGGAGCGATGGGCGGGAAGCGCGTACCTGAGCGACTGGTATCTGCAGCCGTTCAACATCGCGATGTTCTGGGTCGCGAGCCGGGGCGCGCAGGGCGTCTACCTGCTGCTGCACGGCCGGGCCGCGGCCGGAAATGCCTGGGAGCTGGCAGCCATCATGCTGGCAGCGGGGTTCTACGTACTGCTGAATCACACCATGCTGGGAACGGCGCT
>DATGJB010000207.1:0-17001 GCA_035295425.1 Chloroflexota bacterium | reverse complement strand
ACCAATGTCCACGATGCGCCAGCTATCGGGAACCTCGTCCACCGGGACGACGCGCCGGGGCGCGTCCCCGGTAACGTCCTCGGCCACGAGAACGTCCACAGGCAGATGCACCGATTTCCCCGCCGCTTCCGCCGCCTCGAGAAAGTCACGGGCGACGTCGAGCTTCTCGGTCTCAACCAGCGATGCGCCGACCGCACAGCCTCGCGCCTGCAGGAGGGTGTTTGCCATCCCGCCACCGATGAGGAAGCTGTCGGCGATTGGCAGGAGGTTCTGGAGCACCCCGATCTTGCTGGAGATCTTGGCGCCGCCCACGATCAGCACGAAGGGGTGCTGCGGACTGGAGAGAACGCTTCCCAGTGCGTCCAGCTCCTTCTCCATCAGGAGCCCGGCTCCGGCCGGGAGCAGGCGCGCGACGGCCTCGGTCGAGGCGTGCGCGCGGTGCGCCGAGCCAAATGCGTCGTTGATGTAGATGTCGGCGAGGCTCGCCAGCTGTCGTGCGTACTCCGGGTCGTTGGCCTCTTCCTCAGCATGGAACCGCAAATTCTCCAACAACAGGACGTCTCCCGGCTGGAGCGCGGCGGCAAGCTCGTGCACCGCCGGTCCGATTGAATCGGGAGCCATGCGCACCGAGCGTCCCAGCAGGTCGCTCAGACGCTGCGCCACCGGCCGTAGGCTCATCGAGCCCACTACCTTTCCCTTCGGCCGGCCGAGGTGGGAAGCCAGGATGACCGCGGCGCCATGATCCAGCAGGTATTCGATGGTGGGAAGCGAGGCCCGGATGCGGGCGTCGTCGGTAATCGCGCCACTGGCATCCAGCGGTACGTTGAAGTCGACGCGTACCAGTGCGCGCTTCCCGCGCACATCCATCTCTCGTAGCGATCGCTTGGCATTCATGTACTTCTCCGATCCGGAACAAGTGCTCTCACGATCACTGTAGTGCCACGCGCCGGAGGTACGGCATCAGGTGGCCACCCGATTTCGTGGCCGCGGCCGGCTGACTCCGCGGTGCCGCGTCTACGGGCCGGGCTTTGGCTCCGGCGTCCCTTTCTCCCGCGGCTGTTCGACGATGGTGACGCGGCTGACGCTGGTGATCTCACGCAGCCGCGTATTCTCCAGACCTGTCAGCTCGAGCGAATCATCCAGAGACACGTCGGTCAACGATGCGTGCGCGCCATTTGAAAACCGGAAGACGGTCTTCTTGCTGAGATCGACCAGGAGACGGTCGTTCCCGAAGCGAACCACGAGGATGCCGGCGGTGGGAAACACATCGACCACCCGGCCTCGTTGCCTGGTAATAGAGCGCAGATCGAGATCGCGGGTGGTGCCGGCCCCATACACCAGCGCCTTCTGCGGGTCGGGCCGGGCGGCGCTCTCTATGCGGTCGCCCGTCCGGAACTCGGAAAGGCTCGTACGGTGGTGGTCGGCGGTCTCGATGGCGGTGGAGGGGCCGAAGAGGAGCGTGACGATCGTGCCGTCCCTCAGACGGACGAGCATGATCTCTCCGTACGGCCGGCTCGCCAGCTTCACCACTGCGCCCGCGATGGCGGTCGAGATATTCAGAGCGCTGGCGGGACACTTGCGTGGTGTGAGGTCGAGGGGGGCGAGTGGCCGCTGCTTGAAGTTGAGCGATGTGAGGAGAGAGGATGCGCCGCTGTCATTGGCGTTGAGCGCCGGGATGTGGAAGTCTTGCTCGATGAATTTGAGGATCGAGTTGAACTCCATGCGGTGATGGTCGATGTAATGCGGCCGGGCGTACGGCGAGATGAGGATCGTCGGCACCCGGGGCCCGAGACCGATGTAGCTTGTCACCGGCGGGGGAACGTGATCGTAGAAGCCACCGAAGTCGTCCCAGGTGAGCACGATCAAGGTTGATTTCCAGTACTTGCTCCGCATGATGGCGTTGATCTGGTCGACCGCCCAGCTTTCGCCGACACACATACTGTACGGTGGGTGATCGCTGCCGGCGACGTCGGTCACCAGCCAGCTCACCTGTGGCAGCTTGCCGGCTCGAACGTCGCTGGTGAACTTCTTGTCCGGATAGTCGCCGTTTGTCGCCCACAGCTTTGAGTACCTGATCGGCTTGACGGCATCGAACGAGTCCCAGATATAGCCCGACCGGTACTGCCCGGGCGCGTAGTACTTCCAGTTGATGTGGTAGCGCTGGAAGGTGTCCGCCATGGTCGGAATGGTGAAGCAGGGTTTGACCTGGTACTGACGACCGGTCTGGGGATTGATCGCGTTGACGCGTGAGTACGGTCCGCTGTCGCAGCCCCAGGCGTGATGGCTCTGACCGTACGGGTTGTCGACGGTGTTTGCCGAGGTTGCGGCGATGGTGACCAGATGGTTCGGAAAGCTGGGGCCGTTGATGGTGGAGAAGAAGTGATCGTCGAGGGCAAAGTGCTGGGCGTAGCTCCAGTAGTTCGGGATGTCCGATTGGTGGAGTTGTGAATTGGCGACATCAAAGCCGTCCTGGATCGCGCCGGGAAGCAGGTCGAAACCGTTCATCCTTCCCTTGTTCTCGGCCAGTGCCGCCGAGTCACCGGCATGGCCGATATCGAGGAGCGTGTGATCCGGGGTATGGCCCAGCGGGACGATGCGGCCCGTCGAGAGCTCGGCCCTGGTTGCTCCGTCGGCGCCGGGAAAGGTGCCAAAGAGGTTATCGAAGGAGCGGTTCTCCTTGTCGATGATGACTATGTACTTGATTGGAAAACGGGCCGTCGCGTGCTGTACACGCGCCGCCGGCGTGGCCGTGGCACGGGGCCGCGGCGTGGCGTGAGCCCGCGGCGTTGCGTGAGCCCGCGGCGTGGCACGTGGTTTCGGAACCGCTGCGCTCTGTCCCTGTTCCGCACTCAGTAGCGCCACGGCGAAGAAAACCATACCAAGGATTGCTGCGAGGCGCCACAAACCGAAGGTCATTCCCCTCCACCCGGCACCATGATGAGATTATGGAAGCGCGCTCGTTGCGGCTGATTCGGGGCGGAGCCGGCCGCGCAGCCGCCGGCGCTGATCCATGGCAAGGTACCGGCTCATGCGTATGATACCGACCCCGGGCCATGGAGCAGTAGCCTTCAAGCGTATACCAACGGAAGTTGGTCCCTCATGACCGTCACGCCGGACAAGTGTGTGGTGTGTGGCGCAGGTGAAATCATATCCTGCCCGAACGAATATCGGTCTTCAAACCGATGGTCCAGGCATCCGCGCAGACGTAGAGTAGCCATGAGAGGGCGCATGGGCTCGATTTCCTCGCGCAGACATCCCTGCACGTCAAGTTGGCCACCGAACCTGTACTCATCCCGGCTTCGCCGGTGTGATGGTACGGAGTTTCAGGCGCTCGAAGCGATGAGGCTGATATGCCGGTTGGACTGATCCGTCTCCTGTATCGACGGAGATGGTGGGTTATTGGCATCTGGCTCGTGGTATTCATCAGCTGCGTGGGCTTCGCGATGCGAGCTAGCAGCGTGCTTGGTCCAGGCGAATTCATCATCCGCAATAGTGACTCGGCCAGGGTTGCCACGATCCTCGACCGGTTGTTCCACCAGAACGATCAAAGGATAACCTTCGTGGTCGTTGCGAACCGGTCTCGAACCGTCACGTCCTCTGACTTTCAGCACACCGTGGCATCGATTGCAGGTCGGATGGCCGCGGATCGCGGCATGCGCATCGTTGTCCTCGAGAACCCCCTGCTGACACACAACCGGCGCCTCATCGCGCGCGACGGCCATGCCGTCGCGCTGATGGCATCCAGCAACCTCACCGAGGCCAGCCTCGAGAATCAGATTGATCACCTGCGCTCGGTGGTTCGGACGCCTGGCTACTCTACCCTGGTGACAGGGACGGCGGCGCTCAACCATGACTTCGCAGTCAGGAGCATGGCAGACCTATCCCGTGCCGAAGTTCTCTCACTCGGTTTGCTCGCCGTCATCCTGGTCCTGGTCTTCGGCACGCTGGTGGCGAGTGGCATTCCGCTGCTGTTGGGCGTGTTCGCCATTGTGCTGAGTCTGGCTGCCGTCTTCTTCCTCGGACATGTCGTCACCATGTCGATTTATGTCCAGAACGTCGTCACGTTCCTGGGACTCGGCATTGGGATCGACTACTCGCTGTTCCTCGTCTATCGCTTTCGCGAGGAGCTGCACAGGCGGCCCGAAGACGTGGAGGGCGCGGTCATCCGGACAATGCAGACGGTCGGGCGTGCCGTCTTCTTCTCCGGGCTGACCGTGGCCATCGGACTCTCCTCGCTCCTGCTTACCAACGTGGAATTCATCCAGTCGATGGGCCTCGGGGGTATGCTGGTCCCGGTTGTCTCCGTCGTGGTAGCGCTTACCTTGCTACCGGCGGTGCTCTCGGTTGTTGGCCCCGGGATCAATCGTCTCCGGGTTCTTCCCGGGCGTTTCCTGGATCCACGCCGGGATGGTGCCTGGCAGGCCATCGCTCGCGAGATGATGCGCCGTCCCGTACTCTATGGCGGGATCGCGCTCATCCTGCTGCTGGCCGCTGCCTTCCCCGCTACCCAGCTGGCGCTCGCCTCGGGCAGCATGAAGAATGCACCGCCTGGGCTTGAGTCCGTGGCCGGGTTGACGATGATGCAGCGAGATTTCGTGACGCAGCCCGATCCAATGGTGATCGTGGTACAGCACCATGCTCCTGGATCCCTGCTCCAGCCCGCGCAGCTCGCCGGCCTGAGGCGGCTGGAGGAGACGATCAGGCAGGATCCCGAGACCGCATCGATCGTCGGCCCGGGTGACTTCATTCCTCCTTCGGTTACGCCGACGCCGGCTCAGGTACAGAGCCTGGTGGGACGTCTCGTGAGCGCCGATTTGAGAACGGCGATCATCACCGTCGCCGGCCGGCACGACGTCGGCACCGTGCCGGCGGAGAAACTGGTGCGCCGCACCCGTGCCCGCGCCGCGATCTTCGGGCGTAGCTTCCTGGCCGGCGATACGATCTCTGTCGGCGGTGGTGAGGCGGGATTCGTGGACTTCAACGACGCACTGTATGCCAGGTTTCCCACGATCATCGCCATCGTTCTGATTCTCACCTATGGGTTCCTGTTCTTCGCTTTCCGCTCCATGGTGGTGCCGCTCAAGGCAGTGTTGCTTAATCTTCTGTCGGTAGGGGCGGCGTATGGGATCCTGCAGCTCGTTTTCCAGCGCGGCATCGGAGCCGTGATACTGGGCTTCACGCCGGAATCGGGCGTGGCGAGCTGGGTTCCCGTCATGCTCTTTGCCTTCCTGTTCGGCCTCTCCATGGACTACGAGGTCTTCCTGCTCAGCCGGATGCGGGAACGCTGGCTTGCCACCGGAGATAATCGCGAGAGCGTAGCCTTCGGCCTCGCCCGGACGGGACGCCTTATCACCTCCGCGGCAATCATCATGGTGGTGGCCTTCACCGGCTTTCTCATCGGCGGTCTGATCCAGATCAAAGAGCTGGGGCTTGGAATGATCGTCGCGATTGCTGTCGATGCCTCGCTCATCCGGATAGTCCTCGTACCGTCGCTCATGCGCCTGCTTGGTGATGCCAACTGGTGGGTCCCAGGCTTCCTGGTGAGCTGGTCACGACGTGGCTCGACCTGGGAGACGGAGGACCAGGCCGGGCCACGCGGTACCGGTAAACCGAGGCGGCGGGTGGCATCGTAGCTGCCCCGGGTGCTCCGGCTCGTTCGAGCGCCGTGCGCCAGATCGCACCCGCCCAATCGGAATATCTCCTCAGGGTGCCAGCCGGAAGGGCGGGTATTCGTCGGTGATCAGGACGAAGGCGTAGCCGGCTACCCGGTTGTGCCAGCGGATCACGCCTTCCACGAAATCGAACAACCCCCTCGGGTAGCGCTGGGTGAACAGGATGGCAAACCAGGCGACGATCACGGCCAGGACGGCTGCGATGGACAGGAAAAACAGGACGAAGTAGTGCGGGATGGCGAGGAGCCACTTGACCAGAGGGAGCCAGCGGTTCAGACTATGCTCGACGTCGGGGTACGGGTAGTCCAGATGCACCGACTGCTCGTCGTCGGTCGAGGGATAGCGGTCGTCCATCAGGGCGAGATAGATTCCAACGCGGTTGCCGAACCGCTGCAGCTGCAGATTCCAGTCGAACCACCAGCGGGGATACTTCTGGCGAAACACGATCATCAGCAGGGGGCCGAAGACGAGAAGGCCACCAGCCCCGAGGCTTACCGCCGTCGTTCTTCCGTTCGAGCTGGACTGCCAGGCCCCGCCCTCCACTGCCGCCAGCACGACCAGGATGGGGATGGCGACGAACAGGCGGAAGAAGCTGGACAGCCGGTCGAGCGGCCGGTCGGGATAGTCAACCGAAAATAGCACCGGGTAGGGCTGGTTCATCGGTCAGTCCTTTCTTGATTCGACATGTTGGGTCTGGAGGTGAAGCATCGCGGAGCCAGACTGTCTGGCTCCGCCATGCGGGGAAGGCGCGACGGTCACGGTCACTCGTAGCGCAGCACGGTAAGCGGTTTCTCGCCGGAAGCCGGCCAGGCGGTCACCGCCGCCGCCGCTATCGCGAGGCCGGTGCCCAGTGCCAGCAGGCCAAGTATGACAGGCCACTCGAAGGAGGCGGAGATCCTCAGGACTTGCTGGTCCAGCACCGCTGTCGCCGCCATCGCCAGCCCGGTCCCGGCGAGCGCCCCGAGCAGGCCAATCACGCCGGTTTCAGTCAGGAGCTCCTGCAGCACGAAGCGCCGTCTGGCGCCCACCGCCTTCATGATCCCGATCTCGCGGCGCCGCTCCATCATGTTCATGGCGACGGCGTTGGCGATGATCACCACGCCCGCAAACAGGCTGAGAGCTGCCAGGATCTCCGGGAAGAGCGCGAACTTGTCAACCCAGGTGCCGATCAGGCCGGTGATAAAGCTGAGATCGAGCACCTGAGCATTGGGCAGATACTGGCGGAGCGTCGTGAGGTCGCTCTGCATGTACTTGTCCTCGATCTGGAGGTAGGTCGTGCTGTAGTTCTCGACGTCGCCGGTCCGGAGGGCGCCGATATGTTGCAGATAGCTACTGTCGACCATGGATCCGGCCAGGGCGAAGACGAAGCCCGTGCTGGATGTGATCCCGCTGACGGTAAAGGTGCGCAGCCGTCCCTCCACCATGTATCCGAGCGTCGACCCGACATGAACCCTCAGCAAGGGAGCTAGCATGCCACTGAACAGGACATGGTTGGTACCGGCGTCAAGTGCGGTGAGGGTGCGTCCGCTGCTGATCGGCGTGGTCAAGGTGTGTACGGCGCGCAGGTCGCGGCCCTGCAGACCAAGCATCAAGCCACCCGCCTGCTGAATGTTGATGTTGGCCGGGATGCCGCTCGGGTATTCGCGTGCACAGGTGTTCTGAAGGGCGGCGCTTTTTGGGGACTTCGAGCATGCCGCAGCCAGATCGAACCGTGCCTGGGCCAGTTGCCCGTCGACGGTCATCAGCGCTGCCCGGCCGGCTGCCCCGGCGAACTCCACGGTCTTGACGCCCTGCAGCTGGCTGACTGCGGTGTGAAGCGAAGTCAGCTCGTCGGCCGTCCCCCCATAGAAGATCACCGCATTGAAGCTGTTGTCGCGGGCTGCTGCGGTGTTGATCTCGGATTTCAGATTCTGGGCCAGGATCGCCACCGAGCCGACACCGAGGAGGCCGATGCATAGCGCCAGCACGGTTGTCGCCATGCGGTGCCGCTGTCGCCCCATGCTGCGAAAAGCCAGGCGCAGGGTCAGCGTTCCCATGCCCGGTAGCTTGCTGACGAGGCCAATCGCCAGGGAGAAGATCTCGGTGAGAACGAGCAGTGCCACGAGCCCCCCCAGACCCATGACGAGGCCCGCCATTACATTGGTAACCGGGTCGCCAAAGCCGACGAAGAACGCCGCCAGGATACCCATCAGGAGTGCCATTCCCAGCGTCAAGGCTATGTTTTGAAGTATCTCCAGGCTTCGCCTGGTGATGCTCTTGTGTGGGTGAGCCTCCTCCCTTCGCAGTGCGGCAATCGGCTTTACCTGGCTCTCCTTGAGAACCGGAATGAAGGCAAAAAGGGCAGTGCCGACGACGGCCACCCCCAGACCGGCGATGATCGGAGCTGGGTGAATCGACCACTGTAGCGGTGTGGTCGGTAGCAGGTTCTGCGTGACCTCATTGACGATCTTGCTGGCTCCGATGCCGAGCGCTACCCCCACGATCCCACCGGTCAGGCCCAACGCCACTGCGCCAATGGTGAAGGTGGCGATCACCTGGCCGCTCTTCATTCCCAGCGACTTGACGATCGCGATCTCCTGGTAGCGCCGCCGCGCCGCAACCAGCATAGTGTTGAAGATTCCAATGCCGCCGATGGCCAGGGCAAGAAGTCCCATGATGGTGAGGAACTTGTCCATCGTGCTGGACGCGTCCTGATTCTGCTTCTCGACGTCGGCGGCAGTGTTGATCGTGTAGCTGGAGCCGAGCCTGGTACTCAGCAGGTGCTTGACCTGCGCCGCCTGAGCGGCACTTCTGGTCTTCACGAACACGCTCGTGGCGACGAACCCCTGGCCGCGGGTAGCATCCGCGACCGACTGGTAGTCGGTCATGACGTAGGCTTCCAGCGCCACGATGTTCCCGGTGAAGGGGATCGCGGTATCCGGAATGACGCCGGCCACGATGTACATGCCTCGGTGAGCGCGGATGTCGGCGTAGACGCGATCGCCCAGCTTGAGATGAAGTTTGTCATACAGTCCGCGGCTCACCACCACGTTCAGCGGATCGGCGAGCAGCCTCGCGATTGACACGCCCTTTGGGAGATCCGCGACCACCCGGTCGTAAAAGGGGAACCTGGCGGGATCGACGCCATCGATCACGCCGAACGCGCCGCCACTGGTCCCTCCCACGACACGAACCGCCGCGAGCTGCTCGTCGAGCGGCTGGTAGTCCACGATGGCGCCCTGCCGTTTGAGCTGCGAGAAAAATGCATAGTCCGTGGCGGGCATGCCGCGTGTGGACGCGAGAATCGATACGTCGCCGCGGTTGCTCTTCTGGGCGTCCCCGGTAATGGAAGCACGGAAGTTGGCTGCGACCAGTTGCAACGCGACCACGGCTGCCACGCCGACGGCGACGCAGAAGATGGCAAACACCGCACGGGTGCCACTGCGCCGGAAGGACCGCATGGCATACCGGGCGTAGAAGAGATAGCGTTTCATGGCACACTCTCCTCCAGAGCGGGTGTCACCGGAACTGCCTTCCGCTCGGTCACGATCTGGCCGTCCTTCATGAACAGTGTGCGGTGGCACTGCGCCCCCACGTTGGGATCGTGCGTGACAATGATCACGGTTTTGCCGGTGGTGCGGTTCAGCTCTTTCAGCAGCGCCATGACCGCTTCGCCGTTCGCCGAGTCGAGGTTTCCGGTCGGCTCGTCTCCAAACAAAACCAACGGGTCATTGACCAGAGCGCGGGCGATCGCCACTCGCTGCTGCTCACCGCCCGACATCTGGGCCGGCCGATGGTGGATGCGGTCGCCCAGTCCGACACTCTCGAGCACGTCGCGGGCGCGACGGGCCGGGTTGAACCGCGAATGGGGATCGAGCTGAATCGGCAGCTCGACGTTCTCCAGCGCCGAAAGCGTGCTGACGAGGTTGAATGTCTGAAAAATGAATCCGATCTCCTTATTGCGGACGGCGGCGAGACGGCCCTCGCTGAGGTGGGTGATCTCCCGGCCGTTGATGAAGACACGCCCGCCGGTCGCGGTGTCGAGCCCGCTGATGATGCCAAGCAGCGTGCTCTTGCCGGAGCCGGATGGCCCCATGATGGCGAGCATCTCTCCGCGCTCCGCACGCAGATTCACTCCGCGCAGCGCCCGGACGAGCGTTTCTCCCTCGCCGAACTGTTTTGCAACGTCTTGTGCCTCGATGACCGGCACGCTTGCGTCCGGTCCGGCATTCACTGACATAGACATGGTCAGTCCTTTCGCGCCGCGCGTTCACGGCATGACGAGACGCTGCAGCTGCCGCTGCAGCTGCGGCAACACTCTATCGGCTCTCTGGCCGCTCAGAATCTGATTGATGCCGTCGTAGATGATCCGCGAGCCCGCCACGTACCGGTCCTTCAGGTACTTCCCGGGCCGCACCACGCGGATCGTGTCATTGATCGATGGCTTGAGGTAGGGATTCGTCTTGCGGACCAGCGGATCGTTGGCCACCGACGGAATGGTCGGGACATTGCTGTTGACGATGGCATCGTATCGCTGTACTGCCGGACTCGTCAGGTATCGGACCAGTTCGGCGGCGGCGCCGATGTGACGTGAGTACCTCGGCACTCCGAGCTGCCAACCGCCGACCGCCCCCATGGAACTATGTCCCGTTGCATGGGGAAGCGCAGCCACGTCGAACTTGCCGGCAACCGACGTCGAAAGGCTGGCCGCGTAGGCCGAGGGCCAGTTGCGCATGAACGCGGCATTGCCGTTGTCGAAGGTGAGCCGGGCGTCCTCCTCCTGGAAGGAGGTGACGGTTCGAGGAGCGATCGTGCCGACCCAGCCGGCCATCAGGTTCAGCATCGAGCGGGCGGCGCTGTTGTCGATCGTGACCTTCCCGTTGTCGATGAATCGTCCGCCGCCGACCGAAGCGAGCCATTCGAGCGCATTGCAGGTGAGGCCCTCGTAGGCGGCTCCCTGGTACACATAGCCGTAGAAGTTCTTGTTGCTCTTCTGCTCGCCTCGTTCTATGATTTGGGCCATGTGCCCGAGCTCGGTCCAGGTGCGAGGCGGGTGGTGGAAGCCGTACTTCTTGAGTAGATCGGTGCGGTAGTACAGGATGCCGAAGTCGCCGAACCACGGCATGGCCACGAGACGCCCGTTGATCGTGTCGTTCGCGATCACCGTCGCGCTCTGGCGGTTGATCTCCGCTCTGCTGAAGTACTTCGTGAGGTCCACCAGGTTGGGTGCAAACGCGCCGGGGTAAATGACGTCGATCATGACGACGTCATACGCCGCTGAGTGCGCTCGGAACGCATTCACCAGCTGGTTGTAAGAATCGTTGGACGAAACGGGATGCGGTGCAACCTTGACCTTGATCCCGGTGTCGCGCGTGAACTCCGCGGCAAGCGCAAGATCACGGGTGTGACTGTTTCCGATTGCGTTGTCGCCGAGGAAGGTGAGCGTTTGTCCGTGGTAGCGGACGCGAAGCGCCGCGCCGTTGGGGACCGGAGGCGGGCGCATCCGGGTGGCCCTCACGGGTGCGTTGACCTGCTTGGCACCGGCGGCAGATCCCTGCTCGACCGTCAATGGAAAGAGAACGAGCAGGGGGACCACCATCCGAAGTATGCGACTCCTTCTCATGGCTTGAGCTCCTTCTGGCGCACTACTGACATGTCGGCTGCCCTTGGCGCGGCTCCGCGACTGCGCCGACCACCGGAGCGTGGAGGCTCCCGGCGCCTCACGGCGCTGGATGATGGCCGCGACATGATTGGATTTCCTCTCATGGTGCTGTGAGCGATCATGGTGACGTGGGGAGCAGGCGGAGCGTGGCGGCTGTTAGACGGTCCACGATCGGCGTTCCCCAGGCGGTGCGACGTCGTTAGGCTCCGATCTCGTGCCGCGATGAGCGACGGCACCAGTGCACGTGGCACAGCATCAGCCTAGGTCGCCGGATTACGTACCGCTATCGGTCGGGTGCCTGATTTCTGGCGTGCGAAGGCCTGAGTTCGCTTGCGGACAGGAGGCGAGCCGGGCAGTGGCATTCTTGCGAGTGTGGACTACTTCGGGCTGGACGAAACAGCCGGGACACGCCCGGCGTGTCCCGGCCCATGGTCATCCTCGCCCCATGGTTCAGCTGCCTGGAAGAGATATGGGGTCGGTCTCCAGAATCTTGACGATTGCTTCGTGGGAGAGCATCCCGCCGATGACGACGCGAAAGTGTGAGGAACCGGCTGGAACCTTGATGCTCACCTTGCTGGACTGGTCCCTGAGCAGGAGCTTGCCGGCGTACGTATCATCGAAGTAGACGATGTAGGTGCGGCTGCGCAACCCGCTGAATCCGGTGACCGTCACAGTCGTCATTCTCCCGAGATCTGGCGCGACAACGACGTGTCCATGAAGTGCGTACGGATGGGCGCCGGGGCTCAGGAACAGGCCGACTGGCGCACCCGGTATCGGGTGGACATGGTAGATGCGGGGGGCGGATTGTGATGCACCGGCCGCGGAGGCAGGGCCGGGCGCGACGGACATCGACATCGTGGCAGCTACGGTGACGAGCATGGCTACGAGACTCACGATTCGTTTCATCGATCTTTCTCCTTCGATGGCACGGTGCTTATTCACACCTTCCATCTGAGCTCACCATGCCACCAGGACCCACACTCTTCCATAGGTTGGTGGTCTGATCCTCGCCCGCGCAGAGGCCTATTCTTCGCGATTCTTCGCCCTATTCATCGTGCGCGCAGACAGATGTGTCAGCTGGGCCCCAATCCGAGAGTGATGAGGACGCCCTGCGCCATTTTCAGCGTGGCCGGACCGAGCGTTGTCTGCCATTGGACGCGATGAGGGAAGTTCTTGCGCCTGGTTCGCCTCTCGCTCGCTACCGCACCCGTAGGGCTGATTTAGGAGAGAGGGGGTGGCCCTCCATGGCCACCCCCTTCAGCTTGGCGGCTACTCGCTGCTAGCCATGTACAATCCTCGCCTGCCCTGAGGTGAGGTCGACCGGCCCGAACGTGCAGTGGTTCACCGTCGCGAAGTTGCCGTCGATCACGCGCAAACCGAAGCGATCGGTGAGTCCCTGATGGTGATTGTCGACGATAGTTGCAACGAACTGATGCCCCGCTACACCGTTCAGCGTACCCGTGCCCTGCACGTAGGCGGTGTGGCCCTTGAACACCAGCGCTGTTATCGAGGTGCTCTTGAACGTGTAGGTGGTACCAGCACGCTGCTCGACATAGAGGAAGCTTCCGGTCAGCTTGCCGTTTGCCGGCCGCTGCGCCGTGAGCTGGAACCGGGCGGAGTCGTTGGTTCCGGGACCCGTAACCTGTCCGCTTGCTGTGACTCCGCCGTGAATCGACGAGCTGGACACTGCAACCATTGCTTCGGCAGCGCCCTCGTAGTAGTTGCCGCCGACGCTAATGCGCAGTTCGTAGATCCCGCGCGGGATGTTGCGGAAGGTGTACCTGGTCGTCAGGATGCCTTCCACGCCCTGACCCGTGGTCGTTGCCGTGCCACTGTAGACCGTTCCGGTCTGCACCGAGGTTAGCGTGTATGTTACCTGCGCTGCCTCGCTGATGTCAGCATAGCCGTTCGGGTCCGTCACTTCGCGCACCGTGGCACGAATCGTCAGCGACTTCGCCGTTGTCTCTCGCGCATTCTTGAGCACCACGCTCAACGGGGCCGTCGGGAACAGCCGGACTGCCGCCTGTTCGCGTACCACGGTGAGGGCCATTGTCCGAGAGACTGGAGAGTTATGGCCGTCATTGGCCGTAAACGTCACCTGGTAGGTACCGGCCGGGACCTCGGCCTTGCCGCCAAGGATCCCCGATCCGTTACCCTGGTCGACGAACGTGGCGCCGGCTGGCAGACCACTCGCGGAGAGTACGAGATGATCACCTGGCTCGACGTCACTCGCAGTGATCGTGGCTGCCACGATGTCGCCGTGGTGAACTGTCAGGGTATCCGGCACGGTGAGAGTGGGAGGTAGGTTGCGAGGCACGAAGATGGCGGTCGCTGCAGGACCGCCGCCGACTCCGTTGAAGGCAACCGCGGTGAGCGTGTAGCTGTTCCCGTTGGTAAGACCGGTGAGCGTTACACTGGTTGTCGCAACGGTAACTGCCAGCGGGGCGTGCACGCCGTCGCTTGCCGTGATCTGGTAGCCCATGATGGCACTCCCACCGTCCGATGCCGGAGCATCCCATCTGGCAGTTGCCGACTCATCGCCGGCGGTTACCGTCAGGTTCCGCACCGCGGCGGGCTTCGCCGCCATCAATACCAGATTGGACCGGGCGGACTCGTCGCTCTGTCCGAATGTATTCTGCGCCTGCACGGTGAACGTGTAGGAAAAGCCGTTGCTCAACCCGGTTATGATGGCGCTGGTGTTCAACCCGGCAACCGTGACGATGGTGACCACTGCCGAAGTGGTGCCCAGGTAGCCGGTGATCCGATAGCCGGTAAGAGTGCTACCGCCGTTGTAGGGAGGTGTCCAGGTGACGACGGCCTGGCCGTTCTCGACGCGAGCCGAGACGTTGGTGGGTTTGTCGGGTGCGCGCACCACCCAGAGCTGGAGGGAAGCCTGCTCCCTGCCGTCGAAGGTGTGAGCCACGAGAACGACCGAGCCCGCCTGGAGCGGTGAGCCGTCGGGGTATCGCTCGGGGACAACCGTGATGGTGAAGCTGCCGTTGGCGTCTGTGACGGTCGTCCCGTAGTTCCCGCCGATGGCCGTGCTGCTGGCTCCCAGGCTGATGGTGATCCAGGAGCCAGGAGTGAACCCCTGACCACTCAAGATCACGTGGTCACCCGGTCTGATCGTCGTTCGGTCGGCGGTCAGCAGCGGTGTGGCGAGGACCTGCAGGCGTACGCTGGCCTTCTGGCTCCAGGGGGCGGTGTGGGCAACGAGTACGATCGCGCCCGGCTGAAGCGGTAATCCATTCGGGTAACGAGCGAGAGTAACGGCAACGCTGAAGTGGCCGTTCCAGTCGGCAACGGCTGTGCCATAGCTACCACTCGGGCTGAGGTTGTCGTAGCCCATGCTGATGGTCACCTGTGCTCCGGGAGCGAAACCGTCACCGGCGAGCACGACGGTGTCACCCGGGCGTATAACCGCCCGGTCACTGGCGAGAGTTACCACCTGGAGCTGAACAGTAGCCTTCTGGTTCCAGGATGCCGTATGGGCGACCACGTAGAGCGGTCCGGCATGCAGAGCCGTGCCATCCGGGTAGCGAGCAATCGTCACCGGAAGGGTAAAGTTCCCCACGCTGTCGGTGGAGGCGGTGCCATAGTAGCCACCGGCTCCCATAATCGTCGTTCCCACCGAGATGCTGATCTGCGTCAAGGGCGTAAATCCCAGGCCGGTCAGCACGACCTGATCGCCCGGCTCGATGGAGGATCGGCTGGCGAGCAGGGTGGGGGCGGGAGCGGAGGGCCGCGGGGTGACCTGGGTCGTGACGGCCATGCTGGCCATGCCGTGGGAGTCAATGAGACGCACCGCCAACACGTAGGTGGTCCCGTTGACGAGGTTGCTGATCAGCAGCGGCGGATTGGCGACGGCATCCGCGTACTGAATCGGATCAGCCGCCGCGTTGTATCCCTGCAGGGTGTAGACCTGAACGAGGTAGTGACTGATGTCCGCGCCCAGGCGCGGAAGCCAACTCAAGGTTGCCGACCCGTTACCGGCCGTAGCCGATACCGCGATCGGGCCCCCCGGGACGATGGTACCCGGAGTGAAGGGGGACGAAGGAAGTGACTCGACGGGCGGTACCGCCGCCGGTCCGATGAGCCGGAGGGTGAAACGGTAGGTCAGCCCAGTAGTCAATCCGCTAACTGTCGCATATGCCAGGGTCGTGTAGTGCACCTTGATCGCGGGGCTCGAGTCTACCAGCCAGTGCGTCTGGCCTGTAGTATCTGTGACCAGGCGATAAGTGATTACCCGATAACCCGGGGCTGGAATCGCCGGCGATGACTTCCAGGTGAGAATGGCCGCCTGGAAGTGGCTTGTTGTGTCCGTTGTCCCGTGTACGTCGATTCCGGCCTGCCACGGAAGCGGCGAGACCGGCGGTGGAATCACGGGATTCGCATGAACTGCGTTGGTGGGAACGGCGATCAGCCCAACCAGCAAGAGGACGAGGATCCAAAGCCGCCAGGACTTCATGGCGGTCTCCCTTTTCCGCATCCGGTTTGAGGATCGGAGCAGGAGCGGGGTTCGCAGTACACAGGTCCCGGATGCGAGCGCCGGTGGAGCGAACAACCGTCCTGAGAATCAGACGTGGCGCCCGGTGTCCGGGATCGCGTCCATCCTGTGGGAATGAGGCGGTACCGGACATCGGTGCCAGACATCTCATCCCACCGTCAGCGTACTGAACCCTGCCTGCCCTTCGCATCGGGTCGACGACCGATATTGACGTTGTCAGTGGCAGTATATTGCCGGCACACGCGCTCGACGTCCTTACGGGATGACGTCGACCGTCGTTCCGAGGGGTGCCCAACTCCATAGGAATCGTGCCGTGTCCACAGGCACGTTCACACAGCCATGCGTTCCCCCGTAGTTTGTGCCCGGTGATCCGCCCGACTGACTGGGGGGACCGAAGACGCTGCGCCACGGCGCGTCGTGGATGAAGTAGCCGCCGGCGATGAACTCCATGGCATAGGAAGACCAGGCCGAGGCATACCAGAATGGATGCCCGGGCGGCCAGGGAGAGACGAACTGGAACGGACTGTACCTGGCAAAGATCGCATAGTGCCCCGCGGGCGTGGGCGTGAGGGCAACATTACCTGTCGTTGCCAGGCTGTGCCATACCTCGTGGATGCCCTCGTAGGCGACAATCGTCTGCTGCGAGAGGGAGATAACAATCCGCTTTACGAGAACCGGCGCCACGTGGATGCCTCCGAACGCCAGGTTGGACGCATTGCCCTGGTTATCGGAAGCGGTTATATGCAACCAGTACCACCCGGCTGGGGCGATGTCTTTTCCGGCCCTGCCGTCCCACGTGAAGTCGTGTCGGCCGGCTTCGAGGCGGCCCAGATCCTTGACGAGTACGGGAGTGCGCTGGCCGGAGCGCTGGATATCGACGACGACTCGGGATCGCTCGCCCGTTGAGAAGCGCCACGTCACGGAGCTGGCATACGGATTGAACACATGCGCGCTGGTGCTGACGAAGCCGATGACCGGCGGTGTGGTGTCGAGGTTGAATTTATAAAGAGCGGGCGAGCTCCAGTTTCCGGCACGATCTCGGGCCCACACGTGTAGAACCCACCTGCCGTCGGCAAGGTTGCGGACCGTGACCTTCTGCTGCGGTGTCAGCCCTGATGGTTGACCAGTCATACGGTGGTCGATGGAATAGCTGTACCCGGCAATACCGGAGACATCGTCCT
>DATGJB010000206.1:0-2710 GCA_035295425.1 Chloroflexota bacterium | reverse complement strand
GCGACGACGAGGTCGGGGCGGAAGGGGGCGATGGCGGCCAGGAAGGCGTCGGGGCGCGTCGGCAGGTTGCGTTTGAGGCGGACGTTTCCAGCGTGGTCAAGGACGACGAGGTACATCGTTCCGGCGTGCAGGTCGATGCCGCAGTAGAATGCAGCGGTGGCTGAAGCGAATCTCATCGAGGTCTCCTCCGGGCGAAGGTGAAGGGCGAGTCAGTGTGGCTACTACTAGCCTACCCGACTCGGGGAACCTTGATGAGTATCCAGTCGCTGCAGCCGACCGGCCACGCGGCACACGGTTCGTCGTGCTTCAACGGTTTCTCCCGCGTGAGCCGGCTGCTTCTATGATGCCGCGTCCCTTGTCAAGTGCGAAATCCCTGCTTTTTTCCCCGCGAACAGAGAGAGGCTAGCAGGGGGTCGAGGGGGACGGCAATGAGTCCCCCTCGTCGCCGCACGGAGGCGGCGAGCGGTCGGCCGTTGCAGCTTTCGCGGACGGCATGGATGCCAGGCGACGCCGGGGTCTCCCATGCTTCTTATCCGAGCGCGGGCTCAAGGCCCTGCCCAAAAGGGATGCGAAAACCGAGGATCACGGGCTGCCCCATCTGAGCGCGAGGATTGAAACCCCAGCAGCCGGCCGAGCGTGCCCGCGACCGCTCAGGAGCTTCCCCGGCGGCGCGTGTTCGCTGTCAAAATCTCAGGCGGCGGCCTGTTGGCGCACGCCTTCGTGGTACAACCAGCGGACGAAGCGGTTGGCCACCGCCGCCGTCACCACGGTACTCGGTTTGCCTTGGGCGCGCAGGCGCTGCGCCAATTGCCGCCAGCGTGGTTGGCAGCGGATCAAGCACCACGCGGCCTCGACGAAGACGCGTCGCAACTCCGGGTTGGCAGCGCGGATCAGGCCGGCGTCGGCCTCTTTGTCCCCTGAGGAGCGGTTGCACGGCGTCAGACCGCAGTAGCGGGCCAACTGCTTGCCGGTGCGGAAGCGGTTGAAGGGGCCGATCTCGGCGCGCACCGTCCAGGCGGTCACCGGACCCAGCCCCTTGATGGTCCGCAGCCAGCGCACCGTGCGGTCATCCTTGGTGACTTCGTCGAGGCGGCGTTCGACGGCGTGGACCTCGGCGACCAGCCACTCCAGGCGGCGCAGGCGTTGGCTCATCACCCAGCGGGCTTGTTCGGGAAGCTGCGCTTCGTGTTCGAGCCAGCGCCGCCAGGCGACGGTCCAGCGGGTGTGCGAGCAGCGTTGGCGGTGCTCACGCAAGAGCGCGGTGATGGCCAGCTTGAGGTTGCGACGTTGGGCGACGAGCTGCTGGCGGTCGCGGACCAGGGTGCGCAGCTCGCGCAGGTGCTTGGGAGCGATCCAGACGCGTGGCAGATAGCCGACGCGTTCGAGGTCGGCCAAGACGCGAGCGTCGGAGAAGTCGGACTTGTCCGGCGACTGCTTCATGCGGCTGACGAAGCCGGGGTGTCCCAGGTGCATGGGCCAGCCGAAGCGGTCGGTGAGTTGTTCGGCGAGGTCGGCGGCGCCGGTGCAGGCTTCCAGGGCGGCGCCGTGGACAACGCCGAGGCGGCGGACGGCCTGGTCGATGGCGTCGGCGTCGTCGGGGACAGCGCGGTTGAACAACACCTTGCCGGTCGGGTCGAGGGCGCAGACTTGGACCTTGTGCTGGGAGTAGTCGAGGCCGACGAAGAGTGGTACAGTGGGGTTCATGTTCGGTTGCTCCCGATGGGGTGAAGGAAAACGTGATTGCTCCATCGTACCACTCGCTCGTGGCGAGTGGGAGCAACCGGGCATCATCCCCATCTGAGCTGGAGTCGTTCGACCACCGGAGGGTGAACCAAGACGGTCTCGCTTGTGTCCAGTGGTGACTGTGAGCCACAGGCGAATCCGGGGCGCAGATTGTGCGTGTAGACCACGAGCGGAGCCGGCCATGCCAAGGTACGAGATTCCGAATCGGCTGATTTGTGAATACGCTGGGCAGATCGCAACTGCCGCTGAGTTTCTTTACGAGCACATTGCCGAGGTCCAATGCGCACTGTCCGTGCTGCATGAAGGCTCGCTCGCCGTCGAACTGTACCTGAAGTCGCTCAGTGCCGAAACGGTTCTGCATCGGCTCGAAGGGTGCGAAGTCCTACAGCAGGTGACTGCCATTCCGCGACGCGGCAACGTCCTCGATCGCCTGTTCGACGCCATTGACCAGCCTATCCGGGATGAACTGCAAGCCGGCTTTGCAATCTCACCGAGCATCGCCGGTATAACGTCACTTCGTGCGGCTCTTGGGCGGTACAACGAGACATTCGTCGATATTCGATATATCTTTGAACGCCAGGATGCGGGCAACCTTGATGTCGGTGGGCTCATTCAACTGGTCCGGTTCCTTCGGGCTCAGGTACCACGCTTGCCCATGCGGTACACCAGCGCGTGACGTGATGGATAGATGGTTTGGCCGAATAAGTCTGTTCGGCCTCCGAAGCTGCTTTTGTGGATGTGTCCCGAAAGGACTAACAACGTGGCGATTCCTGCACTGGAGTCTGAACTGCTGCAAGGGGCGCCGCTACGGTACGCACCCAACAACGAGATGGGTGTCGTCTTTCTGTTCTCGCACCTGTGCCGTCGCATGCAACTCCACGTCGAGAGCGTGCAGGCGGGCTTCCCCGACTGTATCGCCCTCCAGCGAGTCGGCGGCAAGGAGCGGCGCATACGGATTGAGTTCGAG
>DATGJB010000205.1:0-7054 GCA_035295425.1 Chloroflexota bacterium | reverse complement strand
GGACCTTCCGCATGCCACTGGAAGACCGATCAGGACGCCGGCTGGCGAATAGCCGCCGAAATCGCGTCCGTCACCATTTACGCGGGCCAGACGATACGCGTCCACCGCGTGTTTCCCGTGGTGCAAGGTAAATTCGACATGCCGGGCTGCGGCCCACACCCGGAGGGTACCCGGGTCACGGTGGGCCGTGGCTTCATACCAAGGATTCATGTACCGCGCCGCCATGCCCTAGCCGTCGAATCTCCGGACCGCAATGCCGCCACGTACTGAAGCCCCGGACGGCCCTGTCCGGGCCGGGCCGCAGCCCGGCATGTCGGACATTACGCACACTCGCTGCACACCGTGCTCGATGCGATGGCATCGCGGGAATGAATGGTTCACAAGCCGCATTCGGTGACTGCGATGGCGCAAACGGACATCCGCGTCGAATGCGGTTTGTCCGCCGTGTGCGCGATGCACGACATGTTGCCCTGCGGGGCGACTCGGACAGGGCCGTCCGAGGCTTCGTAGCGTGTATGCCACGGCGTGCCACAGACCAACGGTGTGGTGACCACGACAAGGCGTGGCTGCACGATTCGCACCGTCGGCCCTGTGCGTCCATAGCTCGACACACGACGTTGCGATTTGCCCTATCTACTTCCCCTCTGACCGTTACCGGATCTACTCGTACTCCTTGGCGGCCAGACGATACGGCTCCTCGTCTCGGCGGATGAGGTCGGGATTGTGGCCCTTGCCGATGGCAAGGAAGTAGCTGAAGAGCTGCAGGGGCACGACCGCCGGGATCGGGCTCAGCGCCTCGGGCGTGTCGGGCAGAAGTATGCGATGTGCGGCGTCGAATCGTTCCGCCGCCTGGGTCCCCACCAGCCCAACCGGCGTCACGCCGATCCGGGCGAGCGCGCCTGCCAGCTCGGTGGCACGGTGAATCGACCGGCCGTCGGGGACGATGAGGACCACCAACGTGTCCGACGTTACCGACGCCAGCGGTCCGTGCAGCGACTCCTCGAGATCGAAGCTCGCCGCACCGACGTAGCTCGTCTCCCGCAGCTTGAGCACCGTTTCGCGTCCGGTCACCGCATTCGCGCCGGCGCCGATCAGCACGATCGACGGCTCCTTGCCCCCCTGCTCGGCCAGGAGATAGCCGGCCGCCAGGCGGTGCGCCAACTCATCGAGCTGAAGCGCCCCGCGCACCACCTCGGGCAGCGCCGCCAGATCCAGCCGGCGGCCGGCCGCGGCAATCTCATTGGCCAGAGCCGCGAAGCTTGTCAGCGCCGCCAGGTAGCTGATGGTGTGCGCCCAGGACCGCTCTTCCGGGTATCCGGTGTAGAGAACTTGCTGCGCGACCTCGGTGACCGGGCTGTTGGGCAATCCGGTCAGGGCCACGGTGCGCGCGCCGAGCTCGGCGGCCCGCTGCAGCGCCCGAATCGTCATGATGGTTGTTCCGGAGTGGGACACGCCGACGACCAGGTCGCCGGGGCGCAGTCCGAAGTCGTAGGTCAGCAGATTGAAGGCGCCCACCGCATGGCTATCGATCTCTCCGGCCGAGAAAGCACGCAGCATCCACGCTCCAACCTCAGCCGCGTGCATGGACGTGCCACAACCGGCCACGAACACGCGCTCGGCGTCCGCCAGCGTCTCGACGATGGCGGCTCCGTCACGCTCGACAATCGACACCGATCGCGCAACCGCCTCCGGCTGCGCCCGGATCTCGTCGTACATGTGGAAAGGGTGCCGCTCGCGAATGTCGGGAGGTAGCTCGCTGTACATAGCACTCTCCAGGTCGGTGGACGTTCGACCAAGCGTACCCGAATGCCGGCGACGCGGCGGCCAACGCAAGGAAGATCGCTGTTGACAGAGGGAGCGGCTCCCGGTATGATTGCGGCTGCATACGCATCGGCAATCGGAGGAGAAGCGGATGGCTCGTATTGCGATCATCGACGACGACCTCGACTTTCTCCGCTATGTCTGTCAAGCGCTGGGAGACGAAGGGTGGGAGCCTCTGCCCTGCTCCGACAGCCTGAGCGCCTTTGACACCGTGCGACGCGAGCAGCCGGATGCGGTGTTGCTCGACGTGCGCATGGAAACCGGTCAAAGCGGTCTTGACATTTGCAGGTTTCTGCGACTCCATCCCGCGACCGCCACGATTCCGATCATCCTCTGCTCCGCCGATAGCATCACCGTCCGGAACAACGCCGCCTGGTTGAGCGAGCACGATGTCGATATTCTGAACAAGCCGTTCGATCTCGACGATCTCTACGCCGCGGTCGCGGCTGCCGCGGCCCGCGCGATGCTCGCCAACGGCCGAGCCGCGTCTACCGCCTAGCGCCGCCGCGTCGCTTGACTTTTGTGCGAGCGTCCCACAATAGTTGAGCATTCCCGCGCAGAGGATCGGCGGTGAAACCCCCACCTTTTACCTATGTGGATCCCACTGGCCTTTCGGAGGCCACTGCCCTGCTGGCTGCGCACGGGGACGAGGCCAAGCTGCTGGCCGGCGGCCAGAGTTTGGTGCCGCTGCTCAACATGCGCCTGGCGCAGCCGGCCGTCCTGATCGATCTCAATCGGGTCGCCGAGCTGAATTATCTGCGCGAGGAGAGTCGCGACGGCCGGCCGGGCATCGCCATCGGCGCCATGACCCGGCACCGGTCGATTGAGCGCGACAGGGCTGTCACCGACCGGCTGCCGCTGCTGCGCGAGGCGATTGGCTGGGTGGGACACCCGCAAATTCGGAATCGGGGCACGGTGGGCGGCAGCATCGCTCATGCCGACCCCGCCGCCGAGCTACCGCTGGTGCTCGTTGCTCTCGACGGAGTTGCCACGGTTCGCTCAGAACGCGGGACGAGGACAGTTCCCGCCGCAGAGTTCTTCCTCTATACCTTCACGCCGGCGCTCGAAGCGGACGAGGTTCTTGCCGAGGTGTGGCTCCCGCTGCCGTCTCCTGGAACCGGCCAGGCATTTGTCGAGGTGGCGCGGCGTCATGGTGACTTCGCGCTGGTGTCGACAGCCGTTTCGCTTACCGTGACGGCGCAGGGAAGGTGCGCCGACGCGCGCATCGCGGTGGGCGGAGCCGCGCCGGTGCCGATGCGCGCCCGCGCGGCGGAAGCCGGTCTCGCCGGTGAGGATCCGGACGACACCCGGCTGCGCGAGGCAGCGCGGGTGGCCGCCGGGGAGATGGAGCCGACGTCCGACGTGCACGCCGACGCCCGCTATCGCCGCGACGTGGCGGAAACGCTCGTGTATCGAGCACTCGCCGCGGCCGGACGGCGGGCCCGGAGCGACGCCTGATGGACACCGCACGCCGCATCCAGGTCACCGTCAACGGAACCACCGTGGAGAGCGAGGTACCGGTTCGGCTCCTGCTCTCCGACTTTCTGCGCGGCACGCTGGGCCTGACCGGCACGCACGTCGGCTGCGAGCACGGGGTATGCGGCTGCTGCACGGTGCTGCTGGACGGCGAGCCGGTCCGCTCCTGTCTTCTCTTCGCGGTTCAGACCCACGGGCGCGCCATCAGGACCGTCGAAGGGCTTGCGCCGGACGGAGCGCTCCATCCGCTGCAGGCGGCGTTCCGCGAGGAACACGCCCTGCAGTGCGGCTTCTGCACGCCGGGCTTTCTCATGACATTGATTCCCTTCATGGACGAGAATCCCGCCCCATCGGAGGAGGAGATTCGGGCAGCGCTCTCCGGAAACCTCTGCCGGTGCACCGGGTATCAGAACATCGTGCGCGCCGTTCGCCGTGCCGGCGAGCACCTGACGGGGAACATACCGGCCACGGCCGAGGAAAGGCGGTGAGCACGCGCTGGTTCGGCCAGCCGGTGCGGCGCAACGAGGACGAGCGCTTCCTCACCGGGAAGGGTCGGTACGTCGACGACCTCCAGCCGGCCGCGACGCTCCACGCCGCCGTGCTGCGGAGCGCTGTCGCACACGGACGCATCACTCATCTCGACGTCGAGGCGGCACGGCAGCTCGAGGGCGTGCTCGCGGTCTGGACCTGGCAGGATCTCGGCGACGTGTGGCGTCCCTCGCCGATGGTGGTGCCCAATGAGGCGTTGATTCACCCCAGGACGCAGTATCCGCTGGCCCGTGACAAAGTCAACTATGTCGGCGAGGCAGTGGCGTTCGTCGTGGCGACAGACCGCTACATCGCCGAGGACGCCTGCGACCTGATCGAGGTGGAGTACGAGATCCTCCCTGCGGTGATCGATCTCGAGAATGCGGTTTCAGGCGACACGCTCGTCCACGAGGATGTACCGAACAACGTCGCTGCCACACTCACCCAGCAGGTCGGCGATATCGAGCGCGCCATCGCCGAAGCCGACCATGTCTTCACCGAGCGCCTCTACATCGAGCGCAGCGCGGCGCAGCCGATGGAGACACGCGCGATCGTGGCCCAGTGGGATTCGGCGGAGCGCGTGCTGACCATGTGGGACACCACGCAGGCGCCGCTCTCCATCCGCAACGGCCTGGCCGTCCTGCTCGGCCTTCCGGAAAACTCAGTGCGAGTGGTGGCGCCGGATGTCGGCGGCGGTTTCGGCGTCAAGATCATGATGTTCTACCCGGAAGAGGTGCTCGTCCCGCTGGCAGCCATGCGGCTAGGGCAGCCGGTCAAGTGGGCCGAGGACCGCCGCGAGCACCTCATCGCCTCGAATCACGAGCGCGGGCAGATGCACGAGGCGTCAATCGCGGTCCGGTCAGACGGCACGATTCTCGGCGTCAAAGATATCTTTCTGCACGACGCCGGCGCCTATACCCCCTACGGCATTGTCGTGCCGATCGTGACCGCCACCCAGCTTCCCGGGCCGTACCGCATCCGCAACTACTTCTCCGAGTCCAGGACGGTCTACACGAACAAGGTGCCGGTAACGCCGTACCGCGGCGCAGGCCGGCCGCACGGTTGCTACGTGATGGAGCGACTGATCGATCGGGTAGCCCGCGAGCTGGAGATGGATCGGGCGGAGATCCGCTTCAAGAACATGATCGGACCGGATGAGTTCCCGTGGGATGTCGGGCTGACATTTCAGGACGGCGCTCCCACCCGCTACGATAGCGGCAACTATCCGGCAGGGTTGCAGCTGGCCCTCGATCGAATCGACTATGCTGGCTTCCGCGATCTGCAGGAGCGCAGGCGGCGAGAGGGGCGCTACGTGGGCCTCGGCATGGCGTCGTATGTGGAAGGGACCGGCATCGGACCGTACGAGGGCGCGCACGTGCGCGTTGACGGCACGGCGCAGCGGGTGGTCGTCGCAACCTGCGTCGGCACTCAGGGCCAGGGACACGAGACTAGCTTCGCCCAGATCGTCGCCGACGAGCTCGGCGTGCGGCCCGACCAGGTCGAGATCACGACCGGTGATTCACGCTCGATGAACTGGGGCTCGGGCACATACGCCAGCCGTTCCGCGGTCGTCACCGGCAACGCTATCGGCGCCGCGTCACATGCGGTGCGCGAGAAGGCAGTAGCGTTGGCCGCCGAGCTATTCGAGGCGAACCCCGCCGATATCGAGCTTCGGGACGAACGTATCTTCGTCGCCGGCTCGCCGGACAGCGGGCTGCCCATCTGGGACATCGCGGTCGTCGCCAATCCCATCCGGTACGCCTACGGCACGCAGGCCGCCCGCGCCATCGCGCTGCTCAAACAGCGCCAGGGACCGCCGCTCCCGGAGGGGACCGAGCCGGGGCTCGAGGCTCGCAAGTACTTCAGCCCCGAACAGGCAACCTTCGCCAGCGGAAACCACGCTGTGATTGTCGAGGTCGATCCGGAAACCGGCATCGTCACGATCCTCAGGTACGTGGCGGTCCACGACTGCGGGAATGTCATCAACCCGATGATCGTGGAGGGTCAGGTGCATGGCGGCGTGGCGCAGGGGATCGGCGGCTCCTTTTACGAGCGCCTGGTGTACGACGCCGATGGGCAGCCGCTTTCGACCACGTTCATGGACTATCTGATACCGACCGCCATGGAGGTGCCGAATATCGAGGTCGACCACCTGGAGACCCCGTCGCCGCTCAATCCCCTTGGCATCAAGGGAGCGGGCGAAGCAGGGGTGATTCCGGTACCGGCATTGATGGCCCAGGCACTGGAAGACGCGCTCGGCCCCTGGGGCGTGCGCGTGACCGAAATGCCGCTCAATCCCGGCCAGATTCGGGCGCTGGTTCGAGACGCCGAGACACGTGCGACTGCCGCGGAGGACACGAGGTAATGGGTCCCTACCAGACCGTTCAGGGTGCATCCCCGTGTACGCGCCGACACCCGCAGCCATGGTAGAGGCGGCGCCGGCCCTGTACCGCGTGGGCATTGACACCGGTGGAACGTTCACCGATGTCGTGGCGATCGACGACGACACCGGCGAGATCCTCACCACCAAGACGCCGAGCACGCCCGACGACGCATCACGCGGTCTGATCGAGGGCGTGCAAAAGATCCTGCAAGGGCGGCGGGGCGCGCCCTCGGGTCTCTTCCACGGAACGACCGTGGCGACCAATGCGCTGCTCGAGGAGCGGTTCACGTCGCTCGGTCTGATTACCACGCGTGGTTTCCGGCATGTCCTTGAGATCGCTCGCCAGAGCGTCCCCTCCGGCTACGGCAATTCCTACTTCTGGATCAAGCCCCCGCGTATCGTGCCGCTTCACCTCGTCCGAGAGGTGACGGAGCGGCTCAACTACCGAGGCGAGGTGCTGCAGCCGCTCGACGAGCAAGAGGCGCGGGACGTGGCACGGTGGTTTCGAGGGCGTGGCATCCGCTCGCTGGCGGTGTGCTTCATTCATGCCTACGCCAACGGCGAGCACGAACGGCGCATGGCGCAGATTCTGGCGGAGGAGTACCCGGAGGCGTCGGTATCGCTGTCGTCGGGCGTTCTGCCGGAGTATCGCGAGTACGAACGCACCGTCACGACGGTCATCGACGCCTTCGTCAAGCCCTCGGTCGAAACGTACGTCGAGCACGCGGCCGACCGGGTGGCCGGCTTGCACAACGATCGTGGTGCGACTCCATTCCTCATCATGCAGTCCAATGGCGGCGTGCTGAGCGCGACCGAGGTCGCACGGCGCCCCATCTCAACCCTGCT